>JACYME010000089.1 GCA_015272155.1 Leptolyngbyaceae cyanobacterium T60_A2020_046
TTTCAGTTCTATGAAACCTATGGCGTTGAAGAATACTACATCTACGACCCAGATACCTTTGATCTGCGCGGGTGGCAGCGCCAGGGTGACTATCTAATGCGCATCCCCCAAATGCATGGGTATCGCAGTCCTCGTCTCGGCATTCAGTTTCAGACCGACTCGGGGGAACTCCAAATCTATCGCCCCGATGGTCGGCGGTTTTTGACGCCCGTCGAACTGAACGAGCAGTTTGAACAGGAACGCCAACGCGCCGAGCAAGAACGCCAACGCGCCGAGCAAGAACGCCAACGCGCCGAGCGGATGGCAGCTTACCTGCGATCGCTCGGGGTTGACCCCGACAACCTGCCGTTAACCTAGGCGAATGCTCCCAACGGCATTCTAGGACTGAGGCGCTCAGGAATTTTCGATATGCTAGGTAAGCTGAGGGTTGATCGCGTGAACCGGAGACGGGATTTCCCTGAGGGTTGGGCAGGCGATCGCGCTATCCCCCTAACCCATAAGCCTTGCAAACGTTAACTCAAAATCCATGACCGCAACTCAAGTTCAACTCAACTACGACATTAAAGACATTAGCCTTGCCCCCCAAGGCAAGCAGCGCATCGAGTGGGCGGGGCGCGAAATGCCCGTTCTGCGGCAGATCCAGGCTCGCTTTGCAGAAGAAAAGCCCCTTACAGGCATTCGCATCTCGGCCTGCTGCCACGTCACGACAGAAACCGCACACCTTGCGATCGCCCTCAAAAATGGCGGCGCAGACGCGATGCTCATCGCCAGCAACCCCCTCTCCACCCAAGACGACGTAGCGGCTAGCCTCGTTGCAGACTACGGCATCCCCGTGTTTGCCCTCAAAGGCGAAGACAACGCCACCTACCACCGTCACGTCGAAACCGCCCTCGACCATCGCCCCAACATCATCATTGATGACGGCAGCGATGTCGTCGCCACCCTCGTTAAAGAGCGCCAAGGCCAGCTTGCGGACATCATCGGCACCACCGAAGAAACCACCACTGGCATCGTGCGCCTGCGCGCCATGTTCAACGACGGGGTGCTCAGCTTCCCGGCGATGAACGTCAACGACGCCGACACCAAGCACTTCTTTGACAACCGCTACGGCACGGGCCAATCTACCCTGGACGGCATCATCCGCGCCACAAACATTCTGCTGGCGGGCAAAAATATCGTGGTGGCGGGCTACGGCTGGTGTGGCAAAGGGACGGCCCTGCGTGCCCGGGGGCTGGGAGCCAATGTGATTGTTACGGAAATTGACCCCACCCGCGCGATCGAGGCAGTGATGGATGGCTTCCGCGTCATGCCGATGGAACAGGCTGCGCCCCAAGGGGATCTCTTCATCACGGTGACGGGCAACAAGCACGTTATCCGCAAGGAACACTTTGAGGCCATGAAAGACGGCGCGATCGTCTGCAACTCCGGCCACTTTGACATCGAGATCGATCTCCAAGCCCTGAAGGAAATGTCGAGCGAAGTAAAGCAGGTGCGCAACTTCACCGAGCAATACTTCCTCACCTCGGGCAAGTCGGTTATTGTGTTGGGTGAAGGTCGTCTTGTCAACCTGGCGGCGGCGGAGGGCCACCCCAGCGCCGTGATGGATATGAGCTTTGCGAACCAAGCCCTCGCCTGCGAATACCTGGTCAAGAACAAGGGCCAGTTGCAGCCTGGTTTGCACTCCATTCCGGCTGAGGTGGATAAGGAAATCGCCCGCCTGAAGCTGCAAGCGATGGGTATCGAAATTGATGCTCTGACGGAAGAACAGCGGATCTACATCAGCTCGTGGACCGTGGGCACCTGATCGGTTTTTCCGGCGTCTTAATGGGTGAATACCCGATCGCTGAATCAGCCAGAAATCGCCCGCCTCCTGGTGAGAAGGCGGGCGATCTCATACTCAGGCTTATTCGGGGAAACCCGGCGCAGTTCAACGCTCTGAACCCGCGCTGTCGGGCTGGAACCTCCCCTTTCCCCTCATCTTGAGCGTGACGACAACCGGGGGACTTTAGCGTGTTGCCGTCTCAGTCTCTTCAAATGTGTGAGTCCTGCCGAGTTTACTCAGGGAGATTTCGCAACACATTGCCCGTGTTGAGGCGGTTGCCCTGCCACGTATCGGGACTATCGAGCCTGCGCTCGGTTGATTCTGTTAGGTGAGATTCTGCGACCTCAAGGGTCAAGACGCCCTGGGCAATCTGAATCTGCTGAATTCGGCTTTCAAAATAAGCGGTACGGTGATTGAGGTGGCGGGCTAGAATCAATCCCTCTCGGTAGGCGGCGATCGCCGCATCAAGGTTGTCCTGCCCTTCATAGAACTGACCCAGTTGGTCAAACACCTGCATGATGTTGTAGCCGTTGTAGGACAAGCGCTCAACGGCAAGCTGCTGTTCATAGAGGTATTCCACATCATCGGGGCGATCAAGAGCCAGATAAATCACGGCCAGGTCAGCCACCGCATCCCGGGCGTAGCTGCTGAGGTCTTGATCGAGGGATTCGGCATAGACGGCCTGGTAAAAGTCCACCGCTTGCTCCAGTTGCCCAAGATTGCGATAGTTGCGGGCGATCGCGAGTTTAACCGGGGGCACCAAGTCGTCTCGATCGATCGCCTCATACTGACGCACCAACCGTCGCTGATAGTCGATCGCCGTTGCCAATTGTTCGGCCTGTTGAGTGTTGTATACCGCCCGTCGCAGATATCGAATCAGGTCGCCACTGGGGGAACGCTGCTGCTCGGCGATCGCCAGAACGCGCTGATAGGTGTCTGTCGCCGCCTCAAAGCGAAACCAGCTTTCCTGCAATATTCCCTTGCGCTCAAGCAGCAGCAGTTGTTGGGCCGGAGTCCCCGTCTGGGTGACGCCCTCGATCAGCGCATCGTAGACCGCGATCGCAGAGTTCACATCGCGCAATACCTCAAAGGCCGCCACCACCTGTTCCAACCGGGCAATGTCGGGCGCAGTCTGGGCCAGCAGATCATCCCGAATTTGCTGAAGTCGCAGAGTCAGTAATTGCACCTCCACCGTCCGCGAACTTTCCCAGGCCCGCAGCCCCACCCGCTGAATTGCTGCCAGTTCTGGATCTAGCCCCGTCAGTCGCCGCAGCCGCACCTCCCGCATCCACAGGTCAAAGGCTTGGTTCGTTTGGCCGAGGGCATAAAGGCGCTGGGCCTCCTCGGCCAAAGCCTCCAGCGCCACCGCTAGATCCGACTGCTCTAAGGGACTCAGGGGTCGCACAACTGGTAATACCGGCAAAAGGGGATCCCGAGGTTCCGTCAAAGCTGGATCAGACAGAAAGCGATCGCGCAATTCTGGCGAAATTGCCTGGGCCAATGCGTCCCCCGGCACCCACAGACTCACCCACGTCAGGCTAGCGGCAACCCAGCCCCACCATTGCCCATCACTGACCCGTAAGCCCATTGATTTCAACACCTTCATGGAAACTGTACTCAACCCCGTGCCAACGCACGCTGATTCAACGAGACGGTTTTCCCCGCCCCAGCGTGCCCACGACAGAAAGGGGAACCAAATAAGGGGAACCAAGTGCGGTAACCTTAAGATCTCGCAGGCTCCCTGTGCATTTTCAACGATTACGCAATTTTTACAAACCCTGAGTTTCCATGACTTCCACGGCTTCTACTCCGACCGCAACCCCCACCCGCACGATTCGCATTGGCTCCCGCAAAAGTCAGCTCGCGCTGGTGCAAACCTATTGGGTCCGCGACGAGCTTCAGAAGCATTTTCCCGACATTCACTTTGAAGTCATGACGATGGATACCCAGGGTGACAAAGTCTTGGATGTGTCGCTGTCCAAAATCGGCGATAAGGGCCTCTTCACCCAGGAACTCGAAAATAGCATGCTCAATGGGGAAGTGGACTTTGCAGTTCACTCCCTCAAAGATCTGCCCACCCGCCTACCTGCGGGGCTGATGCTGGGCTGCATTACCGAGCGTGAAGATCCTGCCGATGCTCTCGTTGTCCACGCCAAGCACCAGGACAAAACCCTTGCCACCCTGCCAAAGGGGGCCGTCATCGGCACCTCTTCCCTGCGGCGGTTGGCGCAGCTTCGCCACCACTATCCCCACTTCACCTTCAAGGACATTCGCGGCAACCTCAACACCCGCCTACGGAAGCTGGACGATGGAGAATATGACGCCATCATCCTGGCCGTTGCGGGACTTCAGCGCTTGGGAATGGGCGATCGCGTCCACGAAGTTCTGCCCGCTTCAGTCTCCCTGCATGCGGTGGGTCAAGGGGCACTGGGCATTGAGTGTCGTGAAGGCGATGACGATATTCTCAGCATTCTGAAGGTGTTGGAGCACGCCCCTACTGCCTATCGCTGCTTGGCCGAGCGAGCCTTTTTGCGCGAACTGGAGGGGGGCTGTCAGGTGCCCATCGGCGTCAATACCGTGCTGGAAGGTGAGACTCTGACCCTCACGGGCATTGTGGCCAGCCTGGATGGCCAAGCGTTGATTAAAAACCAGGTCTCGGGCGCAACTCAGGATGCCGAAACCCTAGGCAACACCCTGGCCCAACAGTTGCGGGCTGAGGGTGCCCAGGCCATTCTGGACGAAATCAACGCGACCCATCGCAGTTAATCGGGCTTAGCAATTCGGTGGAGATTGCCGTTGCGACCCCCCACCGAATCACCATTTTGTGTGACGCCCCAATGGGCGCGATCCGAAATCCCGGCGATCGCGCCTAGACAGCATTGGCGAGGGGCCCTGCTGGCATGGGACATGACACATTTGTGCCAGCGATTGCTCAACCCATCACCCATCGATTCGCCAGACACCTATTCGTAGAGGTTAATCACGCTAGAGCCCGCAGAAATGCCATAAGCTCCATAGACATCTTGACCCAGGAGCCCCACATTTCCGCCGATCGCCACCAACATATCCCGCAGCACCAGCCCGCCCACTTCCAACGTATCGACATAACCAATAGGGAGCTGCACCTGGCGACCATCTGCCACCGTCACCGTGACTTGGTTCACCACCACCACGCCAATCGCCGCCGCCATTTCTGGTGTAATCAGCGTTGCCGTTGCCCCCGTATCAAAGAGCATCGGGAATTGCTGGCTGCCCTCTGTTCCGGTGAGGCGGACAGGCACCACAGGCGTGCCCCCAGCCCGCTCAATGATTGGAATCTGGGCAACGAGCCCGTCGGGGCGGGCGGGCGTCGGGGCGGGGCTAGCGCTAGTAGACACGCCCCCCTTGGCGCGCTGCTGAGCGAGGGATAGGTTTTGCTGATATTCCTGTACCTTTTGCTGCGCTTTGCCATAACTCGGATCAGAATTTGGCACCTGGGACATAAGCGTGGCAGCTTGTTGCCAACGGCTAGCGGCCAAGTTCCAATCGTCCGGAGATTGGGCTGACTGCCCGATCGCTACTGCACTCTGGGCCCGGTTGACCGCTTCCCGAAAGAAGTCGGGCTGGGAACTGGGGGCTGGCTGAGTGTCGGCAACAGGCTCGGCAGCAGGCGGGGGGGGCGCGACCGCCGCCGTATTCTCCGAGGGCTGAGGCTGAGCCGCGTCTTCTGGTAAGGGTGGACGAGTCAAGGTGCAACTGGTGGTGACTAGGCCCACGAGAGCCGCGATCGCCCCGGCAGAAACTCGAAGCACAATGGGAGCAGCCATGAATCTTAGAATCTCAAAATTTGTGAGGATCTCTGTTCCGTTATTCTAAAGAGTGCCCTAGGATTCCTTAGCCAACCATACGCTTGATTGCAAAAAATGCCCATGTTTCCCTCAGATGCCCAACCCGCCTTGCTTGTTCTGGCCGATGGCTCAACCTTTCGGGGATGGTCCTTTGGCGCGCCGGGCACCGTCATGGGAGAGGTGGTCTTCAACACTGGCATGACGGGGTATCAAGAGGTGCTGACAGATCCCAGCTATTGCGGGCAGATCATCACCTTTACCTACCCAGAGCTGGGCAATACTGGGGTTAACCCTGAGGATGAAGAGTCGGCGCGTCCCCAGGCTTTGGGCGCGATCGCCCGGAATATTTGCGAAATCCCAAGTAACTGGCGCGCCACCCAGTCCCTGCCGGACTACCTCAAACAGCACCAAATCCCTGGCATTTATGGCATCGACACCCGCGCCCTGACCCGCAAACTCCGTGAGTTTGGATCCATGAACGGGGCAATCTCCACGGAAATTTTGGATCCTGAAGAACTCCTGCGCCAGGTGCAAAATGCCCCCTCAATGGAAGGGTTGAACCTGGTCAATGAAGTGACCACCCCCGAAATTTACGAATGGACGGAGGATGCCAGCACCGCAGATTGGGAATTTAGCCCCGTTGAATCCGTCGATGCCGCACCACTGACAGTGGTCGCCATCGATTTTGGCATTAAGCGCAATATTCTGCGTCGCCTAACACGCTACGGCTGTCGGGTGATTGTGGTGCCCGCCGACACCGCACCGGAAACGGTGCTGGCCTACAACCCAGACGGCATTTTCCTCTCCAATGGGCCTGGGGATCCGGCGGCTGTTACCCAAGCTCCCGCCCTGATTCAAGCTCTGATGCAGCACCAGTTACCGACCTTTGGCATCTGTATGGGGCATCAGCTTTTGGGGCTGTCTTTGGGGGCCAAAACCTTCAAGCTGAAGTTTGGGCATCGTGGCCTGAATCAGCCCTGTGGGCTCAAGTCGCGGGTGGAGATCACAAGTCAAAATCATGGGTTTGCGATCGCGGCAGAGTCCATTCCAGTGGCGGAGGTTGAGATCACCCATCTCAACTTGAACGATCGCACCGTGGCTGGGCTGCGGCACAAAACCTTACCCTTGTTTTCTGTGCAGTATCACCCCGAGGCCAGCCCTGGCCCCCATGATGCGGACTATCTCTTTCAAGAATTTGTGGCGCTGATGCGGCAACAGCGCCGGGCTCAAGCGATCGCCTAACCTTGACTGGTGTTGACCGATACCCAACCGATGTCGGATTTTTCACCACGGAAGGAAGAGAAATCCGACATCGGAGTTCTCAACACCCGGTGCGAGCCCCGAGAGATCGGCTAAAAGCAGTGTCAATCAAGGCATTTCAAGTTTGCTTGCGGTTCCGAAAAACCTGACCTATACTTAGGGCTCGAATTCCGAGTTTGGTACTGGGGGAGGTTTCCCATCGCTGAATCACTGACCCTGACCGTGAGCTTACGAGGCACCCGCGAAGTCAGGGCAAACTGTCAGATTTTTCGCCTCACTGGGCTACTCGATGCGTTCTCGGAGCCGACGTTTCGGAAGGTGATGAGTCGCTATGTCGAGGAAGGGCCAGGTCATATCATTTTGGACTTATCCGGCATTGACTTTGTGGATAGCTCTGGTCTTGGAGCGATGGTGCAGCTCGTCAAAAAGGCAAAGGAGGTTGAGGGCAGCGTGCAGGTGATTGCAAACCCGCGGGTGATGCAAACGGTCAAGTTAGTGCGCCTTGAAAAGTTTCTTGCCATTCAGCCCTCTGTCGATGTTGCCTTAGAAAACTTGAGCTAGCTTAGACGAGGGCCATGCAAACGCCGGATCAATGGCAGGGGCAACGTGCCAGATAAGTCATGCGTTTCTGCGGCAGATGCCGTTCCAACTCGGTTAGCTGAATTACAGATGGTTCCTCCCCTGTCTGAGGTTCAGCTTCGTGAAATTTCGCCCCTTGCATTGGCCTACCTCGGCGATGCGGTGTATGAGCTGTTTGTCCGTTGTCGGTTTTTATTGCCGCCTAAGCGAATTCGGGCTTACCATCACCAGGTTGTGAGTCATGTGCGGGCAGAGCAGCAGGCTGCCCACCTTCAAGTATTGCAGCCCTATTTGACGGCGGCTGAGCATGACGTGTTGCGGCGTGGTCGCAATGCGGCCCCCAATCGTAAGTCGCGAGGGAGCGCGATCGCCTATCAACAGGCCACGAGTCTGGAGGCGTTGGTGGGCTACCTGTACCTGACGGATCCCCCTCGTTTGATGGAGTTATTGGGGCACTTGTCTCTGATCACTATTACTGAGGCGACTGAGGCGTCTGAATCTACTCCCTAGCGGGGATGTCTTAGCCTGACTCAAAATCTGTGCGGCATCGTGCAGATCCGGCTCGTCAGGCATTTTGTTTTGTGTCATTGTCCATAGGCTTGTCGATTTCTTACCATGAACCAGCGCCGTCCTTCCCCTCGCTCTTCTGCTCGTTCTGCCCGCCCTGCTCGCCCGTTGCGGGAGGGGGGATCTCGGCGATCGGTCTTTAAACCCAAGCGCCGCGCTGGGGGAAAGCCCGAACGCTTTGAAAAATTTGCTCCCCGCGATCGCGACACTCCCCGTGATCGCCCGGAGCGCGTCAACCGAGATGATCGGGCTTGTGATGATCGGCATCGCGATGACGGGCCGAACCGGGAAGAACGGTTCAGCCGCACCCCTCGGTTTGACATCGATCGCCGCGATCGCCCAGGCAAACCCATGATGAAGCGATCTGGGGCATCGGGGGGGCGCGATCGGCGGTATGGCGATCGCGATCGCCCCCGGACACGCCCCGATGACCGTGCGCCCCAGGCTCGCACTGATCGCCGCCGCGACTTTGACGATCGCGATCGGGCTCCCCAAGACCGGGCTTCCCAAGTGTGGGATGCGCGCATTGCTAGCGATGAAGCCCACACTGGGGATCACGATCCCTCTGATTTGATCTACGGTCGTCATGCGATCGAAGCGGCATTGGAATCGCAGCGTCCCTTAAATCGGCTTTGGGTGAATGCGCGCCTTCGCTATGACAGCCGCTTTATGGCGCTGATTCAATCGGCAAAGGCCAACGGTGTGGTGGTGGATGAAGTCGATACCCGGCGGTTAGGCCAGCTCGCCCACGGCCAAAATCACCAAGGCATTATTGCCCAGGTGGCGGCCTATGACTATTGGGAGCTGGAAACGCTGATTTCCCATGCTAAGGAACAGAGTCCGCGTCCGGTGTTGCTCGCCGCCGATGGGATTACCGATCCCCATAATCTTGGGGCGATTATTCGCAGCGCCGAAGCGATTGGAGCCCAAGGCTTAGTGATTCCTCAACGTCGCGCCGTTGGTGTGACCTCCACAGTCACAAAGGTCGCAGCGGGTGCAGTGGAACATTTCCCCATCGCCCGGGTGGTAAACCTCAAGCGGGCATTGGAAACCCTCAAGGCAGAAAATTTCTGGATTTATGGACTGGCCGCTGAGGCTAGCCAACCCGTACATACCGTGCAATTTAATGCCGCGACCGTTTTGGTCGTGGGGGCAGAAGGGGATGGCCTGAGCCTCACAGTTCAGCAAAGCTGCGATAGCCTAGTATCGGTTCCCCTGCATGGCAAAACCCCCAGTTTGAATGCATCGGTCGCTACAGGCATGGCCCTGTATGAGATCTATCGTCAACAGTGGGTGAGTCGGCTACAGCTTAATGCTTTGCAAAACGCAAAGTAACCGAGTATAACGAAACATGTAATTTGTTGTCTCGGTTTACCCAAACATAGCTTGACGCAGGACAGATGGACAGGCATTCGCTATGAAAAACATCTTTAATCGGGTTTTGGGGTCGGTCTTTGGGTCTGATAAGGATTGGTGGCTTGAGATCAAGACAGAACAGCCAACTTGCACCTACTACTTTGGCCCTTTTGCGATCGCAGAAGAGGCTGAGCTTGAAAAGAGAGGCTACATCGAGGATTTGGAACGGGAAGGGGCGCAGCACATCCAAGCCACTGTCATGCGCTGTAAGCAGCCCGAAGCGCTGACCATTTACGACGATGCGGGCGACGGCATGCCCCCCGCCGCGACCCCTGCCTTTAGCGGTCAAGCGCAATCCTGAAGCTGCTGAAGCACTCGCGACAAGGCGCGTGGTTCAGTAATGAGAGTTTGGTCAATATCCCCTGGTTGTGTTTCAGCAGCCGGGGGATATTGGTGTGAGGGGTGACCAAACCAACGTGCCCCAAATGGGAACTACCCGGCGACCATCTCTTCGATCGCGGGGGCGGCGGTGGGCAGATCGGCGGTGAGCACCTCGTGACCGGTGACGGTAACTAAGACATCATCTTCAATGCGAATGCCGCGCACATCCCCAAACTGCTTGAGCCGTTCCCAGTTCACGACGTCGCGGTAGCGATCGCGTCGGGCAGGATCATTCAGAATCCCCGGCACTTGGTAAAAGCCTGGCTCGATAGTGACGGCCATGCCCGTGCGGAGGATGCGATCGAGGCGCAGAAAACAAAGCCCAAAGCGATCGCTGCGATCGCGACCGATTTCGTAGCCCGCCAGATCGCCCAAATCCTCCATATCATGAACGTCTAGCCCCAGCAGATGACCAACCCCGTGGGGAAAAAATAGGGCATGGGCATCTTGTTCGACCAAGTCTTCGGGGTGCCCCTTCAAAATGCCCACCTCCACCAACCCTTCCGCTAGGGTTTGGCAGGCCAGCAGGTGAATGTCGCGGTATTCCACCCCAGGCTGGATTGCGGCAATACAGGCATCATGGGCAGCGAGCACCACATCGTAAATGGCGCGCTGGGTGGGCGAAAATCGCCCCGACACGGGCCAAGTGCGCGTGATATCTGAGGCCCAGCCAGTAGGGGCTTCTGCGCCCACATCCGCCAGTAACAAATCCCCGGTTTTGAGGACGTGATGGTAGCGATCGTTGTGCAAGACTTCGCCCTGCACGGTGACGATGCTGTTGTAGGCGCAGGTCATGTTGTGGGCAATGATGACGTGCTCCATCGCAGCCCGTACGGCAGACTCTGTCTTGGCGCTGGGGGTTGCAGCCATCCCGGCCCGATGCGCCCGCATGGCAACCTGGGCAGCGCTACGAATCCCCGCGATCGCCGCCTCATCGTGGATTAGCCGCCCCATGACAATGGCTTCCGCAAGGGCGCGATCGTGGGAGGGCACAATCTCGCCGCGCAACAGCGTCTGGGCCGAGGCGGTTTCTGCATCTTGGGCGGCGATGCTCGCAGCCCCACGGGCAAAGGTCGGCAGTTCCGAGAGGGGATAGGCCGCATCGGCCCCGATTTTGGCCGCGATCGCGTCGCGCGTAGGACTGGGGCCATGCCATAGCGCTGCGGCTGGAGGCGTTTCATCCCAAAACAGCGTCAGCCGATCGTCCTGGAGGTGAATCGCCGCACCCATCAAGGGCAACCCCGCGTAGTACAAGAAATGACTGCTCGCCCGAAAGGGGTACACATTGGCCGGAAAGTTGCGTGGGCTAGGCAACCCCGCCCACAACACCACCGGAAAGTTAACCCGCGCCGCGAGGCGTTGCCGCCGCCGATGCAACACCGTTACCCAATCCTGAGACGCGATCGCTGCCTGCATAGGCTTAACCTGCTCCTTTGGTTTTCTTCATGCTAACCAGATAGGGTAAGAGCAACGCAGTATCCTGCATTGAAATCTGTCCCGAGAAAGAGCTGCCCCGCCCCATGCCCCTTATCGACAAGCCGATGTACCGCCTTTTTGGAGCCAGTGAGCTGCAAACAGCCCCGCGCCATTGACATCTGACATCCGGGAATGAAGCGTACCTCACCAAACAAGGAAACGCGGTATCAGCCAATTCAACCTTTCGACCTTGCCTGAGTAGTACAAATAAACTATATTGAGAGATAGTTGCGGATAACGGTTCTGTCGTGAGGACTCTGGCAATGGCCGCTGTGACCCTCAGCCCCGGTGTGTCGGTTCGTCTCAAGCATCAGCCCGCCCACTGGCCCGATTTTTGGGTCGTGCAGTGCCAGCGCGATCGCGTGTGGCTGCGGCACCTAAATTGGCCGTCCCATCTGCAAATCTGCGTGCGTGCAACGCAGATTGCGATCGCCGATTCCCTGCCCCAGCGCTGCCCCCTTCCCCATTCTGTGACGGTGTTCCCCATGCCTGCGCCGCCCCCTGCTGCGGAACTGCTTTCCACGGCACTCGCCTCAACCCCTTGAGAGGCGCAATCGCGCGATTAGCCAAAACGCCCTGTGGCATCGTCGCAGTCCACCCCCTTCGGCTCTGGTTGGCTGCGATCGCGCTGAATCCCCAGCTCGAATCAGGCTTGACGCGGTGTTTATGCTAAAAAAAGGTGCAGCGATCGCCACAGACACGCGGCGACACCGATGCAACAGTAAACACGTTCTTTCCCGTGGAAATTCACGCGCTATGAGTGGACTTGGTGGATTAAACAAAACGCCGAACGGTGTCGTGCTCGGTATGGTGCAGCTCCAGCTTCCCAACGTCGTCACCCCCGACGACCTCGCTGCCCAGACCCAACGCATCGTTGACATGGTCGGCAAAGCCCGCCGCAACATGCCCACTCTAGATCTGGTCGTCTTTCCAGAGTATTCGCTGCACGGCCTGTCGATGGACACCAACCCCGACATCATGTGTCGGCTCGATGGGCCAGAGGTTGCCGCCTTTCGCCAAGCCTGCATCGATAACAAAATTTGGGGCTGCTTCTCCATCATGGAATTTAACCCCAAGGGCAATCCCTACAACAGCGGCCTCATCATTGATAATCAAGGGGAACTCAAGCTCTACTACCGCAAGCTCCACCCCTGGGTGCCTGTCGAACCGTGGGAACCCGGCAACATTGGCATTCCCGTCTGCGAAGGCCCCAACGGTAGCACCCTGGCCCTGATCATCTGCCACGATGGCATGTTCCCCGAAATGGCCCGCGAATGCGCCTACAAAGGGGCCGAAATCATGATCCGCACGGCGGGCTATACCGCTCCCATTCGCCACTCTTGGCGCATTACCAACCAAGCCAACGCCTTTTGTAACCTGATGGTGACGGCCTCGGTGTGTATGTGTGGCACCGACGGCACCTTTGATTCCATGGGCGAGGGCATGATCGTTAACTGAGATGGCGAGCCCTTGGTCATGGGCAGCCACCGCCCCGACGAAATCATCACCGCCGAAGTGCGCCCTGATTTGGTGCGCTAAGCTCGCCAGCACTGGAGCGTTGAGAACAACATTTACCAATTTGGCCACCGGGGCTATGTGGCGGTGAAGGGCGGTGCCCAAGACTGCCCCTATACCTACATGCAGGATATGGTGACGGGCAATTATCGCCTGCCCTGGGAAGACGAGGTGGTGTATACCGACGGCACTTCCTGCGGGTTCCCGGCCCCGACGCGGGTCTACCAGGGTGAAGAGCTGCCTTCGATCCCGAGCCAGGTGTAAATTCCAGTCCTGTACCGTGCGCTGGAGCACCCGATACAGTATGGCGAGAAATTCGGTTTCTCCTCGACAATTCGCTCCATTTCGTGAATCAGTCCTGGAAGAAACCGGGTTTCTGTAACGATTTCCTCGTGTTCTGCCACTGTCGTGATGTTGGTGCGGCTTACGGTTCACGGATTGCCGTGAGCCGTAAGCTCTCCTTTCTCGATGGGGGCCGACACGTAGGATTAGGCAGCTTGCCAGGGGAGCAGGTAGAGGCGATCGCGATCCAAACGGGGTGCGCTCAAGAGCCGTTTGCTGAGCGTTTCGGGCGGCACCGGATGCCCAAAGAGATATCCCTGGGCATGGTCACAGGCGATCTCGTGTAAAAACTGGAGCTGCCGGGGCGTTTCCACCCCTTCTGCCAAAACGGAAAGGCCGAGCCCCTTACCCAGGGCCACAATGGTTTTTGCGATCGCAGCATCACTGGAATCCTTCACCGCATCTTGCACAAAGGACTTATCGATTTTCAGCGTTTGCACGGGCAAGTGCTTGATGGTATTCAGCGACGAATAGCCCATGCCAAAATCATCCAGCGCCACCGCCACCCCCCAGGTTTGGAGCTGTCTGAGCACCTCTCGCGTAATGTGCACGTCTTGCATAGCGACGGTTTCTGTTATTTCCACCTCCAGGCATGAAGGCGGCACCTGATAGCGAGACAGCACATCCTCAATCATGAGCAGCAGTCTTGGGTCTTGCAGTTGAATCGCCGACAGGTTGACGGCAATGCGCAGGGGCGGCAACCCCTCTTTGCACCACTGCCGATGTTGGGCACAGGCAGCCTCTAGTGCCCAGTTGCCGAGGGGTTTGATCAGGCCACTTTCCTCTGCGAGGGGAATAAAGCGTCCTGGCAAAATCATGCCGTGGCGGGGATGATTCCACCGCACAAGGGCCTCAATGCCGATCAGCTCTCTGGTGGCGATTTTCACCTGGGGCTGATACCACAGACAGAGTTCTTCTTGTTCGATCGCGCGGCGCAGATCCCCCTCCAGCGCAAAGGAACTGAGCCCCACATTGCTCTGCCCTTTTTGAAACAGATGGAAGGTGTTGCGACCCTGTCGCTTGGCCTGGTGGAGGGCCAGATCCGCATGTTTGAGCAGGGTTTCAACGGTGTCACCATCGTAGGGAGACACGGCTAAACCCAGGCTGGCGGTAACAACCAGCTCCTGTCCTCCGAGGTGCATGGGCAGCGATAGCACGCTCAAAATGGTATGGGCTAGGTCAACGACCTCTTGCCCTGTGCTGAGTTCTGGCAGAATGAGGGTGAATTCATCGCCGCCCCACCGGGCGACGATATCGCAATTGCGCAGACAATCCCGGAGGCGATCGGCAATGACCGTGAGCAGGCGATCGCCCAGTTCGTGGCCTAGGGTATCGTTGATGTTTTTGAAGCGATCGAGATCCAGGAAGCCCACGGCCACCATTTCCTGGTTTTGATCTGCCTGGAGCAGCGTCAGTGCCAGTTGCTCGGTAAACAAAACTCGGTTGGCGAGCTTGGTGAGCGAATCGTGATAGGCCTGATAGCGCAGCTTTGCCGTCAACTGTTGCTGGAGGCTAAACAGGTAGAGATGCAGGGTGATGGCCTGCATCAGGCGCAAATCTTCCCGCGTCCAAAGGGGCATCTGATTTCGCCGGATTTCGCGCCAGGCTTCAAAGGAAATGCGGGGGCGTTCGTTGCGATCGTCCAGGTTGCGATGGCCCGCCCAGAGAATTTCCTCGTCGTAGCCCCCCCGAAAGATCGCCACATAGCCCAAATATTCGCCCTGAAACTTGAGCGGGCTGAGCAACAGCGTCTGCACGTCGCTTTCGGCAAAGGCTTCGGCCAATTGAGGCCAGATGTGCAGTTCATCCACATTCAGAATGATGGGCGACATCATTTGCTGCCAGAGAGAGTCGTTGCCATCGCCCGTCAGATAGTCTGACAAAACTTGTTTAGAGAGGGTGATTTCTGGGTCTGGACTGGTTTCGAGGCTGCTGTAGTCGAGAAACTGACGCCAGATGGAGATGGTTTCGAGGGGGCGATGGGGCTGGGTGCCCACGACATAGAGCGCATCGGTTTGGCTCATGGGGTTGGCGACCATGTAGAGCCGTCCGCCATTGCCGCCGAGGGCGGTGACGGTGGTTTCGAGCACGCGCTGGTAGATGTCGTCGATGTCGAGGGGGCAGTGCAGCAGGCTGCTGATTTGGTTGACGATGGTTTCTTGGTAGCTCTGGTCTCGGGCCTGCTGGAGCAGGACGGCTTGGGCGATCGCGATTTCGATCTGGTCGGCGAGGAGGCGCAGAATGGTCAACTCTTGGCGATCGAAGCGGCGCGGCTTGCTGTGATGTACCGCCAATAGCCCCCATAGGTCAGCCTGGTGCAAAATCGGCATGACCAGCGACGACGCCACCCCCATCGCCTTGAGATATTCAATGTGGCATGGATCCACCGTGCGATAGGCGCGGTAACGTCCCCCAGTGGCGGGAGTGGGCATGGCGGGGCTTTCTTCGCGGAGTTGGGCATCGACATCCACGATGACGCGCTGCCGCATGCGCACAAAATTGTCGCGAGCCTCGGCGGGAATATCGGTGGCGGGGAAGCGGAGGTTGCGCAGGGTGGGTAATCGTCGCAGGTTGACGGCTTCGGCAACGACTTGGCCGCTGCCGTCGGGCTCAAACCGATAAATCTTGACGCGATCGACCCCCAGGAATGCCTGAATCTCTCGAACCGCCGTCTCTAGAATGTCGTCTAAGTCGAGGGATTGCCGAATCCGGTGGGTGATTTGATAGAGCAAGTGGTCATGGGCAGGCACCTGTTTCACACGCCTCGATAACACGTCGTCGCGATGGTTGATACCAACTCTCTCAATTACGGCAATATGCGCGGGCTTCGATTCTGCTCCGCTAACATCCCCAGTGCGAAGTTCAAGGGAACATCTGTTGTCGGGCTGTGCCCGTGGAACTGTGCAGAATTGGCATCATTCCTGATGATCCAGGTTGCCCAAAGATCCAAACCCACAAGAGGATCCCCAGTTGGAAGGGGGTGTTCTCAACGATTATTCACAGACCGTCAACGCCGCAATGGTGAAATGCAAACACCTCCCTAGGGGAAGTCTTGGGGATGTGGCGCGATCGCCCAGGCCGCAGTCTCAAGGAATTGGGCCACAAGGCTGCACGTCACACGCCTGGGGGGAGGCATTGGGGGGCATGACGCGCCCTAGGGCTGGGGTTCTGCTTTGAGAACAGACTGGTTTTGGGGGCCTAGGGTTAGGGTAAGCGATCGCCCGGTTTCGTGGGCAATCACCGCCTGTCGATACACATCGTACCGGGTAGGTAGTGTAACAGGCGATCGCCCCGCCTCGGTAAAGGTGATGCGATATTCCACGGATTTGGTCAGGGTCGGCTCCGAAAACACCTCATTGCCCTGGCGGCGCGCTTCGAGATCATCTACCGTGGGCCTGGGCGGCAGTGGCGGCCACCAGAGCCCTTGGGCATCGGCTTCACCCACGGCAGCGGCGGGGCGCTCCCCATTGCGGTTGACTAATAGGGCTGCGGAAAATTGTTCGACGCGGCGATTGCGGGGGCGATCGGAGCTCACCCCTTGGGGACGATATTCTGCCTGCCAGGTATAGGTGGTGACGGCTTGCGCATCGTAGTCAATCGCGGTGACCGTTCCACACCCGCTCACACTGAGGCTAGCGACCAGCGCCGCCACACCACCGACCACGGGCGCAGAGGGAAATGGGGAAGTCATAATTTCGATATCGTGCAAACAATCAGTATTGTGGCGATTGAGGTATCAGTCCGCAACGCTGCCTTTTCCTTGACGCAAACCGTCGCCCTTCGATTCTCCTTAGCAGGGAAAGCCATTCAAACCTCAAACCTCAAACCTCTTCTACCCTATCCCCTCGCACCTCTGCGATTGGCGGCAGCGCGTTCATGATCACGTTGAACTGGTATTGACGGATGCTGACTCGATGTAGAGATACCGAAGGTTGAGAAACCGTTTGAGCGTCTCAAAGATGTCCGCTTCTCGGAAGGGCTTGGTCACAAAGTCGTCGCACCCAGCCCTGAGGGCTTGATTGAGCACTTCCGCAGAGGTTTGGGCGGTGAGGGCGATGATGATGGGGCGAGGGACGTCTGGATTGGTCGAGCTTGGGCGCGATCGCATTTGACGCACGATTTCCAGGCCATCCGCATCTGGCATTCGCAAATCCATCCAAATCAGGTGGGGCTGCCACTGTTCGTACTGGTGCAGGGCCTGTGCGCCGGTGTTAACCGCCCGCACAGGCAGCCCCAGGGGGCTCAGGCATTGCACCATGAGGCGGCAATTTTCGGGGCGATCGTCCACCACCAAAATGCGGTAAGCGGGTTGCCCTGGCGCGAGTCCACGCACTCGCTGATACCGAACAGGGGCAGGCAGATCGGTGGCGGTGGCAATGGGCTGACTCATGATGGCCGCCGCTGTCACCGTGGCAAAGTCGATGCCCTGGGCATGGAGACGCACGATGTCGCGCTCGGTCACGATGCCCACCAACTGCTGCGCATCCATCACCAAGAGGCTGCTGCTCTGGGCGGTGCTCAGGGTTTGAATGGCGACCGCTAGGGTGGCATGGGGCGGCAAGGTGACGAAATGGGGTTCAAAAATCTGACTCGATGACTGAGACCACACAGGGACGGACATAATGTTTCCAAACCTGGAATCGGGAGAGGGGTGTTGCTGGTTGAGGGATTCCCGCGTTACACGTTCGCCCTGACTGCTGACCATTGTGCCCAAGGCTTGGAAAGGCCCAGAGAATAAAGTCAACACAGGCAGACGGACTCCACAACAACCCGTTTCGCACAGCGCAGTGTATTTAGTTCTATTCTCCCGCGCCTGAGCTGGAAAGAACGTCTAGGGAGCACCCTGGGCACAGATTTGATTGCAATTTTTTTGATTGCAATTTTTTGAATTATTTCGCCATCCTTCAGACTTGAAGGATATCGTAATAACTTTGATAGCGATCGCTTACCGCCAAGACCCCAAGATCCACTAACTGCTGGGTCGTCTCAAATTGGATGGAATAGGGCGATCGCAGTGTCAACTGCTCCGTTTCACGCAACACATCCTGATACCGTTGATATTCCGCTGACCCTTGGAAATATTGTTTCTCTGCGACCGCCTTCGCCACCACACGAGGGAAATCATTCAGAAACTTATAGTGAAGTAGCGCAGCAGAAATGTCAGCAACCTTGGCAAAACTCACCAAATGATGATTGACCTGATACAGTCTGGCATTGGGACGAATCAGGCAAAACTTAGAAAGGTAAGGCTCAGTCTGAAAAACCCTCGCCCTAACCCCCCCAAAGTAAATCCTGAGATCAGGGTTTGAGAGATGATTCTCAAGTCCAGCAGGGATTTGGCGACGTTGAATACTATCGATTTCAAACCAACAGTGATCGGTCAAAAAATCGCCGTCTCTACGCTGTTGATTACCCCCCTCAATTGGTCCTGCCGGGTACATATCCAGCATTTGTAAAAGCACTGCGTCGTAGTCGTACCGATTGAGATAGCTAATGAACTGCCCCAAGGAAAGAGTTTCATCCCCTGGGTACCGAAAAAACTCATCCACATCCGCAATCAAGCACCAGCGTTGATAGGAAAATCGCCGGGCTAAATACCGTTTCAGTTCATCTTTATAGTGCTGATAAGGTAGTAGACATTCATAAATCGTGACCTTGCCATAGCCACGAGCCAGATCAATACTGGCATCTTCTGACCCATTATCTAAGAGGAAAATGTGCCGAAATCCGAGGGATAGATGATGCTCAATAAAGGCTTGAATGTATGCCTCAGCATTGCGCATCAGGGCAACAACTATGCAGTCATTCGCTGTTCGTTCAAGATTTTGATAGCCTGCGATGTGAGTCGTATATCGATCGATATGGCGATATTCAAGGGAGCTTTTGATCAGCCGTTTGAGTTGAATTGCAGATTGGCGAAGCGGATGAATCAGCATGAGCTATGGGGCAGTGGTTTTTCTGAGGGCATCGAATTGAGACGAGAGCGATCGCATCACATAGCGAAAAGGACTCTTGAGATTTCCCAAGTGAAAGCTGAGATAGCACTGGGCAGCAAGATCTGCAGGATGACGACGGAATTTGATCTGGTGCTGAACGAGGCGTTTTAGGGTTCCTAAAAAGAACTTGGTGAGCAACCCCGGCTGCTGCCACAGGGGCACGTCGATCATCATGAGATCGCAGGTACACAGCCCGTAGCCGTGGGTCAACTTCACCAGGTAGTCGCGTTCGAGGCGAGCCTTGGGGATGTGGTGTTGAATCACCATTTTGGGGTTGTAATAGATCTCCCAACCGTGCTTAGCCAGGCGCAGGGACAGCTCATAATCGTCGCCGCCCTGGGAAATGCGCACCAACTGTCGGGGAATGCAGGCCAGCCAGGCCTCGCGGCGCACCACGAGGCCCGCACCGGCGGGGAGGATTTGCCGCTCGGGCTGAAATCGGTAGGGCTTGGGGCCGTAGTCTTGCAAGGCGAGAAATTTGGCGATCGCCTGAATCGGAATTTCTGGCTCATCATCAAAAGCAGCTTGGGTCTTGCCCCCATAGGCTCCGACCGTGGGGGCATTGTGGGCAAAGGCGACGGCCTCGGCTACCCAGTCGGGCTGGGGCCAGTTGTCATCATCCAAAAAGCCCACCAGCGCCCCCTGGGCCTGATCAACCCCGCACTGGCGGGCATAGGCTAACCCTTGCCGGGGCTCAAATACGTAGCGCAGGGGCACATCGTCGCGCCAGGTGGCTTGGTAGTGGCGAACCACGGCGGCGGTGTCGTCGTGGCTGTTGTTATCTACCACAATCACCTCCCAGAGGAGGGGCGTTGGCGTGATTTGCGATCGCAGTCGATCGAGCACGGCGGGCACCCGCTGGGCACCGTTATAGGTTGGGATAACGACGGAAATCTCCACAGGACTCGACTCAGACGCAACTTGGGCAGTACACAAGGGATGCTGTGCTCAGATTGCCCGCGATCGCGCCAAAACTGTCCTTCTAGAACAATTTTGTTCACGGTTTCGATTTGCGTGGGCTGAGTCCTGGTCTAATTTCTGGGCGGCTGTCGAGCACACCCCTGCCCACCCCCAGACCGCCAGGGATCCGATTGCAGCAAGCAGCCCGACCCGTCATTGGCCCGATCCGTCATTGGATAGACTTTGGCCCAGCTTTGGGAACCCGCAAATGAGAACTTTCTCACATCGACTTCACACAAGCAGCGGGTGTAGACCTCGAAATTTTTGCCCTGCGTCCCCCAGCAGACACCCACTTTCAAGACAAAATTGCCCGCGTGCGTGCTCCGGTGACCTATTTGCGCAAACCGGCCCAGGGGCGCAAAAATCCCGCATTGATGACGCTCACCCCCAACTCGGCGACCTATTTTGGGTCGGAACTCGTCGAGGCGGCGAAGGTGCTGCCAGGCTTTTGGCAGAAGCTTGAGAGGGCGGCTGGGGAGCGATCGAGCGTGGTGTATCAGGCGGCATGGCTGGCCCAGGAGGTGCGCCAGCGCGGCATCACCCACCTCCATGCCCACTTTGGCAGCGTGGCCACCAGCGTGGCGCGATTAGCAGCTCAATTTGCCGAGGTGCCCTACAGCTTTACGGCCCATGCAAAGAATATTTTTCACGACAGCGTGGAGCCGGAGGATCTGCACCGCAAGCTACGGGATGCGGCGGTGATCACTATGAGTGACTATAACGTGCGCCATTTGCAGCAACAGTTTGGCTCCGACGCTGACGGGGTGCAACGGATCTACAACGGCATGGATCTCACGGATTTGCAGTGGGTGGCTCCGGTGGCGCGATCGCCCCAACCCAGTTCCGACGTTCCGCCCCGCATTCTTTCGGTCTGCCGCTTGGTGGAGAAAAAGGGCGTTGCCGATTTGATTGATGCCTGTGCGCTGTTGCGGCAGTGGGGCTGTCGCTTTGTTTGCCAGATTGTAGGAACAGGGCCTTTGGAGGCCGACCTGCGATCGCACCTCCAAGCACTCCATCTCAATAACTGGGTTGAGATTCTGGGGCCGCGCCCCCAACAGGAAGTCTTTGCACTGATGCACCAAGCGACGGTGTTTGCTGCGCCCTACGTGATTGGGGCGGATGGCAATCGCGATGGACTCCCAACGGTACTGCTGGAGGCGATGGCTCTGGGAACACCCTGTGTGGCCACCGATGTGACGGGAATTCCTGAGGTGATTCGGCCCGGTGAGACGGGGCTGCTGGTGAACCAGCGAGATGCCCACGGGCTGGCTGTGGCCTTGCAGCAAGTGCTGATGGAGCCTGACCTGTGTGGGGCGATCGCTCGCCAAGCTCGTACCCTGATCGAAACGGAATTTGACATTGCGCGGAATGTAGCCCAACTGCGATCGCACTTTAGCCTGCCCGCCACCGCCCCAAAGAAAGCCTTGCTTCAGGACACCACCGTCCTTCAGGAGGTGTGAACTATGCGCATTGCCTACATCTGTGCGGATCCTGGCATTCCCGTATTTGGCCAAAAGGGTTGCTCTATCCACGTCCAGGAAGTTATTCGCGCCTTGCTCGGCACGGCGCTGGTGCTGTGGTACGGAACCCGCCTCGTGATTCAAGATGCCCTGTCACCAGGGACGGTGCCGGTGTTTTTGAGCTATCTGAAAAATGCCTTTAAGCCCGTGCAAAACTTTGCCAAATATACGGGACGGCTGGCCAAGGCAGCGGCATCCGGCGATCGCATTTTGACGGTCTTGGAAACTGAGCCCGAGGTGCAAACCCGGCCCGGAGCCCGTCCGCCCCCCCGCTGCGCGGCACAGTCCAGATCGATCATCTTCACTTTGCCTACGCGCCCAAGCATCCCGTCCTGCGCGACATTACCCTCACCTCACCGTGCGCCCTGGGGAACAGGTGGCGGTGGTTGGCCCCTCGGGGAGTAGTAAATCTACACTGATGAGTTTATTGTTGCGGCTCTATGACCCCACGGCGGGACGCATTCTGATCGATGGCTGGGACGTTCGAGACTATACCCTCGAAAGTCTGCACCCCCAAATTAGTGTCGTGTTGCAAGAGAGTCTGCTCTTTGCCGCCACCCTGAGAGAAAACATTGCCTACGGCGTTGCAGGGGCAAGCGATCGCGACATTGAAGCCGCCGCTCGCCTCGCCAATGCCCACGACTTCATCCTGGCCTTGCCCCACGGCTACGACACCCTTGTGGGCGAACGGGGAGCAACCCTGTCCGGTGGACAACGCCAGCGCATCGCGATCGCCCGTGACGCCATTCGCCGCACACCGCTGCTGATTTTGGACGAGCCCACCACCGGCCTCGACAACGCTAACGAACAGGCCGTCATCGAAGCCCTGCGTCGCCTGTGCCAAGACCGCACCACCTCTGTCATCATCCACGACCTGCATCTCGCTACCCAGGCCGATCACATCCTGTATCTCGAACAGGGGCGTGTGCTAGAGCAGAGCACCCACCGCGACCTGATGGCCCCGACCTGATGGCCCACAGTGGCTCCTACGCTGCCCTATATCGGATGCAGTCAGCCCTTCGAGAAGGCACCCCAAGCGCGATCGCGCCTTCTGCCGGTCAAGCCTGAGGCCACTCCCAAGACCTGCTCACCGCTTTTTCGGCCAGCGATCGGCGATCGCCCAGCGATCGGGTCGGTACCGAATCCATACAAATCCACAGCAATTCACCCCGTGGACTTCTATCGAGCAACCGAAATCCGCTGGCTCCACCCCACCGCCCAATTTCCCCCGTTGACCGCAATTCCCACGATTCCGTGCTAAAAACGTCACACCAGAAGGCGTCTACTTGCTACCGTGATTGCTGTGGGTCTTTTTCAGTGAGGAGTTACACGGCATGGGTATTCATCTCCAACAGGCCGTTTCGGTCGGTCAGTATTTGGTGAGCCAGCGCTTGAAGGGGCGCGAAAAGTTTCCCCTCGTGCTGATGCTTGAGCCGCTGTTTCGATGCAATTTGGCCTGCTCAGGCTGCGGCAAAATCCAACACCCCAAGGAGATTCTGAAGCAACATCTGAGCCCAGAGGAGTGTTTTGCTGCCGTCGAAGAGTGTGGCGCGCCTGTGGTGTCCATTCCCGGTGGAGAGCCCTTGCTACATCCCCAAATTGATGAGATTGTGCAGGGCTTAGTCGATCGCAAAAAGTTTGTGTATCTCTGCACCAACGGCATTTTGCTGGAAAGGTCCCTGTCCAAATTCAAGCCTTCGACTTACTTAAGCTTTAGCGTCCACCTGGATGGAATGCGCGAACTCCACGACAGATGTGTCGATCGCAAGGGGGTTTTTGACCAGGCGATCAGCGCCATCCGCGCCGCGAAAGCCCAGGGTTTCCGCGTCACCACCAACACCACCGTCTTTGAAGGCACTGACCCGAAGGAAATCCAAGCCCTATTTGACTACCTGACCACCCTCGGCGTCGATGGCATGATGGTGTCTCCGGGCTATAGCTACGAGTGGGCTCCTGACCAAGACCACTTCCTCAAACGCGAGCAAACCAAGGCGCTGTTCCGCGAAATTTTAGCGCCCTTCCGGCGCGGGCAAGCAGGCTGGAACTTTAATCACAATCCACTGTTTTTGGACTTTTTGACCGGCGATCGCGACTACGAATGCACCCCCTGGGGTAGCCCTAGCTATAGCGTGCTGGGTTGGCAAAAGCCCTGCTATTTGTTGAATGAAGGCCACTACGCCACCTTCCAAGAACTACTAGACAACACCAACTGGGAAGACTACGGACGTAAAAGCGGCAATCCCAAGTGTGCCGATTGTATGGTGCACTGCGGGTATGAACCCACCGCCGCTACCGATGCCATGCAGCCCCAAAACATGCTGCGATCGCTCAGTGGCGTCTTTGGCATGGCCCGCTAACCCCCGTTGAGACAGCTTGAATCACTCCCGCCCCAGGAGGTCGCGAGCCGCGTTGAGCGTTGCCCCCCCTCCTGAGGCAATCGATTCCGCACTGGGGGCGCTGGGCAGCCGATGTCAGGGTTCTGGCACGGTCGAGGGGGGAATGATCGCCCGATCGCGATCGTTACAATCAGACCATTGCCACCCTGCGGAGCCGAAGACCGATGGTGTCTTCATCTGTAAATCAGCCTTTACCTAGCGCTGCTGATCTGCCCTGCTCAGACGATATAGTGACTCTACTTAAGAATGAGAATCAGACTTGCTTTAGGTACATCGATAGTTAGCAACGA
>JACYME010000041.1 GCA_015272155.1 Leptolyngbyaceae cyanobacterium T60_A2020_046
ACTATCGATGTACCTAAAGCAAGTCTGATTCTCATTCTTAAGTAGAATCACTATAATACAAACTCTACAAAAGGTAGATCTAAGCTAGCCCTGAATTTGCTGACACCCATCCTGACGCAGGGCTGAGAATACGGCATTTTTCGTCCACAGATTACTTCGCAGGAGTAGCTTTGAGGCGATCAGCAGCGGCCTTCAAAGGTGGCAGCAAATCGAGGGGCACGTGCAGCCCGTTCAGACCGATCGCGTTGCTGTGGTCACTGGGGCCATGGTAGTCGCTGCCACCCGTCATCACTAGGTCGTGTTCTTGGCAAAACGCTTCTAAATGGCGCACGTTGCTGGGGCTGTGGTGGGGATGGTACACCTCGACGCCCTTCAGCCCGGCGGCAACAAGCTGGGGCAACACTGTGCGCACCGTGCCGCCCCGAAACAGATACGGATGCGCCCAAACGGGCACGGCACCGCAGTCTCGCAGCAGTTGAATGCCCTCTTCTGCCGAAAATTTTTCGTAGGGCACATAGGCGGGGCCAGTTTCCCCAAGCCAGCGATCGAAGGCTTCTTGGGGAGATTTCACATAGCCCGCTTTCATCAGCGCAGCGGCAATGTGGGGCCGTCCGGGGGCCATGTCGCCGGGCATGTCTGGCAGGTCGATGGGATAGCCCAGTTCGGCAAGTTTGGCGGCCATTGCCTGGGCGCGGCGTTTGCGTCCGGCGATGCGGTCTTGCAGGGGTGGTTCGAGTTTTTCGCGGTTGGGATAAAAGCCAAGGATGTGGAGCGATCGTCCCTGATGCACGGTGCTCAATTCTAAGCCCAGAATCACTTCGATGGCGTCTCCGGCAGCGGCACGGGCGCGATCGTACCCAGTCATGGTGTCATGATCGGTGAGGGCGATCGCTTTGACCCCTGCCGCTATCGCAGCTTGGATGAGGGCTTCTGGGGTCAGCGTGCCGTCGGAGCAGGTACTGTGGCAATGCAGTTCTAACATAATGATAGCGGTAAAAACGTGGCAGGCTGGAGGGCGGCGCAATCGCGGGGGATACGCTACTCGGTCAATTGGCGAAACACCCCGTCTACCAGGGCTTTTGCCTTTTCGTCTAAGACGATCCAATTGATATCGCCAATGGACTCGTCGATCAGTGTCATATCGATCGCCACGGCCCCGTCCACCGGAAACTGCTGAAAACATACACAGCAGCACAATTCCCACACATCTACCACCCGTTCTTGATCGCCTCGGGTCAGGTGCAACTCATACCCTGGAAAGGACTGCGGCAGTTCCGCCAACTCTGCCCGCAGGGGGGCGGCGTCTTCGGGGTTTGCCTCTGTAAGCTGCGCCTGGAGCGCTTTGATACGATGGAGCTGGGTTTCCTCAATGCCCTGGGGCCAGAGCTGGGTTTCTTGATACTCTCCCCGCCAATCTGAAGCTTCGAGCTGCTTGCGGATGTTGTCTACCACACGAATGAGGGCGGGCTGCATCAGGGCATCGGCGAGTTGGCGTGCAAAGGGCGTTTCAAAGGTCAGCATTGCCGGGGATGGAAGAAACACGCTTCTAGCTTAACGTCCGGCGCGATCGCCACAACGCGACTTTAATTTGTGAGTGCGATCGCGCCAACGCCTCGCCCTGTCTCCACCCAAAACCTTTCCCGCGACATCCAATCCCTCTTCAAACTCCATCGCTATACTAAGCCCGTCTCCCTAGTACCCCACGAGGGCGATTCGGCTGACTGGTTTCCACGCTAACCACCCATATCGAGATGTTATGCGGAACGATTCCCTCTAAGTTAATGGAGCTGTAGCCAGTCTAGTTAGGACGTAAGCTGGGGATATAGACATCTCCCCTTGAGTACCATGCCTAAACCCTACAGCCTCGATTTGCGACAGAAAGTCATCGACGCCATCGAACTGGATGGGATGAGGAAGAGCGAGGCCAGTAACGTCTTTGGCATCCGTCGTAACACCATCGATTTGTGGCTCAAGCGTAAAGCCGCGACTGGCAGCCTCGCTCCCCAGCTCAACGCCAAGGCTCGCCGCCAGAACCGGATCACGGATTGGGAGCGGTTTCGTGCCTTTGCCGAAGAGCATCGCCACAACACGCAAGCTGAGATGGCGGAGTGCTGGCCTGGTGCGATGAGTCAACGCACGATCTCACGGGCGTTAGGGGTCATCGGTTAGACGCGAAAAAAAAGACCTACGGCCACCGTCAGCGAGATGAGCAAAAACGACAGGCGTTCCTAGCGCGAGTTCCTGACCCTAGGGCGCAGCATCTGGTCTATGTGGATGAGTCGGGGATGGATGAGCGCGATGCCTACGGCTATGGCTATGCCCCGGCGGGCGAGCGGTGTTATGACCTTAAATCCGGACAACGCGGTGGTCGCGTCAACCTGATTGCCGGGTATCGAGAGCACCAACTCATGGCCCCGTTTACCGTCGAAGGGGCCTGTAACCGAACCGTCTTCGAAACCTGGTTGGAGACTTGCCTGATTCCAGCGTTGTGCCCTGGAGATTGGGGGGTGCTCGATAATGCCACCTTTCACCATGGGGGACGCATCGCCGAATTGATTCAGGCCGCAGGCTGTGAAGTGGTATATCTCCCACCGTATTCCCCTGACCTTAACCGCATTGAAAAGTGCTGGGGATGGTTGAAAAGCCGGATTCGAAAAGCCCTTCCCCATGACGATGGCCTGCGGGCTGCCATTGAGACCGTCCTCAAACAAGCTGCGTCCTAACCCAAGTGGCTATAGCTATAGTCCAGATAGATGGACTTAGAAAGGTTGCTTGCTCGCTCGTTCATGCCCCAAATTCTAGTTTAGAAAGTCCTTGTAGGGGTTCTCACTGCTGTTTGATAATTTCAGCGATCATAGTCATCTCTTCATCTGATAGAAGTGGTACCTGAGCGTAAATAAGATCAGGCTGGTTCATCAATCGGGCAGCTAAATGTCCTTTGCCTAGAAGAT
>JACYME010000028.1 GCA_015272155.1 Leptolyngbyaceae cyanobacterium T60_A2020_046
AGTTGCGACAGTTTGAGCTTCCAGGGATTCATGGTGAGTGTCCCATCGAGTTGCCCTCAGGCTATCGCATCTATCGATAAAACCGATATCGATTTTGTGCATACCTGCCATTCATCGGATGCGTTGGTCTTCTTAAATCCCACCGTTAGATTGAGGGGGCCGGTGAGAAACCCCACCGCACCAGTCCACCCCAGTTCTTTGGAGTTGACCATGAACGGCTTTAGCAATCCCAACAGTCCCTCACTCCTCGACCTGCAACGGCAGCGCCTTGATGCCCTCTTGGCCACTCCTGCGAAATTGACTGAACAGTCCACTCGCCTCGCGGATCTGGTAAAACAGGCGGGGCAGGCTGTTGTGGCGATGCTCACCCCAGGCAATGCGCCCCGGATCTCGACCTGCACGCGGCAGGGACAAACCCTCTGGAAAGTCTATGACCCGAGCGGCGATCGCACCCTGTTTTTTGAAACTGAGACAGAACTCAGGGCCTGGATTGATCAGCGCTATTACGAGTAGGACTCTGCCCCAGGGATGAGCACAGGCTGGTGAGGGTCACGGGGCACGGTGTCAGAGTCGCAGCTTGCTTTGAACCGCCGCCCGAACACCGTGCCCCCGAGGCCACGGCCCCTGGGTCAGAAATCTGCCTGGTCAAGCCCTTGCGGCAAGCCGACACCCAGCTTCCCAATTCTGTACCTTGCCGCGACACTTGGCCCTCACCCCAACCCCTCTCCCACCTTTGGGAGAGGGGCTTTGAAGAGACAGGTTTTGTCGTCCTGCTTCAGAGCATTGGTGTTAGACGCTTTGGGCTTCACGGGCAAGGAATTTTTCCAGCTCCGTGAGGGCTTCGGCGTCTACCTTGGTCTGCATGGGGCAGAACTTGGGGCCACACATCGAGCAAAACTCGGCGGTTTTGTAGATGTCTGCGGGGAGGGTTTCGTCGTGGTATTCCTGGGCTCGTTCGGGGTCGAGGGAAAGCTCGAACTGACGATTCCAATCGAAGTTATAGCGGGCGTGGGACATGGCATCGTCGCGATCGCGGGCTCCAGGGCGATGCCGCGCGATATCCGCCGCATGGGCCGCAATTTTGTAAGCGATCAGTCCCTCCCGCACATCTTCGGCGTTGGGTAAGCCCAGGTGCTCCTTGGGCGTCACGTAGCAGAGCATGGCGGCCCCGCTCCAACCCGCCAAGGCTGCCCCGATTGCAGAACTGATGTGGTCATAGCCAGCAGCAATGTCCGTCACCAGCGGCCCCAACACGTAGAAGGGGGCTTCGTTGCACTCCTCCATCTGCTTTTTAACGTTGTAGTCAATTTGATCCATCGGCACATGGCCGGGGCCTTCGACCATCACCTGCACGTCATGTTCCCATGCCTTGCGGGTCAGTTCACCCAGGGTCTTGAGTTCTGCCAGTTGGGCGGCGTCGGTGGCGTCGTGCAAACAGCCGGGCCGCAAGGAGTCGCCCAGGCTAAAGGATACGTCGTAGCGCTTGAAGATGTTGATGATGTCTTCGAAGTGGGTATAAAGCGGGTTTTGCTTATGGTGGTGGAGCATCCAGCGGGCTAAAATACCGCCCCCGCGCGACACAATGCCCGTGATGCGATCGCGCACGAGGGGCAGGTGCTCAATCAAAATCCCGGCGTGGATAGTCATGTAATCAACCCCCTGCTGGGCGTGTTTTTCGATGATGTGTAGAAAATCCTCTGCGGTTAGCGTTTCAATGTTGCCGTGGACGCTTTCGAGGGCTTGGTAGATGGGCACCGTGCCGATGGGCACTGGCGATGCCTGGATGATGGCCGTGCGAATGATGTCTAAATCGCCGCCGCCGGTGGACAGATCCATCACCGTATCCGCGCCATATTTCACCGCGAGGTGCAGCTTATCCACCTCTTCTTCCAGGTTGGAGGAGTTGGGCGACGCGCCGATATTGGCGTTGACCTTGCAGGTGGCGGCCACCCCAATGCACATGGGCTCCAGGTTGGGATGGTTGATGTTGGCGGGGATGATCATGCGACCGCGCGCCACCTCGTCGCGAATGAAGTCAGCGGGAAGTTTTTCGCGCTGGGCAACGTGGTGCATTTCTTCGGTGATAACCCCTTGGCGGGCGTAGTGCATCTGGCTCACGTTGCTGTGGCCGTGGCGCTTTGCAATCCAATCGTGACGCATGGTAAAACCTCAAGGTTGAAAATCAAGTCGGGGCAAAACGGGAGTCGGGTTGGTGCAGGGGACGGGGAAGGTTGGCGGCGCAGAATCTGTTGAGCCCGCGATCGCCTGCTCTGAGCCTGCACACCCTGGAACCGGTCATCGCCTGCCAGAATGCGGCACCGGTGTGGCCGCGATCGCGGCGTTGACACGGGTGACATCAGCTTGGCGGACAGGGAACGGGCAACGCTGATGTAACGGAGCATTGCCAGCACCGACCTCAGCGGCCCGAGGCCGGTATTTCGGTTTCGCCGTAGGCGCGAATGTTGTTTTCGAGCTTGTGAAAGTTGAAGGACTGGGTGCGCCCCAAGGCCGCCATGAGCCCAATGCCGCCGAGGGAAAGCACGACGGACACCACCACTGGGGCAGCAAAGCTGACGAGCAAATCTCCGGCAAAGGGCAAGCCGTTCCACGGAGAAAAGTCGGGCTTGGGGAAGAACAGGGCACCCGTTGCGATCGCAACCAGGGTGCTGACTAGGGCAATGCCCCCGGTGAGGTGGCGCGAGTAGAGCCCCAACAAGACGGGAAACAGCGCCCCCGCACAGACCAGATCGGCTAGTAGAAATAGGTACAACACATCGTAGCCTTGGGCGGCGATTGCCACCACGGGCAACGCCATGCCTAGCATGATCAGCCGGGCCAGCCGCAGGGTATCGCGACTGGAGATGCCGGGAAAAATCCGCAGAATGTCGCTGGCGAGCACGCTGGCAATGCCGTTAATCAGCGTGTCCAAGCTCGACATCACCAGGGCCAACACTAGCACCAGCACCCCAACCGTCAGCGCAATGGGCAACTCCAGCGCTTGGATGAGGGAAAAGAAGGTGCGATCGTCGTTGAAGCCAAAGTGCATTCCCAAAATGCCCAGTAGTCCCGCTAGAAAAAGGATTGGGAAAATGATCAGGAACGAGCCGAGGAACGATCGCCGCACGACCTGATCATCGCGGCAGGCATAAACCCGCTGCCAATTGGTTTGGTTAAACATTTCCGCCGCAATCACGGCAATCACCAGGGTGGCCCCAAACCGTAGGCCGGGGCCGTTGTTGAGGGTCAGCAAATCGGGGGCGGCCTGCACTACGGGGGCGATCGCGGCCCCCCAGCCGCCCAACCCCACCACCGCGACGACAAAGATCACCAGCAACAGCGGCACAATCACCGCAAACTGAATCGCATCGGTAAAAATGGTGGCCCCCAAGCCGCCAACGGTGGTGTAAGCAAACACCGCCCCGATGACGACTAGCGCTGTTTCCCACAGCGGCACGCCTGCCATCAACTGCACGGCTTTTGCGATCGCGGTCAGTTCTGCCACCAGGTACACCCCCAGGTAGAACAGCACCACCCCCACCGTCAGCAGCGCCATCAGCCCGCCAAAGCGATGCAGCACATACTCAGGCAGCGTGTGGCCGTGGGGCATGAGCCGCCGAATGCGGGTGCCCATCACCGCAAAGAGGGCCGAGGGCACCGCCTGCCCAATGCAGTACCCGGCGATGCCTGCAATGCCGCTGGTTGCGCCAATCTGCGGCGGGCTAAACAAAATCCACGCCCCCATCGCCGAAGCCACAATGGTCGCTAGGGCCATGCCCGTGCCGACCTGATTGCGGCTCACCATAAAGTTTTCAAGGCTGACGGGTTTTTGCCCCGTTTGCCAAAGTCCCAATCCTGCAAAGATGACCGCTGTTGCCACAACGACCAGCAGCCCTACGCCTTCTATCGACACAGGTCGCGCCCTCATGTGGATGAACGCGCTAGTGGTTGCCACGATGGGCGGATGCCACGGTCATGCACTGCCGCACCATGAAGGTCACGACAGTGGACTCGCATCAGCCCGCCGCCGTTTCACTCTCAGAATCGCGCTGCCAGCAATAGCCTGGGGTGCAGGGCAGGGTGCTCACAGGTGCGATCGCACGTCGTTTCGGTGTCGTAACCTCAATCAACGCTTCCCTCCGCTGGTTTCAACCAGGTCAGGTTCCGAGGGTATAATCTCAGTCCGCAATGGGCGGACACCCCTAGCTTGTTACCTATCCTACCATTCCCACTGGGGTGCCAAGGCGCGGGCTGTAAAAAATCGTTGAACGAGGCGCGATCGCAACCTGCCCCAAGGCTGGATAGAGCCTGACTATGGCTGCTGATATCAATTCTGTCCTGTGCCGCTATCCTTGGCCCTCACCCCAACCCCTCTTCCAAGCGTGGGAGAGGGGCTTTGCAGCATCGGTTTTGTCGTCCTGCTTCAGAGAATTGGGCTTACCCCATCAAAATCACATTGTCGAGGACGTGAATGATGCCGTTGTCAGCCTCGATATCCGCCGCGATCGCGGTAGCATTCTTCACCTCAAAGCCTTCCGTCCCGTCAATGGGAATCGGGGCTCCTTCTAGGGAGTCCACAGAACCCAGCTTGATCAACTCATCCTTCGTGTACTTGCCCGCCGCCACATGAAACTTGAGGATGCGCGCCAACTGGGGCGGATTTTGCACCAGGGTTTGCACCGTGCCGGGGGGCAGCTTGGCAAAGGCGGCATCGTTGGGCGCAAACACGGTGAACGGGCCAGGACTTTGCAGCGCTTCGACGAGTCCAGCAGCCTGGACAGCGGCGACCAGGGTTGAGAATCCTTCAGTATTGACCGCGATATCGACGATGGTAGGCATAGGGGTAAAGAGATAAGGGAGTAATGGGATCGAGGCGCATGGGGTTAGAAACCCGGTTTCTTTAAGAAACCGGGTTTCTGGTAGCCTAGCGATACTCCTGCCGCTGGATGTCGCGGAGGCGAGCTTCGGGGCGCAGGAAGCGATCCATCTGGGCCTCGAAGAAGTTGCGATTGGCCATGCGATGGCGGGGGTTGGGGTCATCGAGGGGATAGAGCAAGGCCGTCCGCAGGGCTTGGATCACCGCAGAGGTGACGTTATACATCGATCGCTGGAAGGTGATCCCCAACTGGACTAGCATGTCGTCTTCGCCCCGGCAATATTGCCGGTAGTAGTCGAGCAGGTATTGTGGCAAAAAGTGCAGCATGTCTTGCATCAGCAGGGTGGGGGGAATGCCCGCACTGCCGACGGGGAAGACATCGGCGTAGAGAATGCCGTAATGAAAGTCGTTTTGATCCTCGGGCACTTGCCCGGCTTGGGCGTTGTAGGATTTGGTACCTCGGAAGGGGGCGGTGCGGTAAAAGATTGATTCCACATAGGGCAGGGCAGCTTCGTAGAGCCAGGTGAAGCCGCAGGATTTGGGAATTAGCTCGAAGCATTCATCGCCGATGTAGACGTGGTGATAAATGGGCCGACCCGCGACGGCAAAGATGCCGTTGACGAGGAAGTTCATGGCATCGGGGACGCCTTTGAAGCCGCCTTCGTCGTAGATGTCGCTCATTTCAAAGAACACGGCAGTCATGACTTCCCAAAACAGGCCGAGGTTAGCGTAGTAGGACAGCTCCCGACATTTTTCGTAAAACATTTCAGGGAACAGCTTGTGTAGCCCCAGCATCAGCGGGTTGCGCTTGAAGTACGCCTGGATGGCGCGATCGCACGCCTGCTTGTATTCGTCAGTGTAGAGATAGTCGTTGAACCGCCCGCCCATGTCTTGGTGCCAGAGCATCGCCTGCATACAGGCTTCGGCGAATTCCATATTGACGCGATCGTGCCAGAGGTGGTGGAGCAGCTTGGGCAGCTTGCGCTTGAGTTCGCCCTTTTCCATAAACTCCAGCAGTTCGGGGTGGGCGGTGGGCTCTCCCCGCCAGATGCGCGGCGCACCCCCCTCACCCGCGTATTGATTGTGCAGTTCCAAATACTCCTTCGGCAAAAAGTATTTGAACGCGGGCAAGGGATTGAGGAAAACGCGCTCGGCAATGTAAAGCAGGTCGCGCCAGTAGAAATCCATTGGCACCGCGTAGGCTTTGTAGATGCCGATGATCTGCATCAGGTTTTCGGGCGTGTCGGGCAGCATGGAGCCGCCGGCCTCCAGCCGATGGATGACATCCGCGTGGGGATGGGTGGAGGGGGGAATCAGGGTTTGGGGGGTATCAGTGAGGGTTGGCATTGGGGTGAATGGGTAGAGAGTGGATGGGCAAAGGAGGGTTAAGGGTTAAGTTTTGAATTAGATTGGTTCCGGAGAGAACTCAACCCTTAAAGTTCAAGGTTCAAAATTTGGGTTTTGGCATGGGTAAGAAGCGGCGGATTCGCCCGATCGCGGTTTGTGTGTTTCGCCATCGCGATCGCATTTTGGTTTACGAAGGGGTTGACCCGACGACCGGGCTGCGGTTTTGTCGGCCCCTGGGCGGCGGGATTGAACTCGGTGAGCATAGTCGCGAGGCCGTCGCGCGTGAGATCCAGGAAGAACTGGGCGCAGGGGTCACCCATCTCGAACTCTTGGGCATTGTTGAATCCATCTTTGTGTACCGGGGAGAGCAGCATCACGAGATTGTGTTTGCCTACGATGGTCGCTTCGTTGATGAAACGCTGTATGACCGCGAGAGCCTGACGGCGTTAGAGGGGGAAGATGCCTTTGAGGCGCGCTGGCGATCGCTGGCGGAGCTGCGGGATGGGCCGATTCAGCTTGTGCCGAGCGAACTGTGGGACTTGCTCTAAGGCAGCGATTTTAGGCCCGCAACGGCGATCGGCAGCGCCTTGTGGGAAAGGTCCGCAGGGGTTTCGAGGGCAACCGGGGAGGTGGGGGCGCGATCGCCCGCAATCACCTCAACCGAACGGGGCAGCAGCAGCGCCACCATGCTGCTGGCGGTGGGTTCGCCCCATTTCACCAGCCAGTTGGGCTGAATGCCGAGGAACAGGATCAGCGTCGCTAGAATCAGCGCCGGGAACTGTTCTGTGAAGGACACCTTGGGGAAGTAGGCGATCGCATTATCCAGCCTGCCAAAGCAGGTGCGGTTCAGCAAGATGATGAAATACACCGCCGTCAACCCTGTCCCCGTGACTGCCAACAGAGTCGGGATGGGATAGGTCGCGTAGCTGCCTTGGAACACGAGGAACTCCGTCACAAAGCCCATCAGCCCCGGAATGCCCGCACTCGCCATGCCACCCAGCACCAGGAGGGCGCTGGTCATGGGCAGGCCGCGAATGGGGTTCATTAGCCCGTTGAGTACATCCAGCTCGCGGGTGCCCACCTTGGCCTCAACCAAACCCACTAGGTGAAAGAGAATCGCCAAAATCAGCCCGTGGGAAACCATTTGGGTCACGGCTCCGGTGAGCGCCAGATCCGTCAGGGCTGCGCCCCCCAGCAATACATAGCCCATGTGCCCGATGGAGCTATAGGCCACCATACGTTTGATGTCCTTTTGGGCGATCGCGGTCACCGCGCCATAGAGCACACCGCCCGCCGCCCACACTGCCAGGTAGGGAGCCAGCAGCGCCCAGGCATCGGGAAACATGCCCAACCCAAAGCGAAACAGGCCATAGGTTCCCAGCTTCGCCAACACCCCACCCAGGATCATCGCCACCGGGGTCGAAGCCGCTACATAGGTATCGGGCAGCCAGGTGTGGAAGGGCACTAGGGGAATCTTGATGCCAAAGGCCACCACCAGACACCCCAGCAAGATCGTCTGAGCCACCAGCGGCAGCGTTTGCCCCATTGCCGTCATGTAGCGAAAGTCTAGCCCGTCTGTGAGCAGCACCGTCGCCAAAAAGCCCGCCAGCATCAGCGCCCCAGACAATGCGGTGTAGAGCAAAAACTTGGTGGCGGCATAGGTTTTTTTCTCACCGCCCCAAATCGCCACCAGCAGGTACAGCGGCACTAATTCAACTTCATACAGCAGGAAGAACAGCAGCAGGTTTTGCGCCAGAAATGCCCCCGCCACCCCGGCGCTGACCAGCAACATCAGGCTATAAAACAGGCGAGGCCGATCGAGGGTGGTGGGGCTGCTCCACAGGGCAATCCAGGTGAGCAGGCTGTTGAGTGCTACCATCAGCAGCGACAGACCATCCAGCCCCAGGTCGTAGTTCAGCCCCAGTTGCGGGATCCAGGGCAGAAACTCCCGCATCTGAAAGCCAGGATCCGTTAGGTCAAATTGGGTAAACAGCCAGACCGTCCAGAGCAGGGTTGTGCCAGCGGTTGCCAAGGCCAGCGATCGCGCCCGCTGCGCCGAGCAACCCGACCAACACGCCAAGGCGATCGCGCCAACGGCAGGGATGAGAAGAAGAGGAGTGAGCATCATTTTCGGAGTGAAGGGTGAGAGGGTGGATGGGTAAAAGGAGCTTTGAATTTCGCCTTTTGAATTTTGAATTACGAACTTCCCTAATTCATCAAGGTGAAGGCAGCGGTGAAGATATCTGGCAGGTAGTGCCAGCTCATGACAATGCTGATGACCACCACACAAACGGAAATGGTCAGCATATAGAACTGGAATCGTCCGCTGTTGCTGTACTTCAGGGTTTCGCCACTGACCAGAGAAGCCAGACCGACAAAGTTGACCAAGCCATCAACAAAGTAGCGATCAAGCCAATCCGTCAGGCGAGACAGCAGATCCACCACCAACACCACACTCAGGCGATAGAGGCGGGGCGTGTAGAAATCGAAGGCCAAGAGGTTCTGAAGACCTTTCGGGATAAAGCGATTGGGATTTTCCCCAAACTGCCCAACATAAACCACCGCACCAAGGCTGAACCCGGCAATGCTGGCCCACGTCAAGGCCAGCGCCATATCCATGTTGAGCGTTGAGAAATCGGGCATGAGTCCCAGGGTTTGCAGCACCAGCGGCAGGTGCAGGGTAAAGCCTACCCCCACCATCATCGGCACCATCATGAGCCAGATCGGTTCCGGAGCTCGCACGGTCATCTGATGGGGCTTGCCCGCAAACATCAGGCCAAAGAACCGCGCCAGACTAAAGGCCGCGATGGCATTCACCGCCAACACCACGCCCACCAGCAGCCCGTGGGAGCCTGCCCAGAGCCCCGTCACCAGCTTCAACATGGCCCAAAATCCGCCCAAGGGAGGCAGCGCCACGAGGCCAAAGGCTCCCACCAGAACTGTGAGTCCGGTCATGGGGCGACGGCTCCAGAGTCCGCCCATTTGCCGCAGGTCTTGGGTAATCACGTTGAGGATGGTGGAACCTGCCCCCATCACCAGTAGCGCCATCGCTAGGGCATAGGTCAACACCAGCAGCAGCGCTGCCGCGGGCTGTTGGGTGCCCACAGCAATAAAGACCAGCCCCATGTAGGCACTAGAAAGGTAGGAGAGCACCCGCTTGACATCCACCTGCGCCACGGAAATCAGGGTGCCGCCCAGCGCCGTAGTCGATCCGATCGCGACCATCACCGTCAGCACCGTGGGCGAGAGCGCCAGCACCGGTTGTAGCTTCACCAGCACCCAAGCCCCGGTCGCCACCACCACCGCATTCCGCAAAATGGTACTGGGCAAGGGGCCTTCCATCGCCTCATCCAGCCACAGATGCAGGGGGAACTGAGCACACTTACTCATCGGCCCAGCAATCAGCCCCACGCCGACCAGCGCCATCAGAGTGGGATTCACCTCGGCGGTTTGCGCCCAAGCCGCCAGCTCGCGAAAGTCCCAAGTGTGGGCGAGGGGATAAATTGCCAGTACCCCCATAAGCAGCACCAAATCGCCCACCCGCTTGGTGAGAAAGGCATCCCGTGCCCCAGTCACCACTAGGGGTTGGTTATACCAAAAGCCCACCAGCAGGTAGGTGCCCAGGGTGAGAATCTCCAGCAGAATGTAGGCGAAAAAGAGGGAGTTGCACAGCACCAGTGCGCTCATCCCCGCCTCAAAGAGTGCCATCAGCGCGAAAAACCGTCCCCAGCCCCAATCCATTTCCAGGTAGCCCACGGCGTAGATTTGGGCGAGGAGGTTGAGTCCGGCAATCAGAATGACCGCCCCCAGGGTAATTGCTGACACTTCTAGGGAGATGTTGAGGTTCAAGTCCGCGACCTGAAGCCAAGGGGCAAAGAAGAACTGCGGGGAAGAGTGGCTGTTCCACAAGGCATTGAACGCCAGCAGGCTGTGGATCAATGCCATGCCAGTGGCGGCGATGTTGATGTACCCGGCGGGGCGGGGGCCGGTGCGCCGAATTAGCCCCGGCGACCAGGGAATCGTTAGCAGGGCTCCGATGAGAGGATAGAGGGGGATTAACCAACTGGTTTCGGTGATCATGGCGGCACTGAGAAAGGGCGACTAAGCAGGGATCAAGGCTCAATGGCCTGTAAAGACCTATGACCCAGGTTCTCTAGAGATTTCGGAGAAGGGTCTATAGTCTCTTATTTTTGATTGAAAGAAGTCTATGTTGGAAAAAGTGTAACGCCCCTTCTTCCCATCCGTCTAGGGAAAAAGGGGTGTCAACCAATTAGAGATGGCGGAGGAATTGATAAAAATCGATAATCAGTGGCGGATTACGTTGTAGGGTGAGATCGCGCCAATCTGGTGCCGTGTGCTCAGGGCGATCATCAATTGCACTACCGAATGCTGAGACGGCATGGGTTGTAGCCCGGAGCGGAGACAGTTGGAACAGCTTTGGCCATGGTGCTCCCATCAGGTTCCTTAGCAGGAATTGATGACTCGCCCTAAAGCCCATTAAGCACCTCAGCCAGCGTGATGAACAGTTGATTCATCTGCCCGGGCTGAATCACCAAGGGCGGCGACAGGGCGATGTTATCCCTTGCGGTGCGCACAAACACGCCCTTCTCAAAGCAGCGCAAAAAGGCCTCAAATCCTCGTTGGCCAGGCTTCTCGGCAGATTCTAGCTCAATGCCAGCCAGCAGGCCCAAATTGCAAATATCGATGACTGCCTTGGTTCCGTGCAGGCTATGGGCCGCAGCTTCCCAGGTGTCAGCCAGGGTTTGCACCCGATTCATCAAGCCCTCAGACTCGTAAATCTCTAGGGTGGCGAGGCCCGCAGCGCAGGCCACCGGATGCCCGGAGTGGGTGTAGCCGTGGAAAAATTCGATGCCCCCGGTGGCGGCCATAAAAGTGTCGTAAATACCCTGGCGCACGAACACCGCCCCCATGGGAATGCTGCCGTTGGTCAGCCCTTTGGCGGCGGTGATGAGGTCGGGCTGGACGCTAAAATATTCCGCCGCAAAGGGCACGCCGAGCCGCCCAAACCCAGTGATGACTTCGTCAAAGATGAGCAAAATGCCGTGGCGATCACAAATTCCGCGCAGCCGTTGCAGGTAGCCCAGGGGGGGAATCAGCACCCCTGTGGCACCATAGACGGGCTCAACGATGACTGCCGCGATCGCATCTGCGCCGCGTTTTTCTACCACCGTTTCCAGCTCGTCGGCGAGGTCTGCGCCCCACTGGGGCGGCCCTTTGCTAAAGGCATTGTGGGCCAGGTTGTGGGTATGGCTGAGGTGATCGACTCCGGGGGTGAGGCCGCTAAAAAACTGACGATTGGTGGGAATGCCCCCACCGCCACGCCGCCCAGATTGACGCCGTGGTAGGCCTGCTCGCGCCCGACGAAACGCTGGCGGCTGGGCTCGCCGCGCAGGGCATGGTAGGCGATCGCGATCTTCAGGGCCGTATCCACCGCCTCAGAGCCCGAGTTGGTGAAAAATAAGTGGTTGAGGTCGCCGGGCAAAAGCTGCACCAAGCGATCGGCCAAGGTAAACGCCCCCGCGTGCCCCATTTGAAAAGACGATGCATAGTCGAGCCGCAGCAGTTGGTCGTGGACGGCTGTGGCAATTTCGCGGCGGCCATGCCCCGCATTCACGCACCACAGCCCCGCTGTGCCGTCTAAGACCTGGCGATCGTCGGCAGTGGTGTAGTACATGCCTTGGGCAGTGGTGAATAGGCGCGGGTTTCCTTAACCTGCCGATTGGCGGTAAAGGGCATCCAGTAGGCATCTAGGGTTTTGGGTAGGGCCGCGATCGCGGCATCACTCTCGGCAAACATCGGCCGTCCTCAACGTTTCCTGCAATTATCCCGATGGGCTGTTCAGGCCGCCACGCCCTGCCTCAGGCCGTTCCCCGCTCTGCTGCACGGCCCGCTGTGATCGAGTTCCACGGCGCACCTCCGAGAAGTCCACATCGGAGAAGTATAGTGATGGGGGAAATGGTGTTCTGATCGCGGAGGATTCGCGATCGCACCCTCCCAAAGACAATTTTTTTCGCCCTTCCGAGATACACTCGCAGACAACGTTAGGAGCCCACAATCATGCGACAGGTCAACTTTGTCGTCATCTTTGTTATTTCTCTCGCGTTGGTGCTTTTCGGCATCGAAAACACTGACCCAGCCACTATCCACATTATTCAAGGGGTTGACCTCGAAGCGCCCCTCTGTGTCGAGCTCATCGTAGCGATGGGCGTTGGCGCAGTTTTGGCATGGGTCTTCAGCGTTTGGGTGCAGGTGCAGAGCTACTTTAGCCTGGGCAAACAGGTCGAGCAGCGTGAAATCCGCATCCAAGAGCTTGAGCAAGATCTCGAACGATATCGGGTCGAGCTGGAGGAACAAAAGCTGATGCTGCCTGCCTCCAAGGCCAATGGCAACGATGGTGAAACCAACGAAGCCTTTGCCAGCTGACCCTCAACGGCAGGTGCTATGACCGCTTCCCTGGCTCAGAATGCGATCGCGTTTCTGATTGACCTGGCGGAACAAGGGGAAATTGATCCCTGGGATGTCAAAGTCATCGACGTGATTGACCGTTTTCTCAAAACCTTGAAGACGGAACCAAGCGTGATGCCTGGGCCAGGGCGATCGCCCTACGAAGCCAGCCTTTCAGAATCGGGGCAGGCGTTTCTCTATGCCTCCATGCTGGTGTTGCTCAAGGCCGATACCCTGGTGCGGGCCGAGGCCGAAGCCAACGCCCCCGAAGACCTCGAAGTCGAAGGTTTCTTTGAGGAAGACACCTTCGATGAACGGGAATTGCCGCCCTACCTAGAGCGGCATTTGCATCGACGGGCGATCGCGCCCCCGCCCGAGCGCCGCCCTGTCACCCTCAAAGAACTGATCGATCAGTTAGAAAGCATCGCCGCCGTCATGGCCGAGCAGCCGCCCCGCGTTCGGGCGCGGCGGGCACAGCCCCAACCGAAGCGGCAGGCCGTGCGTGCCATTACCCAACTGGCCCACCAAGAAAACCTCTCCGAAATTGCCGCCGCCCTCGAAGCCTTCCTCGATCGCTACTGGGACGAGCTTCAGGAAGCCCTCAGTTGGCTCGACTTTGAAGAACTCCTGACCCACTGGCCCCACTATCGCCCACCGGATTTGGACGATGGGCACACCCCCGACTCCTCCAAAGCTGCCGACAAGCACGAACGGGTCGGCGTCTTTTGGGGTTTGCTCTACCTCTCGGCCCAGTCTAAGGTGGAACTGTCGCAGCAGGTGTTTTACCAAGATTTACAGGTGCGCAACCTTAACCGTATGCCCCTCGATGAAACCGACGGCGACGTGCCGCCCTTTGCCCTACCGGACTCGTAGTATTGCTGGTGGGCGCTCCTTTACAAGCAGCGTTGAGGAGTGGTTCCCCATCCAGTTCCTCTCCTTTCCAAGGAGAGGTTAGGTGAGGTTTTACAGCCCTGACAACCACACAACCGTTTGGTCAGCTCCTGCGCTATCACAACACCCATAGGAATCAACCTTGCGATAAACAACAGTCCCAAATACCGGCAGCCCCAGCACCCTAAAGCAGGGCCAGCAGTCGAAGGGGATCGAACCTTACCCCTTTACGACTCTGCAAAGACGCCTTCCAAAATCGCCAGCCCCGTCATCACCTGGGCAATTTAGTCATCGGACAAGCCCACCAACCGCTGCGCCACACTCGCGATCGCTGCGCCATACACCTGATCCAGTTCAGCAGTGCCCGAAGCTGTCAACGTCAGCGCAACCCGCCGCCGCTCCTGGGGATCATCCACCCGCGCCACGATGCCCCGTGCACGAGCCGCTCGATCATGGCCGACATGGTGGGCCGGGTGACATCCAGATAGTCCGCCACCTCCGACAGCGACGCCTGGGGCCGACGGTTCAGAAAATACAACACCCGCAGTTGCGACAAAGAGACCTGCGGATGCCCATGCCGCCGCAGCTCTGCCCGTAGAAACCGAGTGATCGCCGGAACCACGGTCATGATGTTGGCGGCATACGCATGGGACGGGAGAACCTGGATCACCACTCGAAAAAGCTGTCTGGCTGATGGTTAGGGATCCTAACTGTTGACTTAGCTTAAGTTTTGGAGGACTGAATCAAGTTCGTTGAAAGGCGCTTTGGGGCGGACCTTTCGAGAGGGGCATCTGCGGCGGCAAGGAGAGCGGGAAACGGCGTAGGGTGCGATCGCGGCCATCCGCCCATACCCGGCCCCAGGCTCTCAGCCACTGCTCAATCTCAAAGAAAACCTTTGAGTCACCTGTGGGTGCCAAAAAAGTTGTCTACCCTGAACTCAACACGCTGTTCAGTATCATTGCTTTGGATATGCCCCTTCAGAGTGATGAGCCTGTTTCTAGCACCCTGCTCGTTCGCTTAGGCACATTAACGAAGAGAATCCTTATGGCACAGAGTTTTGGTGTAATTGGCCTGGCGGTCATGGGTGAAAACCTGGCCCTCAACGTCGAACGCAACGGCTTCCCCGTCGCCGTCTACAACCGATCGCGAGACAAGACCGACAAATTCATGGCCGAACGGGCCACCGGCAAAAACGTCATCGCTGCCTACAGCCTCGAAGACTTCGTCGCATCCCTAGAGCGCCCCCGCCGCATTCTCGTCATGATCAAAGCGGGCAGCCCCGTCGATGCTGTGATTCAGCAACTCAAGCCCCTGCTCGACGCAGGCGACATGATCATCGACGGCGGCAACTCCTTCTATGAAGACACCGAGCGCCGCGTCAAAGAACTCGAACCCACGGGCCTCGGCTTTATCGGCATGGGCGTCAGCGGTGGCGAAGAAGGCGCGCTCAACGGCCCCAGCCTCATGCCCGGCGGCACCCGCGCCGCCTACGCCGAAATTGAGCACATCGTCACCAAAATCGCCGCCCAGGTGGATGACGGCCCCTGCGTCACCTACATCGGCCCCGGCGGCGCGGGCCACTACGTCAAGATGGTGCATAACGGCATTGAATACGGCGACATGCAGCTCATTGCCGAAGCCTACGACCTGATGAAGAACGTCCTGGGGCTCAACCATGAGGAGCTCTACGAGGTCTTTGCCAACTGGAACCAAACCGAAGAGCTGGACTCCTTTTTGATTGAAATTACGACCGATATTTTCACCAACCTAGACGCCGAAACCCAAAAGCCCCTGGTGGAGCTGATTGTGGATGCCGCTGGCCAAAAGGGCACCGGACGGTGGACGGTGATCAACGCGCTGGAAATGGGCGTCGCCATTCCGACCATTGGCGCAGCGGTGAATGCCCGCATCATGTCGTCGATTAAGCCTGAGCGCGTGGCGGCTTCCAAGGAACTCAGCGGCCCCGGCAAGAAGTTTGACGGCGATGTAAAGGCGGCGATCGCGAAAATTCGTGACGCCCTCTACTGCTCCAAAATCTGCTCCTATGCCCAGGGCATGGCCCTGATCGCCAAGGCCTCAGAGACCTACAACTATGGCATCGACCTCGGCGAAACGGCGCGCATCTGGAAAGGCGGCTGCATCATCCGCGCTCGCTTTTTGAACAAAATCAAGCGCGCCTATGACGAAAACCCCGGCCTGGCGAATCTGCTGCTGGCTCCCGAATTTAAGCAGACCATCCTCGATCGCCAAGAAGCTTGGCGCGAAGTGGTGGCTCTGGCGGCCCAGTTGGGCATTCCCGTCCCGGCCTTTAGCGCCTCGCTGGATTATTTCGACAGCTATCGCCGCGATCGCCTGCCCCAAAACCTCACCCAAGCCCAGCGCGACTACTTTGGTGCCCACACCTACGAGCGCGTCGATAAAGAAGGCGTCTTCCATACCGAATGGGCTAAAGCCCCCGCCAAGGTTTAGGGCAAACACCGATGCCGCAGTGATAGGGTGTTGGAGTGAATTTTGGGACAATGAGGCAAAAGGCCGCGATCGCGGCTGCGGCTCCCTGCCCTCGATTTGCTCCTCCCTATCCCTGCCCTCTCGCGAAGCGTGCCCAACTCCGATGGCCGACCAAAAGGAACAGCAACATCCCCAATACAAAAGCGATCGCGCGGTGGTGAATCAACTCCTGGCCAGCGAACCCACGGACTATTACCTCGCCGAACTCGGACGCCTAATCATTCGCTACAAAGGCTTTCCCGGCGCTCGCGACATCCAACGCGATCTCGAAAAAGCCCTCGCCAACTGGGGCCTCACCGAAGAAACCCTCTACGCCAAAACCCGCGCCATTCATCAACAGGCGGAGGTTTATCGCGATGTGGGTCGCAACCGCGAAGACTGGAGCTAATACTCGATCTCGGGTTTCACCTCCCTCAAAAGTCAACCCAAGGAAGTTGGGGAACGGCGAGGGAAGGGATAGCCAGCCCTGTTCGATGCCGGGTTGAACACCCATCTCCCGACTAGGGCATGACGACTACCTGGCGAATTGCAGCTGCGATCGCCAAACCTTCGCGCCGATTCTGCTGCTGCCAGCAACAGACAATCACTGCCCATGATCGTGGACGATGCTGGATTGGGTGAATGCACCGGGCGCTGTGGCGCTGTTCTGCATCGGCTCGATATTCTGTCAGGGATAATTCGGAGCGGGGATAATGGAAGCGGGGCGACGCGGGTTGTCGTGACCAAGCGCGATCACGCTGCATGGCAGTCATAGGGCTGAACGTTACAGGAAAAGGGAATGGGGATGCCGATTATTGAGGTGCAGGATCTCGGCAAGGTCTATCCAGTCGCAATCAAAGAGCCGGGGTTGAAGGGAACGCTGCGCCACTTTTTTCGCCGCACCTATCGCAAAATCGAAGCGGTGCGTCAGGTGTCCTTTCAGATTGAGCCGGGCGAGGTAGTTGGCTTTTTGGGGCCAAATGGCGCGGGCAAAACCACGACCCTCAAAATGCTGACGGGGCTGATTCATCCGTCGCGGGGTCGGGTGCGGGTGGCCGGGCAGGTGCCCTTTCGGCGATCGCCCTCCTTTTTGCGCAAAATCACCCTGGTGATGGGCCAAAAGCAACAACTGCTGTGGGATTTGCCCGCTCTGGATTCCCTGCGCATTAATGGCGCGATTTATGGGCTGAGCGATCGCGTGTTTCGCGATCGCATGGATGAACTCGCCACCATGCTGGGCATGACCGAAAAGTTGACCCAGCCCGTGCGCAAGCTGTCCCTTGGCGAACGGATGAAGGCCGAAATGCTTGCTGCGCTGATCCATCGGCCTCAAGTGCTGTTCCTAGATGAGCCCACCCTAGGGCTAGATGTCAATGCCCAGGTAGCAGTGCGGGAGTTTCTCAAGGAATACAACCGTCGCTATCAGGCCACGATTTTGCTCACCAGCCACTACATGGCAGACATCACGGCCCTATGCGATCGCGTCTTGCTGATTTACCAAGGCAACCTCATCTACGATGGCAGCCTTGAGGGCTTGCTGGCCCGATTTGCGCCCTACCGCGAAGTCAAGCTAGAGCTCGCCAACCCCGAGGACGCCGTTCACCTTTCGCGCTATGGCGATCTCGAAGCGCTGGAGGGCTGTTCTGCGCGGCTGATCGTCCAGCGGCACGCCCTGACCCAAACGGTTTCTCGCCTGCTGGCAGAATTTGTCGTGCGCGACCTCACCGTCACCGACCCGCCCATTGAAGAGGTGATCGGGCGCGTCTTTCAAGCCGGGGTGGTCGCCTAGGGCCACTGGGCTGAATCAAGCATTGGCGGTGCTCACAGCCTTGTGGGCAATGATGGCGCGATGGCGGGGGTCGGTTTCGGTGGTGATGGGTGTGCCAAACCCCACCTGCATGAGGGCGGCTTCGAGGTTGAAGGTGTAGTAGTCGTCGCTCCAGGGTTCTGTGCTTTTCATCAGGGTGAAGAGCACGGGCGGCAGGTTTTGAATCACGGTGGACTGGGGGTTATTGTCGGTAATGGCGATCGCGCCGCCGGGGCGCAAGATTCGCCATGCTTCTTGAAAAATTGCGATCGCTGCCGTGCGGGGCAGCTCGTGGGTGACAAATTGCAGCGTCACCAAGTCAAAGGATTCTGCCTCAAAGCCCGTTGACTCGGCGCGGGCGTGCCGCCATTCGGCAATGGTGCGATCGCGATCGCGGTATTCTGCCACCGCCAGCATGTAGGGCGATAAATCCAGCCCGATGGTGCTCACCGCCGTCTCTTGCCGATGCTGGTAAAACTGATGCAGCGATCGCGTCGAAATCCCCACCGAGCAACCCACATCCAAAATGTTGCGTACCGTCACAGGGCCGTGGGCGGCAAGGGCCTCGTGAAAACTGCCCCGCAGCCGCGCCTGAGCCGCTTCCCAGGTGAGATCTTCCTGGGGCCACACCCGCAGCGCCATCGAATAGGTCGCAGATTCTGCCTCAAAGGCTGCCTGCCAGCACAAATTGCCCTCGGCGTAGGCATGGAAGGGCACCCGATAATAGTCGGGATACTCCACCGCCGGATTGGTCAGAGCCGCCAGCCGCGTCTGGATGCCAGATTCCGCGAGGGCAGCGGCAGACTCGCGCCAGGGGATACCTTTTTTCTCCGCAGTTTTGATCAGCACCTGGCGTGCCTGCCGCTTCATCAAGGCATAGAGCGGCTTGGTGCGAATCAGCAGATTCACCCCTCGGGACAGCCAATCATCACCGGCCCACGCAGGCTTCGAGGAAATCGTCATCGCGGTATGCATCACAGCTTGTTGCCGGGTCATTGTATCGCACCCGTTGCCGCGATTTGAGACCAGTGCAGGAGTGGATGGGTGGATGGGTCGCTGCTGTTTAGCGTTGTTTAAACTGTTCCCATTCTCCCTTACCCCACGCCAATGATCATCAAGAAAAATTGTGGAGTTAGGAAAGGTGCGATCGCGCCTTGAGCCATCCCCGGGGGAATGATTGAACATGCAGCCGTCTGGACTTTGCTCACCCCTGTTATCTATGGCTTACTCCAATCCCCTCGGATACTCCCTACCCCCCACCGACGCATTGCCAGACGATCTGCCCCTCTCCCTGGGCTTGAATTCCATAGTGGGAGAGCTGCCCCTCCACAATGCCAGCCTCTCCATCCATCAGCTCGGTTGCGAAGCCGCCCACCTCTTTGAAATGGAGCCCAATCTCCCGGGCATCGTGCTGACCGACAATGACACCCAGGACAGTGTTGTTGGGGTGTTGTCGCGCCAACGATTTTTAGAATATTTGCTGCGACCCAAAGGAACTGATCTCTTTTTGGCCCAGCCCCTGCATGTGCTGTATAGCTACGCGCGCCTACAGCCTCTGCGATTGGCCTACAACATCCCCATCCTCAAGGCCGCTCGCAAAGTGCTGCGCCGCCCCATTGAGCACCAGGGCGAACCAATTTTGGTCACGACCTTAGCGGGCGATCGCCTCCTCAACCCCCACGATCTCAACGTGGCCCACTGGCAAATTCGCGGCATTGAAACCCAGGTACGCTACGAACGCGCCCAGGCCCACATGCTGCAAAGCGAAAAAATGGCCGCCCTGGGCCGATTGGTGGATGGGGTAGCCCACGAAATTCTGGATCCCCTCGGATTTATTTGGGGAAACTTGACCCACGTTGTCAACTATAGCCAGCAGCTTCTGGAACTGATCGCCGCCTACGAAGCAGCCCTGCCCGAAGTGCCCGCCGATCTGCTGGAACTGAAGGAAGATCTCGAGCTGGACTACCTCAAAACCGACCTACCGAAGACGCTGCGCAGCATTCAGGGCGGGGCGGAACGCCTGAAACAACTGGCCTCTAGCCTGCAAAACTTTTGCCACATTGACGAGGTGTATCCCAAGCCCGCCGACCTCCACGACCTGCTCGATAGCATTGTGCTGCTGCTCAAGAGTCGCCTGACAACCCGCATCGAAATCCGGCGGGAATACACCTCGCTGCCACCGGTGCCGTGCTACGGTGGGCAGCTTATTCAGGTGTTTATGAACATCCTGACCAACTGTGTGGATGCTCTGCTAGAGCACACTATTCGTCAGGATCTAGCAGCGGATTTCAACGTTGCCGTGCGCGAAGGCCGCTTTTTTGAAGTCCCAGAACTGCCTAAAATCCTCATCACCACTCGCCTGCTGGAATTACCGCGTGAGGACGGGAACACCGCCCAGCGCTGGGTATCCATCACCATTGCGGACAATGGCCCCGGCTTGTCTGCCGAGGCCCAAGCCCAGGTGCTCAACTCGTTCAGCATTGAGCGCCGAATGGAGAAGGAAACGGACTTAGCTATGAGCTATCGGATTGTGACGGCAAAACATGGCGGCAAGTTTTTTGTGCGATCGCGCTGTTTTTCAGACCATGAAACTGCCCCCGGCATTGGCACGGAGTTTGAAATTCGCCTGCCGCTCTATCCGCCTAGCGATCTTGGGCGGTAGTCCTGAGCCGCAGAAGGCGGAATGGGCCTGCATCTCATCCCCACGTCCGCCGGGCAGGCAAACCCTTGAAACCTGTGGCACAATGCCGATCAGCCCATCCAGCAGAATGGTATCCCTGTGATTCAGCGCATTGAACCCGGCCCCGGTCAGGAATCGGTGTGGGATTATCCCCGTCCGCCCCGGCTAGAACCCAGCGATCGCCGCATCCGCGTCATTTTCAATGGCGAAACCATCGCAGATTCCACCCGCACCTACCGCGTCCTAGAAACCAGCCATCCCCCGGTGTACTACATTCCCCTAGTCGATGTGGCGCAGCGCTACTTAGTACCCACGGGGCGTTCCAGCTTTTGTGAATGGAAGGGGGTAGCTCAATACTACGACTTAGTGATGGGCGATCTCCGCGTTGAGAGTGCCCTGTGGCGTTATCCCAGCCCAACGGAACAGTTTCAGGCGATCGCGGATTGTGTCGCCTTTTATCCCAGCAAAATGGATGCCTGCTACGTCGATGACGAACCGGTCACTGCCCAGCCCGGTGATTTTTATGGTGGGTGGATCACGAGCCAAATTGTTGGCCCCTTCAAGGGTGGGCTGGGCACCTGGGGGTGGTAATGCCATCGAAGGCGATGTAGGCGATCGCGCCGGATGATGAGGGGATTCCCACCGGTCTGCATGGGATAGTGAGGGACGGCACTGTCGCCATGTTTCCCTACATTGCCCTATCCGTCGAGGAGTGTTCACCGTGTCCGATCGCGTTTGTGTTTCTGTCCCAGCCACAACTGCAAATCTTGGCCCCGGCTTTGATTGCTTGGGGGCAGCCCTCAGCCGCTACAACCGCTTTACCTTTACGCGGAGCACGGAACCACTGACGTTCTCTGTCGTGGGTGCAGAGCGCGATCGCGTCCCGACTGATGACTCTAACCTCGTCTACACCGCATTTTGTCGCCTTTTTGAACAGGTAGGGCAGCCCGTCCCCCCGGTTCACATTGAGATTGAGCTAGGAGTACCCCTAGCGCGGGGGCTCGGCAGTTCTTCCACGGCGATCGTCGGGGGGATTTTGGCGGCCAATGCGATCGCGGGCAACCCTCTCTCGCGGGATGATCTGGCCCAGCTTGCCACCGCCATCGAAGGCCATCCCGATAATGTGGTGCCTGCGCTGTTGGGGGGCTGTCGGTTGGCCACCACCGACGATCGCGGTCAGGGCGTGATTTGTGAACTGCTCTGGCACCCGTCTATCGTTCCCGTGGTGGCGATTCCCGATTTTGAGGTTTCGACGGCGGCGGCGCGGCAAGTGTTACCCCAAACCTATTCCCGCCAGGACGCGATCGCGACTCTGGGCCATGTGGGGCTGCTGGTGCGTGCCCTCGAAACAGGAAACGGGGACTGGTTGCGGGCAGCGCTGGGCGATCGCATCCACGTCCCCTATCGCAAAACGCTGATTCCTGGATTTGATGCGGTGGTGGCAGCAGCGATCTCAGCAGGGGCCTACGGGGTGACCATCAGCGGGGCAGGCCCAACGCTGCTGGCCCTGGCGGCTCCAGAACAGGCCACCGCGATCGCTGACGTGTTGCGCCAAACTTGGAAAGCCCAGGGCATCACGGTGGTGGATGCGGCGGTGGTACCCCTCGATACCCAGGGCGCAACGGTGGAGTCGTAGGCGAAAAATTTGAGGACTACAAACAGCTTGGGTAGCCCTAAAAAGGTCAGGATGGTTGTAATCCTCTTTCTGAAAGAGTTTCGACCAATGAAGCTAGCTTCTGAGTGCCGAAGTATCCTGATTATGCACAGGACTTCAACCCGCAATCCACGGGAGAATAGGTCTTCCAGCCCTCAATGAGTACATATACTTAGCGTCTTCGAGCAGAATGTAAATCGTGATATCCCTTGCTGCATATAAGATTCAGCCATCCTTACCTGGGAGACCTGTGGGACGCTCCCCGGAATCACATTGGCTTGTTGTGGAACTTCATTCACCACGACAACATTCATCACAACAACGCATCATTACCTCTGTAGCACCACCCAAGCTTGGAGCATCGGCGAGGGAGCAGCAGGATATCAAGTGAAGACATTAATGTGTTGAGGCATGAGCCGCTCAAAAATGGCGTGCCACTGTCATGTCTTCAACGGATTGGGCGAAGCTGAGGCGCGGGGCTAGGCAGCCGTGGCAGACTAAACCCGAGGGCCAAAAAATTGAGCAACTGTACAGGTGAATCCTGGAAGCAGGGGTGAAGTCAACGTCTCTTCAGCCAGCAATGTTTCAACTAGGGCGAGTTGAGCCTGGTTTCGGCGATACACTTCAACCTGCTGCACGATTCGATCGACAATCCAATACTCCTGAACGCCCTTAACCGAATACAGTTTCAGCTTTGCGCGCCGATCGCGATCTTCATTGGGCTTACCCGGTGACAACACCTCAACAATCAGTTCTGGTGCGCCGCGGAAATGTCCTGCTTCATCCTGAAAATGCGCTAGCCTTCCATTGCTGATCCAAATCACATCGGGGATGACATTATCGCAGTCTGAGAAAACGAGCCCCGGCATGATCGAGGCTTCTCCTAAACCACTCACCAGTGACCAGTTGTCCAGTACCGCAAAAATCCGCCCTGTGGTTTGCTGATGCTTGTGGTGAGGCGATCGCGTCACAAACAGCTCTCCATCAATGATTTCGTAGCGAATCCCCTCATTGTCGGGTAGCGCTTCGATGTCTTGAACAGTCCAGCGAACATTGTGAGTTGATTGACTCATAACGGTTCACATGTAGAAGTTCTCCAAGCCGAAGATGACAGGTGGGGGACACGGCTTGCCGTGAACCATATCCCTTACCCCACGAATCCTGAACCTCGGTCTCCGGTCAAAATCAGCTTGGTCAAGGACTAGGATGTCGAATGCCTAATTCTCTGATCCTAACGTTTTGCCTGCGATCGCGGCCATCCCTCACCCAAGACCGAGACACGATACCGGATCGATGGTGGGGCGCGATCGCTGAGAGCTACTGAGTCTCAATTGATACTGAGATTGCCGACAGTAATCTACGTTCGGTCGTGGGGTCAAAAGTGAATCAGTCGCGATCGCGCCCAAACTCCCATGGCCCAGAAAAACCTCTCGAAAACGAAAAACCCATCGCCGCAAGCGCAGACGCTGCTTGGCTTTTCACATTGATTCATCTCCAAGTGAGTATTAGCTCAGATTGACTTTTCCATAGAAAATTGGTAATTGGTCACAGCAAGAAGCACACCGTATTGAGAATAAGGCGTTTCCTTCAGT
>JACYME010000133.1 GCA_015272155.1 Leptolyngbyaceae cyanobacterium T60_A2020_046
AGAATTGGTTCTCTCATTGCTGCTACTGTGCCTCACTAGAATGAAAAACGCTATACTAAATTTTGCCCGTCCCAGCTTACTACCCGAATTTTGCAAAACGCACAACGCTGGTCGTACAGCTTCACCACATTGCGCCGAAATGCTGCATTCCGCACAAAGATACGATCTTCATCCTTAAGATCATCAATGCTATAGGTTGCGCCCCCGGAGTCAAACAAGCTTTGTTGAATTGCGCCAAACTCATCGTATTTAAGTGTCTCAGCAATATCATTACTCCGGTTAGGAAACCATGCTTGAATTAGGACTCTCGTTAAATCTGCTCGTGACTTCGACTCACTCAACAGGTTAAACAATTCCGTATCCAGATAGGCATACTTCACCGCTGAACGCAGTGCGGGCAACGTCCGCAGCTTCACCCTGGCTTTGATAGTCGCTTCAAATCCGGTGTTTGGCATCAAATGCCAGAACTTATCCCCCGTCAAGTGAAAGAACGGCAGTGCAATGTTGGAATGATGATCGGTAGAGACTAGACGATGCCAAAACTTCAAGAAATTTGCCGTCAAGCCTGGAGACAAGTAGATCTCATTCCGCTGAATGATTTCCTGCTCGAATAGGTCAATCACTGCGAGGAGCAAAATTGGTTTGTGCGGTGCTGGTTTACCGCTTGCCTTATCAACCCGCAACTTCACAAATTTTGAAGCGTAATAAGAAAAATCTCTAGGCATAAGACAGATCAGGAGCAATCAGACTTCATTCAGCCTGTCCATATACATAGCGTAGGCTTCCAAAAAGTACCCAGGCGGCTCCTGAAATTCATCTGTCTGTAAAATTTTCTTCACCTCAGCCAGTTTCCCCGGAAACCAGCGACCGACTAAAACCGCTAACAGACCTTCCCGAGTAGAGGCATCCAGCAAAAAATCAAACAGGTCTTCATCCAAGTACGTATGACTGATCGCCTTCTTCACCTCTGCCAAGGTTTTCAGCTTGATCTTGGCAGCAAGCACCTGTTCAAAACCAGGATTTGCGTACAGATGCCAAAACTTCCCGCTCTTCATATGGAAGAACGGACGGGCAATATCGGGATGATGCTCAGGCGAGCCTAAATAGCTCCAGTTCTTCAGAAACATGCGATTAAGCGAGTCTGTGAGTTCAATCCGGTTTTCAGTGATCCGGCTTTTCTCAAGCGACTCAATCACCGATAGCAACAAAATCGGCTTGTGCGGAGCTACCCCATGCGCCCGATCCACCCGCAACCGCTGAAACTTCTTGGCATAGTAATTGAGCGTTTCGATATCCGCGATCGGGCTTGGCATTCCAGGGATAGATGTCTTTGCGCCATCATTCTATGGATATGCAGCGAGTCTGAAAAGACTTCGATCTAGTTCAAGCCGAGATAGCCACCAGTTCCGTTTCTGGAACATCAACGCCCTCATCCAAACATTTGATGGCAATCAATGCATCCAACTGTCCACTCGCAAACTCAGCGAGCAGCCCCTTACGGTTCACATCATCAGATGAATAGCGAGCGGCTCGAATTCCTTGATGCGTCAACAGCCGACTCACCTCAGTTGCCTGTTCAATGTCTGCGCAGTACACCATGCTTTTTCGGGGAGGATGCTTTCGGATGATGTCTTCTAAAGCCGACAGCTTTGAAGCGGCTGACTTTAGAATGCTGGCTCGACGAATTGCCAAACGCTTTGCCTTCTCTTGATCCTCTGCATCGTCACTGTTCAGCAGGCGACCCAGTTGAGTCGTCAACTCCTGAAATTCCTCGTACTCCTCATCCGTTAGCTCAGTCACATAAACGTGATATTCGTACTCACAGAGAATACCCACCGCAATTGCTTGCTCTAAATTGCTTGCTCTAACAGGAATTCGTAGACAATCCCGCCAAAATAGTCCAAGACATATTCGGTGCCCTCCTCGTCATACTTACGGATCGGCGTGGCCGACAACCCCAGACGATACTTAAAGTCCTCTCTCAGCAGCCGCCTAAACGTCAAAGCCCCCGTCGCGTGGACTTCATCCCCAATCAACAGCGACTGTTCAGGCAGTCCACCCACATCCTCAAATAGCTCCATCACCGGAGTTTTGGACAGCTCGCCATAGTTGCCCACGACAATGATCGGCGACCTTTCCTTCGGATATTTGCCATGCTTCAACAACCGCAACTTGCGAAACAGTGGGTCGCGCGGTAGTGCATTTTAGTGCAGGGCAGAGGAAAACAGAGGAGCACCTTGCTCTGCTATTTTTTGCCTGATTCGGCGATTGTCGTCATGGATGAACAGCCAGATGGCTCCCATATGATTCTCTAGCTTTTTGGAGAAGGATAGGGTCTTCCTCTTGACGAGCGCCTTCGTCTCCTTCGGTTGCGGTTGCCATTGAGGATCCTCGACGAACTGACGCCCACAGTCCCGACACTTGTAGTTCTGCTTCCCTCGGTGCGTCGTGCCATTCTTAGAGATATCGTGAGACCCACAGGTGGGACAGGTCATCTCGATGGTCATGGGTCCGGCCTCTTTGTTATTGCGATGGCGTAGTCTGATTTTCCTCTGTCCCGTACATTAATGTACTACCGAAAAAGGCTCGGCTGATTCGGCTCTAAAGGATGCCAGCACAGCAGCTAAACCTATGGAATTCTGGTGATTGCACGGCGTAAAGTGGGCATTCTTTGAGCAAGTTTATCTCTGTAATTGCCGCCAACTTGGTTCAACCCCCATTCCGTGTGTGCCCATGTCGCCTGTAAATCCCCGTAGGACAGCAGCGGTCGGAGACAATTTCTTTCAAAGTAATGAATCGACACCGTCACGTACCGTCGATCAACTCCTGCGAGGGGTGGTGCAGGCCAATCGGCAACTGCTGACTGCGTCTCACTTGCACGTGGCCGTCCCAGAGGTTCTATCCTTTTTGGGCGAAGCGGCGGGCGTCGATCGCGCCTACGTCTACAAAAATCACACCCACCCAGATACCGGCAAACTTGCCATGAGCCTCCGCTTTAAGTGGACTCGCGATGGCATTCCCAGCAGTCTGGAGTCCACTTGGCAGAACTTGCCCTATGCCGAACACGGCCTCACCCGTTGGCTAGAGGCATTTTCAGCGGGGCAGACGATCACGGGCAACCTGTCAGATTTTCCCGAAGCCGAGCGCCAACTGCTGGCCGCCGAGCACGTTTGTGCCATTCTCATGGTGCCAGTGTTCGTTGAAAGCCAGTTGTGGGGATACATCGGGTTTGACACCTGCCAAGGCGATCGCACCTGGACAGAGCCTGAGCAAGCCATCGTCCAAGCCGCTGCCGATAGCCTGGGAGGCGCGATCGCCCGCCAACAATACATCGAAGCCCTCCGCGCCCGCGAGCTACAGTTCCAAAAGCTCTCGGCCAACGTCCCCGGAATGCTCTTTCAGGCCAAGCAAAACCCAGCGGGCGACCTCGCCTTTACCTACGTTTCAGGAGCCTGCGCCGACATCACCGGGCTCCCCCCCCACGACATCGATCGCCTCTTTACCTTCATTCCCCCTGAGGCGGCGGCGCGGCTGCAAGACTCCTTGCGCCACAGCGCCGAAACCCTCACGCCATTTCAGGCCGAGTGGTCGATGCCAAAGCCTAACGGTAGCTCTAAATGGCTGCAATGTACTGCCCGTCCTGAGCGCCAGCCTGATGGAACGGTGTTGTGGAGCGGGGTGCTGATCGATATCAGCGATCGCAAGCAAGCCAAGGTTGAACAACAGGCCCAAGCCCAGTTCCTCGAAAGTATTTGGGACGGCGTAGACTACGGCATTTTTGTACTGGATGTGTTGGACAACGGCGAAGAATTTCGCTTCGCCCACTACAACCCCACCATGGATCGCATCAGCCCCATCCCGATGGCAACCCTAGTAGGCACCACCCTCGCCGAAAGTATGCCAATCGATATCGCTGACCTTTATCGTCAACGCTATCGAGCCTGTGTCAAAAGCGGCCAAAGCATTGAGTTTGAAGAACGCTTTGAGGTAGACGGTGAGCAAACCCAGTGGATGCTAACCCTCACCCCCCTGCGCAACGCCCAACAGGCCGTCCATCGCATTGTGGTGACCGCCACCAACATCACCCACCGCAAGGCTGCGGAAATGGAATTGTTGCGAATTCGCAAGGCGATCGAAAGCGCCAGCGATGGCATTGGCATTGTCGATAATAACTGGCAGGTGGTGTACCACAACCCTGCAATGGATGCGATGTTTGGCCTCACCCCTGAGGATTTCAATGCCCTGGGAGATCCGGCCAAGGTCTATCGCAACCCCGAAATTTTGCAGGAGATCGGGCAGGCGGTTGAGGCCGGTCAATCTTGGCGCGGAGAAGTCGTGATGCGCCATGCCAGCGGCAACTGGATTGATGTAGATCTGCGCGTAGACCTGATTAAAGATGCCAAAAGCCAGACCCTTGGATTCATTGGCACGTACACCAATATCACGGAGAAAAAGCAGTCTGAGGAGCGCCTCAGCCGTGCCAACGCCATTCTGCAAGCCCAGCAGGAAGCCATTCGCGATGGCATTTTGGTGCTGGATGAGCACGCGCGCATCGCCTTCTATAATCGACGGTTTTGTGAACTCTGGAACGTTTCGGAAACCTGGATTTCTAAGCGCGATCAAAAAGCTGTCTTCAGTCATTTGTCCCATCAGCTCGCCTACCCAGACGAGTTGATGGTAGCGATGCAAAATGGCACGGTAGAACCGGGCAGCAGCAACCGGGCTGAAGTTTGGCTGAAGGATGGTCGGGTGTTCGATCGCTTCTCAGCCCCGGTGCGATCGCCCGATGGCGATAACCTCGGACGCATTTGGTACTTCGAGGATATTACCGATCGAAAGCAGACCGAAACGCGCATTCAAGAGAGTTACACGCTGTTGAATAGCGTCATCAACGGCACAAAGGATCTAATTTTTGTCAAAAATATCAGCGGTCAATATACCCTCGTAAACCGGGCGATGTTGTCCGCCTTTGGTCGCGAGGCAGACTTCATCCTAGGCCAGGACGATCGTGCCCTGTATCCCCCAGAAATCGCCCATCGTATTCAACTGCTCGATCAGGAATTGCTGGACAATGGCCAATCCTACACCTTTGAACAAACGGTGCCCATGCATGGGGAACTGCGCACCTTCTTGACCTCCAAAACACCCTATCGAGATGCGGAGGGCACCATCCTGGGACTCATTGGCATCAGCCGTGATGTCACTGAAATCAAACAGGCTGAGGCTCAATTACAGGCCAGCCATACACTGTTGAATAGCGTGATCAATGGCACGACCGATGTAATTTTTGCCAAAGATCGACAGGGGCGATATACCCTCGTCAATGATGCCATGCTCGAAACCTTTGGCATGACCCGCGATCGCTTGATTGGGCACACCGATGATGAGGTGTTTCCCCCCGAAGTCGCCGCGAATATTGCCGAGGTGGATCGCCAAGTGCTCAAAAGCCAGCGATCGCACACCTTTGAGGAAATCATTCCGATCAATGGCGAGTCCCGCCAGTTTTTGACCAATAGATCCCCCTGCCGAGACAGCGATGGCAACGTTTTGGGCTTGATTGGCATTGCCCGCGATGTCACCCAGATCAAACAGGCCGAAGTCCAACTCCATGAAAGCTACACGCTGCTAAATAGCGTGATTAATGGCACTACTGACATTATCTTTGTCAAAGATTTGGACGGCAAATATCGACTGGTGAATACGGCCTTTGCCGATCGCTTTGGGTTGACCCCCGAAGAAATTATCGGTAAAGAAGATGCGGATCTTTATCCTGAAGAAGTTGCGGATCAGCTCATTGCTAACGAGCAATTTGTACTCTCCTCTAAGCAACTCCAACACTTTGAAGAGCAGGTGCCCATTGGGGATGAAATTCGGGTTTATCTGACAAAAAAAACACCCCAATTCGATGGCGAAGGTAATGTTACAGGCGTCATCTGTATCAGCCGTGATGTTACTGAAATTCAGCGGATTCAAGAGGAGCGCGATCGCTACTTCCTGCTGTCGAGTGACATGGTTTGCATTGCCGGATTTGACGGTTACCTAAAACGCATCAATCCGGCCTTTACGCGCATCTTGGGCTATACCGAAGCAGAACTCTTGGCCGTTCCCTTTTTGGAATTTATTCACCCAGAGGATCGTGAGGCCAGCGCCAACGTCGCCGCCCAGGTTATGGATGGGGTGCCCCTCTATTACTTTGAAAACCGTTGGCGCTGCAAAGATGGCAGCTATCGGTGGTTTTCGTGGTCATCAACCCCCTACGCCGAGCAGAACATCCTCTACGCCACCGCGCGGGATATCACCGATCGCAAGGCGACCGAGGCTTCCCTCCAAGCCAGCGAGCGCCGCTTCCGCGACGTGACCGAGGCTGCTGGGGAATATGTTTGGGAAATTGATGTTGACGGTAACTACATCTTCTTGACTGACCAAGTCCTGACGGTGAAAGGCCATGCGCCTCAAGATTTGCTCGGGCGATCGCTCTTCACCGCGATGCATGAAGATGACGTCGAACCCGTCCAAGCGATTTTGCGCGAGGCTTCATTGCAGCGACAGAGCTTCCGCCTAGAGTGTCGTAGCATCACCGCCACGGGCGAACTGGTGTGGGAAGAGCTGAGCGGCCTGCCCATGCTAGATGCTCAAGATCGTCTGGTTGGATTCCGGGGCACGGGCCTGAGCATTACCGAAAAACAACAGGCCGAGGCAGAACTGCGCCGCTTTAAGCAAGCCCTCGAAAGCTCCAGCGACGCAATCTGCATCAGCGATGCCGACACCATTCATCGTTACCAAAACCGCGCCTTCTCCGAGCTTTTGGGCTTCCCCGATGCAAACACCTTCAGGCAGGAAATGGGGACGATTTTCAACGCCTACGCTGACCCCCATGTAGCTCAGTTTGTGGCCTCTAAGATTGCCCAAGATGGACACTACACCGGTGAGGTGATGCTGCGATCGAGCACGGGTCGATTAATTCCCGCACTGCTGCGCGCCAACGCCATTCTCGACGAAGCGGGCAACACCATCGGCACTATTCGCGCCTATACCGACATCAGCGATCGCAAAGCCGCCGAAGCTCAACTGCAAATGCAAGAGCAGTTTCTACGCAGCATCTACGATGGTTCTGCCCACCGGATCTTTGCCATCAACGTGCTGCCCGACGGCGACGTTGTTTACAGCAGCCACAACCGCGCCGCAGAAATTGCCACCGGGCGATCGAGCCAAAGTGTCGATGGGCTCACCCCCGAAGCCCTCTTTGGCCCAGAGGAAGGGGCCGCCATTCGGGCCATCTGTCAACGCTGTATCGAGACGGGCGAAAGCATCACTAAAGAAGAGCACATTACGCTGAACGGCGTCCCCTCCTGGGTGTTGACCAACTTCAACCCCCTGCGCGATGTGACGGGCAAAGTTCACCGCATCATCGGCACCTCCTTCGACATCAGCGCCATCAAAGCCGCTGAGCATCGCCTCAAACAACAGGCAAAACTCTCCGCCTTCCGGGCAGAAATTGATAGCTTGCTGACCCGTGGGGAAAGCCTCCAGCACATGTTGCAAAGCTGCTGTGAGGTCATCGTCAAATATATGGACGCAGCCTTTGCACGAATTTGGACAGCCAATCTCTCGGAGCAAGTGCTGGAACTTCAGGCCAGTGCTGGGCTCTACAGGCACATCAACGGCGGCCATGCCAGGGTGCCCATTGGCCAGCTCAAAATTGGGCTAATTGCTGCCGAAAAAACCCCCTATCTGAGCAACGATATTGTGAACGACCCGCGCCTGGGCGATCGCGCCTGGGCAGAACGCGAGGGCATGGTCGCCTTTGCTGGATACCCCTTGATTGTGGACGATCAACTGCTCGGGGTTGTGGCCCTGTTCGCCTGCCACCCACTGCCCGATGAATCCTTGGAGATTTTGGGCTTGGTTGCGGATGAAATCGCCCTCGGGCTAAAGCGCAAGCAAGCCGAAATGCAGCTTCAGGTGTCTGAAACGCGACTGCGACAGCAGGCTACAGAGCTGCAAGCGACTCTTCAGGAACTCCAGCGCGCCCAAACCCACCTAATACAAAGCGAGAAAATGTCCTCTCTGGGGCAACTGGTGGCAGGGGTGGCCCACGAAATTAATAACCCCGTTAGCTTTATCTATGGCAACCTCTCCCACGCCCGCAACTACATCCGCGATCTGCTGCATTTGGTAGACCTCTACCAAACCCACTATCCAACCCCCCATCCTGAAATTCAAGGCGAGATAGAGGCCGTTGATTTGCCCTTTGTGATGGAAGATTTGCCCAAGCTGCTGAACTCGATGAAGGTTGGGGCTGAGCGAATTCAGGGGATTGTTTCGTCGCTGCGCACGTTCTCGCGCATGGATGAGTCCGACATGAAGGCCGTCAACCTTCACGATGGCATCGACAGTACGCTGGTGATTTTACAAAATCGTATTCGCTCCTATTCAGAAAGTGGCGGCATTGAAATCGTGCGCGACTATGGCGATCTGCCCCTGGTGGAATGCTATGCCGGGCAACTCAACCAGGTGTTTATGAATGTGATCAGCAATGCGATTGATGCCCTGGAAGAGCGGGACACGAGCCTCTTGGGCGAAGACTACCAGCCCCAAATTCGCATCCACACCATGCTGACAGCTGATCAACGGGTGGAAATTGTAATTCAGGACAATGGCCCCGGCATTCCCCCAGCGGCCCGCGATCGCCTCTTTGATCCCTTCTACACCACCAAACCCATCGGCAAAGGGACGGGCATGGGCCTCTCGATCAGCTACCAAATCGTGACCGAACGCCACGGCGGCACCCTGACCTGTGATTCCACCGTTGGGGTTGGCACCACGTTCACCATTACGATTCCCCTCCGGCAGTCCTAACGGGGCGGCACCATAAGGCGAGAACCCCGATTTTTGCGAGGACTGATTTGCGCGCTGGGGCAAATTGCTGAGGAGCAACCCGGTGTCTATACCAAGGGCCTAGAGCCTGTCATCCTTTCGCGATCAAATCCTTGCCGCAAACCCCAGGCTCTAGTTGCATCCATACCTCAAGGGTGCGTCAATTGCGCCATTGCATTGATGCTAAACCGCTTGCCCAGGGGGGATGGCCGCGCCTGCCTATTGAGCCACGGCAGGGGCGATCAGGCTTGGCCTCAAAGGTTTCTGGAATGACATGATGACCTGCCTTAGATGACGTACCTCAGAAACCTTTAAGCCCGCGCTTGCGTCCTAGGAACGGTAATCTCAGTGAATCTACTGACTCTTGGGGGCACGGGCGCAGGGCGATCGATTGATAAGATCACGTTGCCCTCGCCGATCGCCCTTGGGATTCCGACTATTATCCGAGCATTTTTGAGCAAGCCCATTGACGGAGTATCCAAACACCATGAGAACGCGGAAGCGGGCGATTCGCACCTCAACCTTGATTGGCGCATTGATCTTGGGCCTGTTGACCCCACTCTTACCCTTGGGAATCAGCGATCGCGATCGCAGTGCATCGGCCCAAATGCAGAGCGAGCATCCCTTTGAAGGTCACTCCATCATTTACGTACAACAGGGCAATCGCTGGCGTGAAGCCATGATTGTGCAATACATGGCCTTTATTGAAAATGCGCAAGTGCTTTGGAGCTATGGTGTCCGCTACCTCGATAACGACGCTGGCGAGATTGAAACGGGCGTGCGCGTCAACCGCATTCGCACCATTGAGGGCGCACAAATTGAAAACCTGACTGACAACGAATATTTCCTGGAATCCCCGGCTGGGGTCGAACAAATGCTCGCCGCCCACAACATCGAGCGGCAAACCGTGGGCGTGCCTGATCTGCGCTGGTCGGCTGACTTGGCCGCGTCGGCCCAGGCTTGGGCAGATGAACTGATGCGCCGCGATCGCTTCGAGCACAGCCCCGCCTCCCGCCGTAATGGAGGCCGCATCGGAGAGAACCTCGCCATTCGCACCAGCGGTGCTCCCGGTAGAGCCTTTTCTCACCCAGAGCGCGCCATCCGGGGCTGGGTGCAAGAGCAAAACAACTACAACGCTCAAGCCAATACCTGCACGCCGGGGCGGTTTTGCGGCCACTACACGCAAATCGTTTGGCGCAACACAACCCAAGTGGGCTGCGGAGTCGCCCGCAACCCTGAGAAAACTAAGGAAATCTGGGTGTGCCATTACAACCCAGCAGGCAATGTTGTGGGTCAACGCCCCTACTAATGGAGGGCAGCGTCCCGATACCCGCTCTCGGCGATGGCTAGGGTGCAGGGTGTTAGGGAACCAAGAATTGCCCTGAACTCTGACACCCTGCACTGTGAGCCGTGACAGCCCGACATATCTTTATGTGATTTATGCGATTTATGCGATTTATGCGATCGCTAAGGGGGGATATCGCAGGGCGTGGTCGATGCTCGGATTGATGGAGAACGACAGCACGGCATCGTTGAGGCAGGAGTGGCTGGTATGGGAGAAACGCTGAAGTGATGCAACTTCAGCGCTTTCAGCGTTTTATGCCAGATCACCTTTCCCCTCCATCACGAGGGTTCGAGCCGTTTGACCGCTTCTGTCCGGTGCTTAGGAACAGAGGTTATCGGTGGATGTTCAAGGTTGTCTACCGTCGCACAACTGCACCGAGATAGATTCTCGCTTTCAAGCAACGGGGGTGACTATTCGGGAGCCGTTTCTGGCGATCGCCCCAGTTGACTGGGCTCCGATGGGCGCTGGCGCTGGGCTTGAATCGTGGCATCCAGCGCGGCTACAGCCTGCAAGAACTGCACATCGGCATCCGTCGCCAACAAGCTGAGATCGTTAAAGAGATCCTGCTGTTCGCGGCTGCTGAGCTGCACTTCAATATCTGGCAAAATGCCTTTCTGGCTAATATCGGTGCCATTCGGGGTGTAATAGTGAGCCACAGTGACCGCCAGCCCCGAGCCATCCTCCAATCCATAGAGAGATTGCACCAGCGCCTTGCCATAGGTGGTTGTGCCCACAACCGTCGCGCGGTTATTGTCCTTCAACGCGCCGGTCAAAATTTCGCTGGAGCTCGCGGAGCGATTATTCACCAACACCGCCAGGGGAAGCTGCGTCAAGGCAGTGCGATTAGCGCTAATTTCATCGGCATTGCCATCGCGATTGAGGGTGCGCACAATGGGGCCACGCTGGAGCCACATTCGGCTAATGGCAATACTTGCAGACAGCAGCCCACCCGGATTTCCCCGCAGGTCTAGGACAAAGGCATCCACATTTTGCCCTGAGAGGGCCGTGATGGCATCGGCCATTTGCTCAGCCGCATGGGCGTTGAATTCGGCCAGTCGAATATAGCCAATGCGATGGTTGGCGACTTCTCGCAAGGCGTACTCTACGGTGGGTAGCTCAAGGCGAACGCGGGTGAGGATAACGGTGCGAGGTTGGCCGTTATTGCGCGAATAGGTGAGGGTGACCTGGCTGTTTTCGTCGCCTCGCAGCAGCCGTGATGCGCCGCTGACGCTGAGGCGCTCGGTGCTTTGGCCATCGATCAACAGGAGGCGATCGCCCGATCGAAACCCAGCCCGCTCTGCAGGAGAGCCCGCCAAGACCTCGGTCACCAAAATGGACTGAGTAGCGCTATCGCGTCTCAACTGCAAGCCCACCCCAGAGACTTCACCAGCGGTCTGGTCAGAGAGTTCTGAATATTCCTGCGGATCCAAAAACCGGGTGTAAGGGTCGTTCAGCAGTCGCAATTCGCGACGCAGGGCAGAATAGGCGGCTTCGCGGGAGCTGTAGTCTTGGCCGAGCAGCCGTTGGCGAACGGCTTGCCAATCGACCTGGTTGAAGCTGCTGTCCACGTATTCGCGGTTAATAATCTGCCACGCTTCGTCGAGTACGGCTTTGGGACTGTCGTCAAATTCAGCACGGGCGGCGGGAATCTCACCGGTTGGTGCGGCCACGATCAGGATGCTAGCGATCGCGCCTCCCACAAGCTTTGGGCAAAACCACGACGATGGGGCAGCGGGTTGGAACATAGACGCAGGAAGATATGAAGAATGAAGCGATATCGGCTGAAGTGACTCGGAAAACGACGAAACCGTTCCAAAATGCCAAGGCAGTCGATTCACCCAAGTCTAGCCAATATCAGGGGTGAACGGGATAACCGATGGACAAAAAATAAACCCGTCCAATGGGATTCATGAACTGCAGCAATAAATTTCGCATCTGATGCAAATCTTTGCAGCTTTGTGCTTCAGTAAAGTTGGCAGCCAGTTGGGGGCGATCGCCCCCAGTTGATCCCCGTCCCTTTCCTCTTCCGGAACCCAATGGGACTACCCGGTATCCTAAAGGCATTGCACTGATTCCGGTTTTGCGATGAAGGTTTACGCAGGTCTGAAACTCATGGTTGGGGTTGCCCTGGTAGTGGGCACCGCGTGTCAACGCGCCCGCCCCCCCGAAGCTGAAGCCCCCGAATTCTCCGCGTCTACGGCGATCAGCACTGAGGTGAGCCAGGCAGAGGAGCCCGCTAATGGAGTAGCCCCGGAGTCCCAAGGGGAGGCCAGCACCGAGGCAGAAACGGCGGCGGCTCAGGCGACGACCTTGAATCCTCCACAGCAGGGGAGGTTGACCGCGCAGCAGGCAACTGCCCAGATCAACCTGCGATCGCTACCGAGCACCGCCGCCACCGCCAAGGGATACGGGTTAGTGGGCGATCGCGTGCAATTATTGCGGGTCACAGAGGGCCGCGATCGCGACACTTGGTATTACGTCAAGTTTGCAGAATCTGGGGCTGAGGGCTGGATTCGGGGCGATTTTGTTACCACTGCGATCGCGACGGATGCTGATACCGAGGGCTTTATCGGCACCTATACTACCGACGAACTCCTTGCTGTAGGCGGCGGCGGCTGTGGCATGACCCTTTGGCACGCTGACGCCGCATCCCAGCCCTTCCCAACCAACTTTCTCTTTTTCAATGGCCTAGAAGAAACCTCAGCTTGGATGAAGTTGGATGGCTCGATGACTCGCCTGCGGCGGACGGCCTCATCGGGAGAGGAATTTTATGACCAGTACACGAACCAAAGCTTTGAAACTCTGGATGGCAAAACTCGGGTCGCTATCACCGTCACCCTGGGCACAGAAGCAGGCTACGAAAGCAGCATCAACATCGCGCGCGGACGCTTCAAGCTTGAAACTGAGGGGCGCATGGTGGAAATTCCCGTGGCGGGTGATGCCGGCTGTTGGGACGTTCCATCAGGGATCAACGATTTCCCCATGGAGGAAGGACAAAACAGCCCAACGACATCGTGGCCGCATGTTACATCGGGGGAGCGTCGGCGATGAAGCGCAGCAAAATTTCTCGATGGGGTGGCCCAAGGGGACGAATCTGTTGCGCCTGGGGAGAATAGCGATCGCCCCGTTCAATCTCGGCGATGCTCCACAGCCCGAGATCCCAGCCTTCATTGAGGGTGAGGCTTTCGACGGGTACCGTTAGCGGCCCATAAAAAACATTGCGAATGACGCGACCGCCCACCTGCCGCTCAAACTGTTTGAGCCAGGGCGGCTGATAGCCAATTTCCTCAGCCAACTCGCGCCATACGCCCTCCTCTGGGGTTTCGCCCGGCTCTAGATGCCCGCCAAAAAAGGCCCAATAGCCGGGATAGAGAATGGTGGGGATATTGTCGCGCAGTTGTAGCAAAAAGCGATCGCCCTGCACCAAAATGGCGATCGCAACCTCAGGTAGGGGCGGGTTTGTCGTCGTCATCGCCGTTGCAAGAAATTCAGCATCATGGCTTTGGGGACTTCGCTGGGGGCGTCACCCGCAAAACCGCCCCTGTACCTTAACCGATCCCCAGACGGCGCAAGCGTTTGGATGGCCCGGGGATCGGGGCTCACCTATCCCTGCAAATAGTCTTGCAGGGCACGCACCGAGAGCGTTTCTTGCTGCATGGCGCGAATGGCCGCTGCGGTGGCGCGGGCGGCGGCTAGGGTCGTCACGGTGGGCACCTTGTAGGCCAGGGCAGTGCGACGAATGGCGCGATCGTCCTGTTGGGCTTTGTCGCCCACGGGAGTATTCAGCACCAACTGAATCTGGCCGTTTTTGATCGCGTCCACAATGTTGGGACGGCCTTCATGGATTTTGAGCACTGGCCCCACGCTCAGACCATACTGCTTGAGCGTGTTGCGGGTGCCACTGGTCGCGACTAGGGTGAAGCCCAGATCCGCCAGTTCTTTGGCAACGGGGACGACGGCTTCTTTATCGCGATCGTTCATGGAAATGAAGACCGTGCCAGAGAGGGGGAGTTTTTGGTTGGCTCCCAGTTCAGCCTTGGCGAAGGCACGCCCAAAGTCGCGATCGATGCCCATCACTTCCCCCGTCGATCGCATTTCTGGTCCCAGAATGGTATCTGTACCGGGGAATTTCTCGAAGGGCAGTACCGCCTCCTTCACAGAAATGTAGTCGGGGATGATCTCGGTGGTGAGGCCAACTTCAGCCAGGGTTTTGCCCGACATCACCTGCACCGCCCGCTTTGCCAGGGGCACACCCGTTGCTTTGGACACAAAGGGCACGGTGCGGGAGGCGCGGGGGTTGGCTTCCAGAATGTAGACCTGGTCGCCTTTGACGGCAAATTGGATGTTCATCAGGCCTACGACCTTGAGGCGCTGGGCGAGTTTGGCCGTCCAGTCGCGGATGGTGGCGAGGGGCGCGTCGCCGAGGGTGATGGTGGGGATCGAGCAGGCGGAGTCGCCGGAGTGGATGCCCGCTTGCTCGATGTGTTCCATAATGCCGCCGATGACGACGGTGCCCTGGGCGTCGGCGATCGCGTCCACATCCACTTCGATCGCGTTTTCGAGGAACTTGTCGATCAAAATCGGATGGTCGGGCTCGACCTGCACCGCATAGGTCATGTAGTGCTCCAGCTCGCGATCGGAATAGACAATTTCCATCGCTCGACCGCCGAGGACGTAGCTCGGGCGCACCACTACGGGGTAATTGATCGAGCGGGCAATGCGCAGCGCTTCGTCGGCACTGCGAGCGATGCCGTTGGGGGGTTGTACGATGTCGAGTTCGCGCAGAATTTTCTCAAATCGCTCGCGATCTTCCGCAATATCGATGGAATCGGGGGAGGTGCCCCAAATTTGCGTGGGAAGCTCGGTGCGGTTATGCTGCGCCAAAAATTCCTGCAAGGGCAGCGCCAGCTTTAGCGGCGTTTGGCCACCAAATTGAATGATGATGCCCTCAGGACGCTCCGCCTCAATGATGTTGAAGACATCTTCCTTGGTGAGGGGCTCAAAGTAGAGGCGATCGCTGGTGTCATAGTCTGTCGAAACCGTTTCAGGGTTGGAGTTGACCATGATCGTCTCAAACCCGTCCTCCTGCAAAGCAAAGGACGCATGGCAGCAGCAATAGTCAAACTCAATGCCCTGGCCGATGCGGTTTGGCCCGCCGCCGAGGATCATTACCTTGCGGCGATCGCTGGGCAGCACCTCGGTTTCCTGTTCGTAGGTCGAGTAGTAGTAGGGCGTGTAGGCTTCAAATTCCGCCGCGCAGGTATCCACGGTTTTATACACGGGGCGAATCCCCAGGGCCTGCCGATAGGCGCGCACCTCGTCTTCGGGCAGGCTATTGGCAAAGGCAATCTGGCGATCGCTAAAGCCCTGTTGCTTAATCGCCAGCATCTGATCGGCGGTGATGGTGTTGAGGGGCGTCCGCTTCAGCCACTTTTCCGTTTCCAGCAACTGGGCAAACTGGTTCAAAAACCAGGGATCGATCCCCGTCAGTTCATAGATTTCCGACTGGTGGATGCCAAGCTGCATGGCGTGGTGTACCGCAAAGATGCGATCGGGGTTGGGCGTCCGCAACTGTGCCCGCACGTTTGACAGGGTGGGCAAGGTTTCTTTGCGATCGCAGCCCCAGCCCCCGCGCCCAGTTTCCAGCGATCGCAGCGCCTTTTGGAAGGATTCCTGAAACGTGCGGCCAATCGCCATCGCCTCACCCACCGACTTCATCTGGGTGGTCAGCGTCGGCTCCGTCCCCGGAAACTTCTCAAAGGCAAAGCGAGGCACCTTGGTTACCACATAGTCGATGGTGGGCTCAAAGCTGGCCGGGGTTTTCTTGGTGATGTCGTTCGAGATTTCGTCGAGGGTATAGCCGATCGCGAGCTTAGCGGCAAATTTTGCGATCGGAAATCCTGTCGCCTTCGAGGCCAGCGCCGAACTCCGAGAAACCCGAGGGTTCATCTCAATGACGATCACCTTTCCCGTGACCGGATCCACCGCAAACTGAATATTCGAGCCCCCCGTCTCGACCCCAATCTCACGAATAATCTTGATTGAGGCATCCCGCAGCCGCTGGTATTCCTTGTCCGTCAGGGTTTGGGCCGGGGCCACCGTAATTGAATCCCCGGTGTGAATGCCCATCGGGTCAATATTCTCAATCGAGCAGATGATGACGACGTTATCTGCTAAATCCCGCATCACCTCTAGCTCATACTCCTTCCAGCCGAGGAGCGACTGCTCAATCAAAATCTGCGACACTGGGCTGGCGTCAATCCCCGATTGGGCAATCTGCTCAAACTCTTCCTGGTTATAGGCGATGCCGCCCCCCGCCCCGCCCAGGGTAAAGGCCGGACGAATAATCAGCGGAAAGCTGCCAATCTGCTCCGCCACTGCTCGCGCCTCCCCTATTGAATGGGCCAACCCCGACGGACATACCGACAGCCCAATGCGCTCCATTGCCTCTTTGAACAGCTTGCGATCCTCTGCCTTTTCGATCGCGCCCAGCTTGGCCCCAATTAACTCGACGCCGTACTTATCCAGCACGCCATTTTTTGACAAATTCACCGCAATGTTGAGCGCCGTTTGTCCCCCCATTGTGGGCAGCATGGCGTCAGGGCGCTCTTTCTCAATGACGCGCTCCACCATTTCTGGCGTCAGCGGTTCAATATACGTCCGGTCGGCGGTTTCCGGATCCGTCATGATAGTAGCGGGGTTTGAATTGACCAACACCACCTCGTACCCCTCTTCCCGCAATGCTTTGCAGGCTTGGGTGCCCGAATAGTCAAACTCGCAGGCTTGACCAATCACAATCGGGCCAGACCCGACTAACAGGATCTTTTTCAGATCGTCACGACGTGGCATAGATTTTTCTTCCGAGGGACACAGGGGTTACAGATCCAGATCATTCTATATGTGGATGTTGATCCCCAACGCAGCCTTTTTGGCGGGCTGCTTCTGTCTGTCTCACAACTGAAGCAGTTTGCGTTGGCTTTTGGCGATCGCGGATAACGATGCTGGCTAACCCGTGCTGGGGATTGGCTTGCCTGTGGGGAATGTACAGAGCAGAATAGGACTCGGGAATCCTAAACCCACTGCGATCGCCGCCAGCCGGGGTAGCACCGCATCGGGCTACTTCCCTGTGGATTGCCGTATTCTGTCCTGCGATCGCAGGTTGCCCGCTCGGAGTCCACAGTATCAATGCCATCGCCTGGGTGCCGTTTCCCCAAAAAATCCTAAGACGCCCTTAAGTTTGGTGACTTCACGGCTCTTGCAGCGCATCTAAGGGCGTCTCCCCACTAATCCCGGGCATCCTCCATAGCAAGAGGAGTTCCTGAGCATCTGCCAATCGTCCATGACTGTTCTGCCCCCCTCATCCAATACTGCTGATATTTCAGCCGCTCACCCCGACCCTGGTCATGGGTGGAGCATTGCGGCCCAGGCGTCACTTGCGGTAGCGTGCGATCGCTTGGCGGCGAGTCCGTGGGGCTATCTGGCGGTCGTGGATGGGTCGCTGGGCTTTGGGCTGGTGAGCACTCAGGCTGTGTTGCGAGCGATCGCGGCGGGGGATGATCCGGCCCAGACTCCCGTCGCGGACTGTATGGTTGCGCCCGTGCCCACCCTACAGTCCAATCAGAGTGTCACAGAGCAGCGCTCGCGCCTGCTCGCGAGCGGATTCCCAGTGTTGCCGTTGGTCAGCCCCGAGGGGCAGTTTTTGAGCCTAGTGGCAATGCCAGATCTGAGGAATGCGATCCCTACCCATCAGCCCCCTCGCCTTTATACGCAACTGGTGGAGCAGTCGCCGAATCCGATCTTTTCGGTGGATGGGGCAGGCCGCATTCAAAGCTGGAATTTAGCGTGTGAAGAAACGTTTTTACACGGTCAAGAGGTCGTCGGGCGGTTGCTGCACGAGGTATTACAGCCCGTTGCAACGGGAATTTCCTTCGACCGCGCGATCGCCCAAGTCTTCTCAGGCAAAACCTTTCACCATCTCGAAATTGTCTACCGAACTAGTACCTTTGCCCCTTGCTTTATGGTGTCGAGGCTCTATCCTCTCCACAATAGCGACGGGCGGATTTGTCGCTGTGCCGTTGCCAATACCAACGTGACCCAACTGAAACATCTAGAAACCCAACTTTCTGAGGATGATCGCTCCTTCCATACTCTTTTTGAGCGTGCCCCAGTGGGCATTTGTCAGTCCGATTTGGTGGGCCGCATTCAACGGGCAAATCCCTGTTTTTTGAAGGTTTTGGGCTATACCGAGGCCGAACTGCTGGCACTGACGTTTCAGGACATTACCCATCCCGACGATTTAGAACAAGACCTCATCCATTTTCGGCAACTCTTACAAGGTGACATTCAAAGCTACTCCCTTGAAAAGCGCTATATCTGTCGGGATGGAACGCCGTGGTGGGTGTTGCTCACGGTGTGTCGGCTGGAGCACAGGGATGGCACGTGCTACGGTACGCTCGGCATTACCCAGGATATTCGCGATCGCAAACGGGCTGAAGCCGACCTACACCAAAGCCAGGAACGCTACGCCCTAGCCACCACGGAGAGCCAAGTCGGCGTGTGGGATTGGGATCTCAAAACCAACGATTTATACCTCAGCCCCAACCTCAAGGCCATGCTGGGCTACGCCGACCACGAAATCGCAAACCACATCGAGGATTGGCTGAAACACGTGCATCCCGACGACCAGGCCGCGACGCTGGCTGCCGCGCAAGAGTACTTGGCTGGGGAACGCGATCGCTACGAAGTCACCCATCGCATGGTTCACAAAGACGGCAGCACTCGCTGGATCCTGGCCCGAGGCACCATGATCCGCGACGCCGAGGGCATCCCCAGCCGTATGGCAGGCACCGACACCGACATCACCGAAATGAAGCAGATCGAGGCGGCTTTGCGGCAGTCTCATCAGCACGTGGCCGATATCCTCGAAAGCATTACCGATGGTTTTTTTGCCCTCGACCAAGCCTGTCGGTTTACCTACGTCAACCAACAGGCTGAAGCGCTGCTGCGCACCGCCCGCCACAATCTGATCGGCCACGCCATTTGGACACGGTTTCCCGCCATGATGGAAACCCTGTTCTTCAAAAACTTTTATGATGCCTTGAATACTCGCGAAAGCCGGGTTTTTGAGGCCCACTATCCGCCCTTTGCCACCTGGTATGAAGTCCACGCCTATCCCACACCCACAGGGCTGGCAGTCTATTTTCAAGACATTAGCGATCGCAAGCGCAGCTATGAGCAGTTACAACACCAGATTCAGCGCGAAAAAGCCCTCAATCAGGTGATTCAAGCGATTCGGCAATCCCTGGATCTCGATACGGTGTTTTCCACTGCCGCCCAACAGATGGGGCCACTGCTGTCACTCAATCGGGTATCTGTAGTGCAGTATTTGCCCCACGATCGCTGTTGGCGCATTCTGGCCTCGCTGGATCTCACGGGCCGGGTGATGAATCAGGTGGGCGCAACCCGACCGGATGAGAACAATCCCCTTGCCGATCAACTGCGCCGAGGTCAAGTGGTGTGCATTGATGATGTGGAGTTTTTGGAAGACCCCATTAATCGCAGTTTGACGGGGGGGCGTCCTGAGGCGTGGCTGTTGGTGCCCATTATGGTGGGAGATGCGGTACCCTGGGGCAGTTTTAGCCTCAGCCGCTCCCGCGAGTTGAGCCCCTGGCAACCGGCAGAAATTGAGCTGGCGCAAACCGTTGCCGATCAACTGGCGATCGCCATTCAACAGGCCCAGAGCTATGAGCGGGCCCGGCAAGAATTGGCCGAGCGCCGCCGCGCCGAAACTCGCCTCAAGGCTGCCCAACGCCTCGCGCGTTTGGGACATTGGGATCTACACATTGCCACCGATGCGCTGATCTGGTCAGAGGAATTGCTGCAACTCTTTGGGCTTGAAACTCACCAAACCCAGCCGCAGTTTGACCCGTGGCAGTTGATTCATCCTGGCGACATGGCGATGTTGCGCGACGTCCTCAACACGGCGCAGAGCACGGGTGAACCCTTTCAGCTTGAGTTGCGGTTTGTACCGCCCGATCGCCACCTGCGATATGTGCAGATCTTGGGCGAGCCGGAGTACAACGGGGCTGGAGAACTGGTGCAGTTTTTTGGCACCGTCATGGATATTACCGAGCGCCGATTATTTGAGAATCAGCTGGCCTATGAAGCGTATCACGATGCCCTCACAGGGCTGCCAAATCGCACCTTTTTTATGGAAACCTTGCAGACCGCCAGCGATCGCGCCCGCTCCGCCCCCGATTATGACTTTGCCGTGCTGTTCATTGACCTCGATCGCTTCAAGGTCATCAACGACAGCCTTGGGCACTTGATGGGCGATAAACTACTCACCGCCTGCACCCAGCGCCTTTCCCAGGCAATTCAAGACCCAAGCACCCAGTTTCTCGCGCGCCTCAGTGGTGATGAGTTTGCGGTCTTGCACGAAAACATTAACACTACTGAAGAGGCGATCGCCCTGGCCCAACGCATCCACGACGCCATGCTCGAACCCTTCTCCATTGATCGGCGCGAGCTATTTGTTTCCATGAGCATCGGCATTTCCTCTAGCCTCAGTGGCTCCATCGATCCCGTAGACTGTCTGCGAGAGGCTGATATTGCCATGTTTAAGGCTAAAGGGCAGGGCCGTGCGCGATCGGTCGTCTTTGACCCCAGAGCCCATTCCCAAGACTCCACCCGCCTCGCCCTTGAAACCGACCTACAGCGGGCCATCGATCGCGAAGAACTCACCCTGGTCTACCAACCGATAGTGTGCCTCAAAACGGGACACCTTACCGGGTTTGAAGCCCTCGCCCGATGGGAACACCGCCACTTTGGCCCGATCTCCCCAACGGAATTTATTCCCCTAGCCGAAGAAAATGGCTTCATTCTGCGCATTGGTCGCTGGACGCGCCACCAAGCCTGTAGCCAACTCCGCACCTGGCAACAGCGCTATGCCAACGCAACGGATCTGACGGTTAGCGTCAACCTTTCGGTGAAGCAGTTCGCAAGTCTCAATCTGCTGAGCCGCATCATTGAAACCCTGGAGGATACGGGGCTACCTAGCCAAAACCTGCGCCTCGAAATCACCGAAAGCGCCGTTATCGACAATCCTGCCCTCGCTGCCGATATTTTGAAAACTCTGCGCGGCTTAGGGATCCAGCTCTGCATTGATGACTTTGGGACGGGCTACTCATCCCTGAGTATGTTGCACCAATACCCGCTTCAGGTATTGAAAATCGATCGCTCCTTTGTGAATCGACTGGAGGACGGCGATCGCGGCATCGCTATGGTGCGCACCATCCTCGCCCTCGCCCACAACCTCAGCATGGAAACGATTGCCGAAGGCGTCGAAACCGCCGCACAATTGCAGATTTTGCAGCAGCTTGGCTGCGAAAGCGCCCAGGGCTACTTTTTTGCAAAACCCCTCACCGCAACGGATGCGGAGCGTCTGATCGCGGAGGATTACCGCTGGCCCTTAACGGAGCTGTAGGGCGCGTCATCAATTGATGGTGAAATGCCTACTCAGGAGAGATTACCGCGCCTGCCCTCACAACAGCGCTAAGGGCTGCAAGCCAGCCAGAATGCGGAATTGAATAGATGACGGCCCCTAGCACCCCAGAATATTAAAGGGGGCGTGCATGGCCAATCTCGGGATGAGGGAAAAAATCCCGTGCCAAACCCCATCGCCGCGATCGCAGCACAATTGCACTATTGGCCGTACCAGGTCTGACGTCACGCCAGCATTTTGTCAATTTCCGCCTGTTGCGTTGCGATGATTTCTTGGCCCAGGTCTTGCAGTTCTGCGCGATCGCTCTTCTCGATCACATCCTGCGCCATGACAACAGCGCCCTCGTGGTGCGGAATCATGGCGTTGAGAAACCGAAGGTCAAAGTCATCATCCGCCGCGCCCAAATCCACATCCATGCGCATGTTCGCCGCCATTTCCTCAGTCATGGGCATTTCGTGCCCCATCTCCCCGTGGTACATCACAGGCTCCGCAGGTGCATCAGGATACCAAGCCCCTCGCCACGCCTGCATTTGAGCGATTTCAGCCTCCTGGGCTGCGATAATGTCCTCCGCAAGCTGACGAATTTCAGGCCGCTCAGAATTTTCCAGGGCGGCCTCCGCCATAATGATCGCCCCTTCGTGATGCACGATCATCGCATCAATAAAGCGCAAGTCATAGGTTGCATCCGCTGGCCCCAGATCCATGTCGTGCATGTCATGGCCGCCATCCTGCATCATGGCGTCATGGTCTTCGCCCATGGCATTCAGGTCAGCCCCGTCACAGGCAGCAAGAAATCCTCCCAGGGGCACTAGGCCGACCAAAGCCAGCGCGATCGCCCCTTCAACCAAGCTCTCCCATCCTAGAGTCTCTAGTACATCGCGTAGAGGTCGCCCTAGCCACAAACTCAGGCGGTTCCCATGGGAAAACCTATGAAGAGAGAAAACCGGTTTCGATTTTCTTAATGGGACTTTACGTCAGGTACTCAACACCATAAAAATCAGGCGGGCATTCTAAAGGCCAAGAAGGACAACTGCGCTCCTGCTCCTTCGTGATTTTGTCGTCGGGTGACCTGCCATGATGTTCGATCGCATTCTTGAAGATAGTTTGGGCTACATCCGCCGGATGCTCTGGTCAAAGAAAGAGGACAAGCCTACCAAGCAAGCCTTCCGCCCAACCCGCACCGTAGAAGGGGAATTTGGCTTTGTCCATTTACTGGAAGGACGGGACACCCCCCGCGCCGTCCGAACCTGGATGTTTACGCCCAAGCGGCAAAACCTGAATTCTGCGCAGATGGTTGCTACCTCCACCCCAATGGATCTACACCTCTATGTGGATTTTCTAGAGCCCCTACCCGAATCAACTTCGCCTAAGGCCAAGCAAGAAAAGACCAATCGACAGGCCCAACGCCTGCGCGGCGAGGATGTGAAAACCCATCGCATTCAGGTGTTGAAAGCAAGCCACTTTTTGAATAAGAATGGCTTCTATGACTATGAGCTGATTTTTTGGAAAGACTACGACCTATGGGTGTCAAACCGCTTGGACGCGAACAAGGTCGCAGCGCGACTGCTTGATCGCTTGGCCGAACGCTGCCTTAAAATTGCCACGCCACTGAAGCTGAAGAGCGAAGCCTGGGAAGAGGTCGTCGATGCCCTCTGGAATGAAATGAAGGAGCAATTGAAGCAGATGGTGTAGTTGTTGGCAGGCATCCCCTTGAAGCAGAGCTGGTTAAGGAACCGCGTTGCCGAATTGCGGGACTTTGCGCGTCAGGATGATTCCCCTGAAACTCAGGGCGACTTTATCCACTCGCTTCAAACAGGAACGCAGCAAGCGCATTCCCGCAAGGGCTTGAGGCGCTTACGGCAGTGGCATTGATGGGATCTGGTGGAGGTTCCAGCGGCAGGGTAGGGTCACGCTGGGCGGCTTTCTGTTCCCATCCCCTGGGGCCTAGGCCGAAGGGGAACCCCCTAGGCCGTCGCGATCGCCCAGGGTCTTTAAAGCAGAATCACCCGCCGCCGGAG
>JACYME010000156.1 GCA_015272155.1 Leptolyngbyaceae cyanobacterium T60_A2020_046
CTGGCCCCCTCACCTGTCGCGAACTGTTTCAGCTCCAGGGCGACACCGTCACCCTAGACACAGCGGCGGCCCGGCGGTTTTTTCATGGCGAAGTGCGCCAGCGCCTGGGCCTCATGTTTACGCACCTCCTGAGGGAATTGGTGGCCGACATTGCGGAGTTCAAATTCACCTGGCTAAATCCCCATGCCGCCCACGAACTGCCCAGTTCCTCTGCCTTTACGGACTATCCGGCCAACCTTGATCTCTCCCTGGCGGATCTGGATTTTTTGTTTTTGCGGGTGCTGAGTCCGTTGCTGGAGGTGAACCTATCGGTGCTGCACCCCTCTCCGCTGGAAACGGAACTGCTCGAAACCTTTGACGCTCACACGCGATCGCCGGAACAGCGCCTCCGCCTCGAAGCCAACCTTAAAGGCGCGATTGCGCGCCTCCAAGGCATCTTCCTCGAAGAATACAGCACCACCTATCTTCCCACCCTCGCCACCGAAAACAGCCTCTTCGCCCAAATTGCACTCAACCTGCTGCACCTGCAAAACGTCATCAACACCCTTTACACCGATCCCACCCTGGCTCTGGCTCCCACCCTGCCCTTCCAAGACCTGCTGATCATCTTTGTCAGTACCTACTGCTCTGGCGACAGCTACGCCGAATTTTGGCAAATCGACACCGTCCTCGACGACTACTGCATTCCCTGCTGGCTTGCCCTGCACACGCTCTAACCCATCCCGCTTGCCAGCACGCCACGCCGCAAACATCGCACACACAACACCGCGACTCAGAGAAGCCCCTAGTCAAAAATGGCTTTGATCGGCTCCGGCGCAAAAATGTAGTTGTAGTCAAACTGAAAGGCGTTGGACGTGCGAATGACTGCAAACCCAAAGTTGCTCACCACCTCAGTGGTGAAGGTTGCCATCACCAGCTCTACCAGCCGTTTTCCCTGAATCTTGGGACGCTCCACGTAGTAGTCGCGGCGGGCAAAAAACTGGCCTTCATCCTTCGGAACGATGATGCCATTAATGCGATGGGCGTGCTGAATGGGTTTGATGTACTTGCGAATGAAGTCCTCTTGGCTGATCTGGAGACGATAAAGGCGCTCCTGTTGCGCCCAGCTCATGCGAAACATAAGCCGAATTAGTTCGAAACCCAACACGTAGTTAAACACGCTGTTGCGTTCTTGGGTGCTAACCATCAAACGCAGGGCAGACTCCAGGTACAGGTCAGGTTGTTGGCGCGTATCTTGGGCAGAGTGGACGTAAAACTGGCGAATATAGCCCCGCAACACGCCCTCGGTCAGTTGAGTATCGATGTGAAACTGCCGTAGGTAGGCGTTGACCTTTTGCTGGGTGTCTTGGTCTTGAATGACGCGAAACACCAACCCATCAGCGGTATAGTCATCCAGAAATTCAGCCTGCATCTCGGGGGGCGAGGCCGACATCAGGTGGCAGAGCGACAGCACATAACGGCGTTGTTCCCAGGGTAAGCCTTCCAGCCAAGACCGTGCCTCTGCGGGCAGAGAGCCAAAAATCGGATCGGTGTCTGGCTGTACGAATACCATTGCCAAGGGAAGTCCGCGAATTCACATACGGGCTAGGTTGCCCTAGTGGGAAGGGCGGCTATCGTCCGATCGCGCGGTATTCACCCGCGCAGGGCGGTGTCACAGACTGGAAGGAATGGATTACCCGCGATCGCTGTAGCGTTCTTCCGCCCAGGGCTCTCCCCGTCGATGATAGCCATTCCGCTCCCAAAACCCCAGCACCTCTTCGGCGAGAAATTCAATTCCCGAGATCCACTTCGCGCTTTTCCAGGCATAGAGGTGGGGTACCACGAGGCGCATGGGGCCGCCATGTTCCGCCGGGAGGGGCTGACCTGCGAGGGTGTGGGCCAGGAAATTTTCGGGCCGATTGAAGTCCGCGATCGCTAAATTCGTCGTGTAGCCGCCGTAGCAGTGTAACAAGACGTGCTCAACGGAGCTATCCACGCTGATCTGCGCCATCAAGTCAGGTACCGCAACGCCCTGCCACGTCACATCCAGCTTTGACCAAGTGGTGACGCAGTGAAAATCAGCGGTGAAGGTGCGCTGGGGCAAGGCCATGATGTCGTCCCAGGTGAAGGTGCGCGGCGTCGCCAGCCCAGAAATCTGGAGGCCCCAGTCTGGGGGAGTGATTTGGGGAGTTTCGCCATAGGTCAGTACCGGAAATCCCTTGGCAATGTGCTGTCCCGGTGGCACGCGATCGGCCTGGGCGGAGCTGGGTTTTTCAAAGAACTTCATCGGTTTGGGAGCGATGGATAGGGATGTGGCTCAATGATAGCGCCGGGGAGTCGGCTCAGGCTGGCCCACCCAAGCTAGGGGCCAGAGAAGATGGCTTCGCTGAGGTCTTGACGGCTCAGGGAGTATTTGAAGACCCGCTGCACCTCTTCGCTGGTGCCGCGACGGTAGCGCACGACAATCGCATCGATTTCCAGAATCAGGTCGGCCTGCCAGTCGGGATGTTCGAGGTGCCAACAGTGGAGCGCTTCGGAGTCTTGCTGACAGCCTTGGCTGCGGAGCCAGTCTTCGATGTCGGGTAGGGGATGGTTGTACAGGGGGGTATCAGCGCTGGGCAAAGCCATAGGATGAAAATCGATAGAAGATAGACGATGGGTGGATGTTGGGTTGACTAAGGTGGGGGCGATCGCGCTTAGGCTGTTGCTTGCTGCGACACACCGCAGACGCGGGCTGAACGACTCACCGTGGCACCCGCTGGGCGAGGGGTGGGCGTCCCAATTAGACACAGAGCTTAGGTGCTCGTGAGATGCTCCCTAAATCACCTTAGAGCCTGTGGCTTTGTCTTGGGGAATCTCTCTGGAGAAGGGGGGCGGAGAATCGTCGTCGGGCGGACTGGGGATGGGTGGCGATGGGGCGATCGCGGGAGGGCTGGGTGATGTCGTGGCGCTGCTCTCTGGGGAATCTGGGGTTCTCAGCTCGGCGGTGGTGGGGATTTCGGGGAAGGGCGATCGCACCAGTTCGCCCTGGCTCCAGCCCACGGCAATCACCAGCATGAGGCAGCAGACAAAGGTAATCCCCAGGATGAAAAGGGCAAAGAGTTCCCCAGCGGAAAGGGGGCGATCAGTGGGATCGAGGTAGGCGTTGGATTTTTCGTAGCGCGATCGCTCGGAATTGGGCTGATTCAAATAGGCGGGCGCTTGGATGACCGCCATCCGCGAATAGCCGATTTGGTAGTCATAGGCGAGCCGCTTTTCAGGACTGCTGAGCACCGCATAGGCTTCGTTGAGCACCTGAAACTTGGCCTTCGCAACGTCCGCAGGCAAGTTAGTGGTGTCGGGGTGGTAGCGCTTACTCAAATCCCGATAGGCTCTGCGAATTTCTTGCGGAGAGGCTGTCGGTTTGATCCCCAACAGGTCGTAGTGGGTTTGAGATGGCCCATTGCGATCGGTCATGCTCAATTCCTTGGCTAGCACTGGGCTGATCCGTAGCGCCGACTACGGATCAGCCGAATTTGGGCCAGGGCAAAGACCGCCGGAATAATGCGTCCATAGTTGGTCGCGATCGCCCGCCAGCCCAAATCGGCCAAAAACCACACCCAGAGGGTTGGCCCCAGCACCGCAAAGAGGCTGTGCACCGCCCCATAGCGGGCCGCATTCACCGCCATTCCCCGCGATGCCATTGACACCACAACGCGGTTTTGAATCTGCGCCGCAATGCCCAGCCCTCCCTTCGCCAGGGTTTGCCGCGCAATTTGGTGGCGGGCCATCTGCACGGCAAACTGGCGGGCAATGTGCTGAAGTAGCCAGGGCCGCAACACCGCATTCACTGCTAAGGCGCTGCTGCCCTTGACCAGCAGCCCCAGGGGATTGATCTGAAGCGCGAGGGGCAAGGCTTGATACTGGGGTTCGCCGGAAATGGACTGGCGTACTTGCTGCTGAAGGGCTTGCTTCTCTCGCTGGGGGAGGCGCTTCCAGGCACGCTCCATGACGTGCAGGAAAATTTCCGACTCTAGCTCCGCTGCGGAAAACTGGGCCGAGTAGGGAATCTGCAAATGCCGACACACCTGGACGAGGGCTTGCCGATAGGTGACTTCGCCGCTGCGCCGCTGGAGCACCGTCAGCCCATCGGCGGCGAGGTAGCGAAACCGGGCTTCGAGTAAATCGAGCCGTTCGGCGCGATCGCGGCTGTGCAACTCCAGCAAATCCGGCGCGTGGAGGTAATCTAACGGATTCAGCTTGGGGCGAAACAGTAGCTCAGTCAACGCTTGCAGTTCCGCTTCATTCGCTAGTTCTAGGACTGACCGGAGTTCATCCACGACACAATACCCGCGTTGCATGGAGGATCATCGTTCATTCTAAGCCCGGGGGAGTTGAGGGCGCAAAAGTTGCGCCCTCCATAGGTCGCCGCAAACTAGGGTGGTAGCGTGGTCTTGAGGTGTGGGGTGAGGGCAGATGACGCAGGCAGACATTGTGGTGATTGGCGCGGGAATGGCAGGGCTGACCTGTGCCCAGCGGTTGTGCGGGGCGGGCTATCCGGTGCGGGTGCTGGAGAAGTCGCGGGGGCTCGGCGGGCGCATGGCAACCCGTCGCTTGGAGGGCTGGCCGCTGGATCATGGGGCGCGGGGGCTACAGCCGCGTTCTGCGGCCTTTCAGGCGGTGGTGCAGCAGTTGCACGATTGCGGTGCGATTGTCCCCTGGCGATCGCCTACTTTCCAGCTCGATCTGGCTACTCAGCATCTGATCCCCACGGAATCGGAGCCCTTCTGGGTGGCTCCAGCGGGGATGTCTGCGGTGGGCAAGGCGCTGGGTGCTGGGCTGCAAATCGAACGCCAGCATCGCGCGATCGCCCTTGCCGCACCGGATCACGCCCCGTGGCAGATTCACGCAGAGGCCACCACGCAGCCATCTCCGATCTTTATCCCGGCTGCTGCCGTTGCCGTTATGATTCCCGCTGGCCAGGTGATACCGCTGTTGCAGCCCTGGGTTGGCCGGGGGGTTGAGTCTGCCCAGTGGCACGCGATCGCGGCGGTGGACTATGCCCCCTGCATCACCATAATGGCCCAGTATGACGTTGGGGTTAGCACCTCTCCAGAAGGCGCGATCGCGCCCCATCAGCCCTGGCAAGTTCTCGGGCATCCCGACAGCCCGTTTTTTTGGGTGGGCCTCGACAGCAGCAAGCGGCAAGCGACAACGCCCGCCGTCGTGATCCATAGCAGTGCAGCCTTTGCAGAATCGTGGCTGGAGGCTCCTGATCTTCAGCCCGCTGGCGAACAGTTGCTCAAGGCGGCGGGGGACACGATCGCGCCGTGGTTAGCCCATCCCGTCCGGTGGCAAGTCCATCGTTGGCGCTATGCGATCGCGACGCAGCCCTGTCCCCACCTGCCCCATGGCAATCAGCCAGGACCGTGGGTGGCCGGCGGCGATTGGTGTGGCGATCGCCAGCTTGAAACCGCCTTTGAGGCAGGGTGGCAGGCGGCGGCGATTTTGAACCAAATGCTGGAGGGGCGATCGCTGCCCGACTTAGACCCTTGGCTAGACGCCCTGCTCCCCACCCCCTAGCGCCAGCGTCGCTGCAAAACGCCAGGGGAGATCCAACTTGCCTCTCACCGTTTGGCCTGCGGCTCATACATCAGTCATTTGTGCGTCCGTAACCCGTGGGGAGATCTCCTCTAACTCCCCCTTGGCAAGGGAGAGGACTGAGTTTCCCTCCTTCGCAAGGAGGGATTAAGGGAGGTTCTGTAATCGGCATCAAGATAATCCAGCGATGTGTATAAGCGATAGCGTCGTTTGGCTAAGGTTCCGCCAACGTTTTATCCGCCTACTCCACCACCAGTCGTGACAGGCTGGTGCCGGGGTAGTACACGCTCAGGATTTGTTGATAGCCGTAGCCCCGGAGGGCGTGATCCTTGGCCCCGTGCTGGCTCATTCCCTGGCCGCCGTGGGCTTCTTGCACAATTTGGTCAGAGGCCGCATAAAGCGACTCCACAATGCCGCCCTTGTAGCTAATAAACTCGCCCAAGGTTGCCGCCACCGCCGCCTGGGTCATATTGGTTTCGACCCCGACCCCTTTGTAGGCTTGGAAACGCTGGGTATTGTCAAGGTCAAAATAATCGCTAGCGGGGCGAACGTGATGGGTCAGGGCGTAGGAGCGGGCTGCGATCGCCTGTGCTTTCAATGCTTCCAGCGGCCAGTCGGGATACATCTCACTGCCCACCACGCTCGACAGATATTCCCGCAAAATCACATAGTTCACTGCCAGCAGTTGCCCGCCGTTATTCAGCAGCAACACCCGTCCCTTAAACCAGCTATCCCCCACATACACATAGCCGTCGGGGGCTTCTACCCAAGCCGCTGTTGAGAGTTGGCAGTTGCCCGCCTGCAACCCTTGAGCCGTGGGACGCACCACCACGCTGCCCTGGCTCGGCAGTTCGCAGTAGCCCTGGCCGCTGGTATTCATCACCACGCCGCCGCTGTTGATGCCCACCGTTAGGGTGCTCACATTCCGGGCGATCGCGACGCGCATTTCCAACACATCATCAATGGTGGTGGCGGCAACGGGGGCTGAGGTTGGGGGAGCAACGGGGGCTGAGGGTGGGGGAGCAGCGGCGGTTTCTGATGCTGTCGTCGCAGGGGTGGCGCTGGCCTCGGCGGCGGGTTCTGCGGGCGCGGCGACCTGTTGCGATCGCTGAATGCGATACAAATCAATAATCGACTGCCGCACCAACCCCGTGCTGCGGGTCAGTTCAGCATTCAGCGTCATTCTCGGCATAAACGCCCCCGCCCCCGGCATGAACCGCAGCACCAAAACTCCCGAAAAGAGTGCCCCGCTGGCAAAGGTGAGCCGCGTTCTGGTGCGGGCGTTAGGCAAACTACAGAGCCTATGGAATCGCTGCCATTCCCGTTGCAGGTCAAACTTCATGGTTGAACATCTAGGTCGTCGGCCAGATCAGACCCTGTAAAGACTCGCAAGACTCAAGCTGCACCCACCCATTCTGACCTAATTTAACGCGAGTTCGGCAAATGCCTCATGGCAGAACGCCAGACTGCGATCGCGTCCCGTGCCCTCAGTGTGGAATTCAAAGTTCAAAGTTCAAAGTTCAAAACCTTTTGAGAAGGTTCTCTGAGATTAGGCGATTTGCACCGAGATACATGGGTCTAGAACGCCGGTGCAGAAACCCGGTTTCTGCCAGGGCGGATTGACGGAATGGGGCAAATTGCCGAGGAGAAACTGGGTTGCTCGCCATCCCGTGTCGATGCCCTAGGGCATGAGCCGGAGATCCAGCGTGTAGGGGGTTTCCGGGTGCAGCACTAGGGGCGGCACCTGGGCGGGCATTGCGCCGCGTCGTCGAGGTTGAAACCGCTCTGCAAAGCGCCGCTGGGCTTCTTCAGGGCTGATGACCGTGGGGGCATAGGGTACTCCATCGGGGTCGTCGGCATGGTAGACGGCACCGCCGACCCATTTGTTCTGCCAGGTGTCGATGACATCAAAGGTGAGGGGCGTGTGCCGTTTGGCCAAGGGTGGCGGGCTATTGGGTCGCGATCGCGCCCGAAACCGCACCCCACCGACATATTCCCCCGGCACGCCCGTGGAGCGCATCGGCACAACATGCCCGTTACAGAGCACGGTGTAGCGCGTCGAAAGTGACTCTGCCTCTGGGGGCGACCCCACGGCCCCCACCAGCCGCACCTGAAGCCGCTCTCGGGAATTGTCCACCGGGCGAGACGCGCCGCTATCGTCGGCATCGCCCAACACCGGCCAGGGTTCCAATGCTGCGCGCAACTCCAGGAACCGGGCGGGATTATCCACCAGCGACACCTGCCCATAGCGTGGCAGGCGATGCTCCCAAAACCCATCAAACCACTCCGCTTCAAAGGCGTAGCCCGCTGCTGCTAAGTCTGTGAGGACGGCCTGAAAATCCTGGGCGAGCACGTGGGGCAACCGCCAGCGATCGCGTAGGGCTGGCCCCCAACGCTTCAGCGGTTGCGTGAAGGGATGCTGCCAAAACCACGCCACAAAGGCCCGCACCAGCAGCATTTGCAACAGGCGTAACCCCGTGTGGGGCGGCATTTCAAACCCGCGAAACTCCAGCAGGCCCAACTGCGATCGTGGGTTTCCCACCGGAAACAGCTTATCGATACACAGGGCCGTGCGATGGGTATTGCCCGTCACATCCGTCAACAGTGGGCGCAGCAGCGCATCTACTATCTCCGGCGCAACCGGGCGTTTCGGCGTCAGGCTGAGGAACGCTACTTCCAGCTCATAGAGCACGTCGTGGTGGGCTTCATCCACCCGAGGAGCCTGGCTCGTGGGGCCAATAAACTGCCCCGCAAACAGATAAGACAAGCTGGGATGGTGTTGCCAATAGGTCACCAAGCTGCGCAGCAAATCGGGCCGACGCAGCAACGGGCTCATCTCCGGTCGGTGACCGCCGAGGGTGATGTGCGCGCCGCCGCCCGTCCCCAAGGGACGACCATCCGGCGCAAATTTTGAGCAGCACAGACCACAGGCGGCGGCTTCTGCATCTAGGGCCGTGTGCAGCGCCACCAGGTCGGGCCAAGACGCGGCGGGGTGAATACTCACCTCCAATACCCCTGGAGCCGGCGTAATCTGAAAGCCCTGAATGCCTTGGTTGTGGGGTGGCGGATAGCCCTCAATCACTACGGGCTGATCGAGGGATTCTGCCGTAGCTTCGATCGCAGTCAACAGATCCACATAGCTGCGGGCCGACGCGATCGGTGGCAAAAAGACGTGCAGCGTTCCCTGGCGCATCTCCACCGTTAGGGCGAGGCGAATGGTGTTGGGCGGAGCCAGGGTAACCCGCTGGGGCGGGCGAATGGGCGGATCCGACAGCGCGGGCATCACTTCAATTGCGAAGTCGTCCTCCGGCAGAGGCAAATCCATCAGCGGAATCCGCAGGCCCATCGCCGCCGTTCCCGGCAGGAGGCGAATTTCCCCCGGCGTCGGAAACCCTTTCCACGGGCAGCTTGTCCAGACGGGCTGGCCGCCTTGCTCCACCGTCAGCAGGGGCAGCACAAAGCCGTGGGGATGCTCCGCGTCAGGCTCAAAGGCTGGAATCCCCGTCCCCGCTGGGAGGGCGAGGCAGCGCAGCAGTTCGTCCATAAAGGTGGCGGCGTCTTGCCAGTGGTGGCCGTGGTCGAGCCCGTCTTCGGCAAACCAGGCGGCATTTTGCCACAGGGGTTCGCCATCCAGTCGCCAAAAACAGCCCAAAGCCCAGCGGGGCACCAGTTCCCCCGGATACAGTTTGCCTAGGCCATAGTGGCGCAGGCTACCAACTCCGGCAAGGCGATCCTGGAGACGTTGCAGCAGCTCGCCCGCCAACCGTCGCTTTTCTGGGCCGAGGGCGGTGTATTGCCATTCCAACGCATCCCAACTGTCGCAGGCGAGGTAGGTGGGTTTGCCACCCATGGCCAGGCCAACGTTGAGGGTGTCGAGGGCTTGATCGACCGCCCGTCCGAGGGCATCAATGGCCTGCCACTGGGCTGGGGAATAGGGGGGAATGGACACGGCTATCTACCCAGGCTTGAGGGGATGGAAACTTGTCGGTAGGATGACAGGCATCCTAGGGCGTTGTGGTCGTCACGGCGCGATCGCACCCCGCAATTTTAATCTTTGGCTGCTGTGTCGTCCCCCAAGGTTCGCGCTCCGCAAAATCGCACCCTCACGCTGACCGATGCCGACTACGCGCACTATCGGCCCCGGCTGCGGCAGTTGACGCACCCAGTGGCGATCGCCGACATCCTCGATACCACTATCCACCAGCCCTGTGAAACGGCGCTGCCCCTGCTGCCCCACCAGTGTGTGGATTTGGCCATCATTGACCCCCCCTATAACCGTCGCAAAACCTTTGGTGGGCAGACGGTGCAGCCGCGATCGCCCGCTGCCTATCAGACTTGGTGCGCGACGTGGCTAAACCTACTGGTGCCGCTGCTGAAGCCCACTGCGTCGGTCTACGTCTGTGCCGACTGGGAATCTTCGACCCTGCTGTACCCTGTCTTGGCGCAGCATTTCACTGTGCGCAATCGCATTACGTGGGAGCGCGAAAAGGGCCGGGGAGCCAGCCGCAACTGGAAAAATGCCTCAGAGGATATCTGGTTTTGCACGGTGTCGAATCGCTACACCTTTAATGTGGAGGCGGTGAAGCTAAGGCGGCGAGTCATTGCGCCCTATCGCGATCGCCACGGCCAGCCTAAGGATTGGCAGGCCAGCGCCAAGGGCAAGTTTCGCCTCACCCATCCCTCTAACCTGTGGACGGATATTTCCGTTCCCTTTTGGTCAATGCCAGAAAATACCGACCACCCCACCCAAAAGCCTGAAAAGCTCATCGCCAAGCTGATTCTCGCCAGCAGCCAGGTGGGGGATGTGGTGCTCGATCCGTTTTTGGGCTCTGGCACCACGTCGGTGGTGGCGAAAAAGTTGCAGCGTCACTACATCGGCATTGAGCAAGTGGAAGCCTATGGCTGTCTGGCGGAAAAGCGTTTGGCGATCGCGGCCCACAATCCTCACATTCAGGGCTACCACGACGGCTACTTTTGGGAGCGCAATTCCCCACCCGCCAAGTCCGCGGCACCGCGCACCGCTGACCTGTGATATCCGTCAACCCAATACCCGACCGTAAACACCACATCCTGCGCGCGAGGGAAGGGCCGACAGCCGTAGTTAAGGCTGTCGAAATTCACGCCCCCAGAATGAGACACGCTCTCCTGACTCTGCTGCTCTCTGCGGCCAGCCTCCATCCCCTCGCCAAGCCCGTCAGCGCCTATCAGCTTTCTGGCGCGACCTTGGCAAATACTGTCAGCATGATTGGCCCCAGTAGATAAACGTGGCGATCGCAGCGTAGCCCCGCCTCAGCCGCCAACCGTTCCCGCGCCTGTTTGGGATACACCTGCACGCTGGCGGATGACACGGGTGCATCCCAAAACCGCTGCTCCGTCCACTTGGAGGGCACATAGTCCGCCAGGTAAAAGCACCCTTCTGGCTTGAGCACGGTGGCCACGGCCCGCAGCACCGCTACCGGGTCGGGATAGTGCAGAAAGCTGATGGTGCAAAAGGCCGCGTCGAAGGTGTTTGGCGCAAAGGGAAGCTGATCCGTCGTGCCGGAGACAAAGGTGAGGCGATCGCGATCCACAGTTTTGCGTTGCGCTTCTGCCAGCATCGCCGCCGAAAAATCCAGACCCACACCGGTCAGGGTCGGATCTTGCTGGGCGAGGCGATTCAGCAGTTTGCCGGTGCCGCAGCCCAAGTCCAGCACGTGCGCCCCCTCAGGCAGCCGACTTTCTTCACACAACCGCTGATGCACTGCCTGGTAAAACACCGACGGCAGCAGCCAGTCATAGCGCGGAGCCCAGCGGTCAAAGAAGGTTTGTTTGCGCTGCCCGTGTGCGATCGCGTCCATCGTCACCCTCATACATTTACTCCTTTGCGACAACGGTGTCATACAGCCCGTAATGGGTTAGCCTTGGATGGCTTTCAATACCTGTATAGCGGAGTGATGCATCTTTGTATCGCCGGAATGCGAACACGGCCTGATTCATATGCTCAGTGTTGAACACCTTGAGTTGCACGAGCAGATGGAAATCCTTAACCGTCAGGCCGGTAACAGCGCGAAATAAATCTGGCTCTAGTTTGGTGATCACATCCTGAAGCGTGTTCTCTCGGAAGTCAGTCAAGTACATGAACGCCGGAATGCGGGTCGCAAACTTGATCAGCTTTTCTTGAATTTGCTTGCGCTTAGAGTACGCCAACTCATTCAGCATCCAAACTAGGCCCTCATCCCCCAACCCCTTCTCCCTGGAGAGAAGGGGAGCCGGATTCAGAACCCCTCTCCCTCAGGGAGAGGGGCAGGGGTGAGGTCAAAGGGCCATGATAAATGGAGAGTTACTCCTATGGAACACTCTTAGACTGCGGTTTACACAGGGCTTCTAGATATCGTGTGACGCACACATCAGGTATGGACGCTGCCATCGGGCATGGTTGCCCCCGTGAGCACGGCATTCATTAAGTTGGCGCTGCTCATTTCTGCCCGACTCAGAATCGCATCGGTCAAATCCACGTCGGTGAGGTTGGCGCGGCCCAGGTAGCTTTCTACCAGCATCGCGCCGCGCAGTTGCGCCTGGCTGAGGTTCGTGCGGCTGAGATCGGCCCGGCTGAGCTGAGACTGGTTCATCACTGCGCCGACCAGCGTCGCCCCCGTCAGCTTGGCATCGGCCAGGCGAGTTCCCGGCATTAGGGCTTGGTTGAGGTTGGCCTCCGAGAGATCCACCCGGTTTGCCAGGGCGTTGGTGAGGTCGGCTCTGCTGAGGTTCGCCCCCGCCGCGATCGCATCCCCCAAATTTGCCCCCTCCAGGCTCGCCCCCTTCAGATTTGCGCCGTGCAGGTCAGCCCCCCGAAAGCTGACATAGCTTAGGTTTGCCTCACTGAAGTCCACATAGGCAAGGTCAGCGCCGCGCAGGTTCGCCCCTTCTAGATCTGCCTGGCGCAGCTTGGCCCCCCGCAAATTGGCAGAATATTTGCGATTTTCCTGCCGCAGGTTTGCGCCCCGCAGGCAGGCTCCGGTAAGGTTGGCCCCGCTAAGATCGGCATTGCGCAGGTCGGCCTCAATCAGGTTGGCGTCCATCAGGTCGGCCAGGATGAAGTGAGCGCCGCGCAGGTCGGCCCCCTGGAGGCTGGCCCCGTGGAGGTTGGCATCGCTCAGGTTGGCGCGGCACAGGGTGGCTTGGTTGAGGTTGGCCCCTGCCAGTTGGGCTTTGGCAAGGTTGGCCTGCTGGAGGTTGGTGCGTGTCAAAAAGGCAAAGAGCAGCACAGCGCCTTCGAGGTCGGCTTCTTGTAGGTTGGCCCCAATTAGGTCAGAACGGGTCAGGTCAACTCCGGTCAGTGTTGAACCCTTGAAGTTCAAGTCACCAGCGGCATAGCGATTGAGGAGTTCCTGGGCATTCATGGAGATTGATGACGGGGTGGGTGCCGACGAAGGACAGCGGATCAGGATTTGACCGCCTAGGTCGGACTCACGGTTGAGGTTGAGGCGGCAGACACCGGGTAGAAGGGCTTCATCGCTTTGAGGATGGCACTGGCGGCTTGTGCATTGTCGTCGGCGTTTTCCAGGCAGTGGGAAATGATGGTGAGTTTGCTTTCGAGGTCGGCGTAGCTGGCGCAGTAGGTGAAGGTTTCTTGCAGGAGTTCGTCCAGGGTTTTGGTTTTGAGGGTGAGCCAGTCTTGGGGGGTGAAGGCAAAGGGGCTGCGCACGGTGGAAAGGAGCAAGATCTTAGCCCGTAATGGATTGGTGTAGCGCATGATCTCCAGCCGCAGACTGTAGAGGTTAGCCCGATTGCGCGATCGCGGTTCTTGGGACAGGGCGGGGTTCGGCGGGGGAGCGGGGGGCGGCTGCGCCATTGTTTCATCGGCAGAAAAGGAATCTAGGCTTTCGAGCCGTGTGACGGTGGTCATCAAATCCCCTGTGGTTCCTGTTCCCCCACTGTTCTGGGTGCTGAACATGGTTGGGCTAGTCAGGGGCATGGGGTGCTCTCGGCTAACCGATAGAGCGGTTTCATCTTCGGGGGCATAGAGGGGTTGCAGCGCATCCCCGATAAACCGTGCCACCTCGCGATAGCGGTCTTGGCGGTTGAGGCGCTTGATGATGCGATCCAGGTGGTAGGTTAGGTCTTCGGCGGTGGGGGCGCGATCGTGCAATTGCTCAACCAAGTGGGTCATCTCTTGGGGATTCAGCACGCGGGGGTTGTTTTCCCAGGTTTCGTGGACGATCGCGTACAGCAGTTTTTTGATGCGCAGCCGTTCGGGATTTTGCTCCAGGTAGGCGGCGATGGATTGGTAGCTGACGGCGGTTTCGGTTTCGGCAGTTTCCCCTTCGTGCGATCGCTGTTCATACACGGGCTGCATCACCGCCAAAATCCGGCTTGCGACCGCCAGATATTCCCCCTGGCGATTCAGCCGCGCAATGATGGCGTTAAAGCCTGTTTCCAGGGCATCGAGGCTGTCATAGCGCTGTAGCAGCTTGTTGATTAAGCCCTGAAGCTCAAACTGAGCGAGCACGGTCGGGTCGTTTTCCCAGGTGTTTTTGCAGGTGCCAAAAATCAGCTTTTTGATGCGCCGCGCGTTGGGATCATTCTGTAGGGCTGCGATTGCTTGGGTCAGATAATCTGGAGTGCTAGGCTCTGCGGCCTTGAGCACGGTCTCCATCTGGGCCACGGGCGGAATTTCGTAGGCTGGGACGGGCTCTTTAATATTTTTGAGACGCAGCGGCCCCAAAAAGGTGAGGTGCAGATCGAGGCGTGCCTTCACCACGTCGTACACCGTTTGGGAAATGCAAATGCCGCCGGGTGACGACTGGGTCTGGAGGCGGGCGGCAATGTTGACCCCGTTGCCCAGCACGTCGGAATGGCTAAACAGCACATCCCCCAAGTGGATGCCGATGCGGTGCTGCAAATATTCTCCAGGGGGAAGTCCGTCGGCTAAGTGAGCCAGTTCCTTTTGGATTTCCTGGCTACAGCTCACCGCCTGCACAGCACTCACAAAGGACATGAGCAATCCGTCGCCCGTGGACTTGAGGACTTGCCCTTCATAGCGATCGCAGAGCCGAGAAATGAGCTCTAGGTCGCGTTGAATGAGGGCTAACGTACCTTCTTCGTCCACAGACATCCGGGCGCTGAAGCCCACCGCATCGGTTAGGACGATCGCAGCAAGCGCCCGTTGACTGTGAGATGTGGCTGGGCTTAGCTCCATAAGGACGATGGTGACAAAGGGTCAGACAAAATCGACTCGTTACTAGACTGCCCGATCCCGTTCGGGAAAGAGCGATAGCATACCAGAATCTTCAGGTGGCACTAACCTTTGAGGTCTGCGATCGCCCCCCGAGCCATTGCCGCGATCGCCTGATCGGTAGCCTTTGGCAGCTGATAGTACTTCCCTCCCGCAGTTTTCGCGAGCTCGCGCCCAAACCCTGTGGAGACAAACTTGCGTTCTGTGTCGATTACCAAAAGCTGAAACCCCGTGGTTCGAATCCGGGCCGCAATGTCCAACAGCTCTTGCTTGATGTCGGGCTTTTCCTCGGAGTCTATGGAATCCCCGAGGGATCTGGCAAGGGGAATGTTCCCCCGACCATCGGTGATCGCCACAATCACCACTTTGCCGATATCCCCAGACTGCTGGGCGTTGGTGCCAATCCGCACCGCCTGGGTTAGCCCGTGGGCCAGGGGCGATCCCCCCCCACAGGGCATCCGCTCTAGGCGACGGCGAGCCATCGCGATCGATCGCGTCGGAGGCAGCAGCACCTCCGCCTGCTCGCCCCGGAAGGGAATCAGCGCCACCTGGTCGCGGTTTTGGTAGGCTTCGGTCAACAGTTGGAGCACCGCCCCCTTGGCAGACTGCATCCGGTTCAGCGCCATCGATCCCGAGGCATCCACCACAAAAATGATCAACGAGCCCGCCTTGCGCGCCAACTTCTTGGCGCGAATGTCGCCTTGCTCGACCACCACCCGGCGATGGGGCTGGCGTTCGCGGCGTGCTTTTTGGTAAGGAGCTGCGGCCCGCAGGGTGGCATCTACCGCAATCCGCCGTACCGGGCCCTGGGGCAGCATGGGCTTGATGTAACGACCCCGATCCTCCGAAATCACGAGGCTCTGACTCCCAGATTTGCCCTGGCGGCTCAGGGTCTGGGCAAACAGCAGCAGCGAGGGATCAATGACCACCCCCTCTGGATCGAAGATAAATTCCTCCGGCAGGCTGGGGGGCGGCTCATCCGCTTCATCCTGATCCGAATCATCATCATCCGACTCCTCGGACTCGTCTTGGTTGTCCTCGGGCCCGTTATCCTGGTTCTGGTTCTGGGGCGGTGGCGGCGGCGGCGGTTGCTCGTCCTCTGGGGGCGGGGGCATCAGGGTTGCCCGGGGCAAAATCACCAGTTCCACGGCCACCCGCAGGTCATCGGCAGTGACAACGGCCCGCCCGTCGAGGGCTGCGTGGGCCTTGGCCACGCGCACGGCAAAGAGTTCGGCGCGATGACCTTGAACGCCGCCGCGCAGGGCTTCGGTCACGAGATATTGGATCTGGTCGCGGGTGATTTTAACGTCCTTGAGCCACTCGCGGGCCAGAATGATTTGAGTTTTGAGGGCGTCGAGTTCTTCGGCATAGCTGTCGAGGAAGGCTTGGGGATCGCTGGCGAACCGGGTGGCTTGGTCTACTACGGTGACGCGATCTTCTAAGGCGAGGGGCTGGTCAGCGGAGAGGGCGATCGCGATACGATCGAGCAAATGATCGCGCAGTGGCCCCTCCTCAGGGTTGTAGGTGGCGATCAGCAAAGGTTTGCAAGGATGCTGAAAGCTGATGCCTTCGCGCTCAATTTGGTTACGCCCTTCGGTCAAGGTGGCCAGCAGCAAATTACTGATCTGGTCATCCAAGAGGTTGATTTCGTCGATGTAAAGAACGCCTCGGTTGGCCTCTGCCAGCAGCCCTGGCAGAAAGACCGTTTCCCCTGCCTGGATGGATTTTGCCACGTCCACCGAGCCAATCAGTCGATCTTCCGTCGCGCCCAGGGGAATTTGGATGAATGGTGCAGGAATTACCTGAGTCGGCAGTTCAGATACCTCGCGGGGTTCTGTGCCGAGGCGATCGCGGGTCTCGTCATCCCATTCGCGCGGATCCGTCGGGTCGGCATTGCAACAGGAGCCCGCGATTACCTCGATGGGGGGCAAAATTTGGTGAAGCGCCCGCGCCATCACAGACTTGGCCGTGCCGCGTCGCCCTGCAATCACCACCCCGCCAAGCCCTGGGTCTACGGCAGCCAGCAGCAGCGCGAGCTTAATCGCGTCTTGATCAACCACTGCGGTCAGTGGAAATACCGTGGGCATCTCTGGGCGTTCCGCCGTCAGCATTCGTTCTCCTGTCCCTTCTCCCAAACCAGCTCTTCGCTAGCGCACGATGCAGTTTCAACGGGCCTGCCCTCGAACCGGAAGCCGTGATCGCGCGTATCGCGATTGTCATTCCAGAGTATCAGGAATCCCCTAGAGCACCGGTATCGGATGGCGAGAAACCCGGTTTCTCCTCGGCCATTCGGGCCACTTTGTAAATCCGCCCTGGAGGAAACCGGGTTGTGCTCCCGACGTTCTGGCCTCACCCAGCAGATCCCTGCCAGGGCCAAGGGATCTGCCCGCCCCAGTGCTGCCCCGTGCTCACGATCCGTGACCCTGTACTTGCCCCTGTACTTGCAATGAAGATCCTACAATTCTCCAGGGTCTTGGCGTTTGCAGCCCTTGAAAATTGGGCATTCTGAGCCTACCCCGGCTCGATACCCATCGAGCCAGAAAAATGCCGAGTCTTCATTGCCCAAGCGCCCCGTGATAACATCAACCCGATTTTCTACCAACCTAGGTCAAACTTTGCAGGCCGCTAAGCTCTTTACCAGCCGCGATGGATACACCACGGGCCACATCTACATTCCTGAAGAGGATCATCGCCTCTCTGCGATCGCCTTTGATAACCAGTACTACAGCTTTTTTCGAGTCCTCAACGACCCCGCGAAAGCCCTCGGGATTTTGATGAAGCTCACGGCTCGGGGTGACCAAGTGGCGCTGACCCCCACCAGCCGGGGTTATGCCCTGTGGGTGCATGAACCGGACGCCCTGCCCGCCTTGCCTGTGGGTAGCACCCCGCGCGTTTTGCCGCCCATTTTTGGCCCCGCTGACTGCTGGGTGATGAGCGATCGCCAGCCTGGCTACCGCACCTGCTCCCTGCGGGTGCCCGACCTGCGCGATGCCGTCCCTGGTCTGACCAACGAGCAAAAGCTTTACAGCCTCTATCGGCGAGAATCTAGCCCCGATGCCGCCATCCGCTTGGCCGCACGGCTCACCCAGCGCGGCGACGAAAGTATTTTGCTGGTGAGCACTGCTGGGTACGCCATCTGTATCTATGAGCCGGGGGCAACCCTTGTCGTCCCCTAGGGCGCGATCGCAGGCCGGGGAGATGCATCGTCAGCGATCGCCCCGGCTAAGCCCTCTCGAAATCGACAGCGCCCCATCGACAGGTCAAACAGATGAAATCCATAGGTTTGGGACAAATTCTCGAAGACCCTGAGGCCCCGGACGCTGTTGCCATTTTTGTCGAGCAGGGGCGAGAACACCGCAATACCAGCCTGATTGGGCACCACGGCGAGGATTCCGCCCGATACGCCGCTTTTTGCTGGAATGCCCACTCGGAAGGCCCATTCTCCGGCAAAGTTATACATGCCGCAGGTATACATCACGCTGAGAATGTCGCGAATGTGTTCGGAATCCACCGCTTGCTCACCCGTGAGGGGGTTCAAGCCGCGATTGGCCAGGGTTGCGGCCATCGTCGCCAAATCTTGACAGGTGACTAGCAGCGCACATTGCTGACAGTAGAGATCCAGCACGTCTTCGATGTGTTCGTCAATCATGCCGAAGTTGAGCATGAGGTGGGCGATCGCGCGGTTGCGGTGGCCCGTGGCCCGCTCTGACAAAAATGTGGGCACGTCCACATACACCTGATGGCCGATGTAGCGGCTAAACATGTCCAGCAGTCGGTTTAATCGATCCGTTGGCGTTGGCCCTTGGATCAGGCTGGTGGTGGCGATCGCCCCCGCATTAATCATGGGGTTATCGGGCCGCTTGGAGTCTTCATCGAGGCGAATCAGGGAGTTAAAGGGATCGCCCGTCGGTTCAACGCCCACTTTCTTGAGCACGCGATCGCGGCCATGATCCGCCAGCGCCATGCCGTAGACAAATATCTTCGAGATGGACTGGATGGTGAATTTCTGATCCACATTCCCTACCTGAAACACGCGCCCATCAACCGTCACCACGCTGATGGCAAACCAATTGGGATCCGCCTTGGTGAGCTCTGGAATGTAGGATGCCAGTTGGCCTTTATCCAGCGGTTGATAGCGATCGTGCAGCGTGTTGAGAAAGGTTTGAATATCCGTCATGGCGTGGCCCAAGCGTGCTGGCTCTTCCATTGTGCGCGCTATTCTGCTGCGAGAAACCGCAAATAATCGCTACTCAGATCCTTCACCGCCGCCTCGTACAGCAAGCGGCCATCCTCTGGCGTCGCGATCGCTGGGTTGGAGCCCATGCGCCCATCGGGATAGTGCTGGCGAAAGTCTGCCGCTCCATAGATTGGGAATCCCGAAGGCGCAACTGTCGGCGTCAGCGCGGCAGTTTTAATGTGCTCTGGGTAAACAAACTGTGTGACCGCGACCTCACTGGGCGTTGCATGGGAGCCCTCTTGGTCGCCATAGCGCTCCTTCGCCAGGGTATAAACCGAACGACACAGGTACCAATTTGCGATCGCGCACCGCACCGGATGTTCTGTCGCAATGTTGAGATCGGCCAACAGCGCATAGGTTTCGGCAAAGGCCGCCTTGAGGGTCGCCACATTACCCCCATGCCCATTGATGAAAAAGAACCGCCGAAACCCAGCCCGCGCCAAGGGCTTCACATAGTCTTGAACCAATGCAATTAAGGTGCTGGGGCGCAGGCTAATGCTGCCCGGAAAGGCTGTATGATGCAGCGCCATGCCCACGTTAATGGTTGGGCCAACCAGTGCGTTTGTGGCCTCCCCCACTCCCCAAGCAATTCGCTCTGCGCAGATCGCATCCGTGCCGATGAGCCCCGTGGGGCCGTGTTGCTCGGTGGATCCGATCGGAAAGATGATCCCCGTTGAGCGCTGTAGATAAGCCTCAACCTCTGTCCAAGTCGCAAGGTGTAGCTGCATTCTCAGTCTTTCCTCCGGGTCAGCAATAGGGCAGGGTGGTTGTGGGTTATCCAGTCCTGATTTGGGAGTGAGGGCCATCGCGCGCTTGTTTTGAGTTCCCTCCACGATGCAACGCCGAATGGGATGCCTCACGCCCAGCCTCCTCACCCGATCCTAAACGGCATTCGCCTTCGCCAATCCAGGCTGTCCTGCCATCCTCAAAATCCGTTGTTAGAATGGCCGGTATCACCCCTTACATTTCTCAGTCAAACTTGCTGATAAATGTCGAGGGGCACTGGAAAGAGAGACTGGCGCGGCACCGCTGCCGTGATCGCACACTTAAGCTTTGTCGAGCACACTGAAGAGATTTACCCAGTCTTGTCGATCAAGCGACCCCGTCCCCCGTAGACTTAAGGAAGTTAAGGTGTTACCGTAACCTGTCTGCGTGGCCTTCCCCGTTGACGAGACCCTGCGCTCCCAGAAAAGTCTACGGTTCTAAAGTGGGGTTTGCTCTCCGCTTTATCAGTGGATTTCTCTACGGTTCAAGATCCTGCGATCACAGATTTCAGATTTTAGATTCCATACGTTTGGGTTGAGGAGAATTTAAATGCTTCACCGCAAGATTTATCAACTTTGCTGTGAGGGACGAGAAGTTTGGATTTTCTTGCGGGATCAACAACGTTGGTTAGAGCGCGCCACCATCCTAGACATTGAAGGCGACTTGGTGACTGTGCGCTACGAAACCGATGAAGACGACGAGATTTGTTCTTGGGAAGAAATGGTTAGGCTCGAAAGCATTGGCTCAGTGATGCAGCGCCTTGCCACCGTACCCCGGGGCGAAGTTGATCTTCTTGTGTCAGACGATTGCCCAGAAACTGAGCAAATTCCTGATCCCCATCCCCGCGAGTTTAACTCTGACTCATAGGTCTCATCCTCCAGGCATTGCCCTGCCGACAGCGACAGCTCGGCTTCTTGGCCGCTGCTGTCATGACCTTCAGCCCGCATGAATTGAGCCTCTAACGCTCCTGCCTGAGTTTTTGAACCCCGGGCAGGGGCGTTTTGCATGGGTACTCTAGCGGATTACAGGTTGCGCTGCTTCTCAGCAGGGGCGAACTCGGGGCAGTAGCCCTCTGCTGCAACGGGAAAACCATAGAGGGGCGATCGCGGATTGGTGCACCGGGGCTGCCGCCAATACACACACCGAAAACAACACTGCACGGTGCCCGCCACCGCCGCTGGGGGGGCCGCCTGCCGCAGGAGCGACTGTTGACTAATGCCGCGCACAATCAGGTCATCGCCTTGCCAGCGAATCTGCACCACCCCTGTATCTGCCAGTCGATTCCAGCGGGGATCTGACTGAATTTCACGGGGCAAGGTTAGAGTAATGCCCTCCTCGCCCTCGGTGAGTTCGCCTTCAAAGACGGATTCTGGGGCCGCAGGCTGCAAAAAGGTTTCACCAATGGGGAGAGAGACAACCTGCCCCGCTGAGGGCAGATGCAGCTTATAGCGACTCTGCAAATCTTCTAGCCCAGCAAGATCTGCCAGATATTGGGGGCTGCCGTGGACAAAAATGACGTGATGGGGGCGCAGGTTGTGGATGAGTTGGGTTGTCCCGGCACCATCGCTGTGGGCACTCAGGAGGTACGTTTCGAGGTGAACGTGGCCCGACTCAAACTCTGGCCCAAGGATTTGCAGCCAGTCGAGGGTGAGTTGGGGGTGGTCGTCATCCAGATGCAGCCCTGCATCGACAACCTGCGCGGCCAGATCGTCTGGTAACAAAATGCGCCACGGGCGATCGCCCCAGCGCACATAGTCACTCAGATCAATGTTTTGATACCCAATGACGATCGCGGGATTTTCCTGAACTTCGAGCGCCGTTGGATCTAGCCGCTTGACCCAGGGCAAAATGCGATCGTCCCAAAATAGGGGCTGGTGACGGGCAAAATTCTGCACCGTGTTGGGCAAATGGGGCATGAGCTGTAGGTAAGCGTCACAGCCGCGCGCCACCCACGGATCTACCCAGACAGTCATCGCCTGCCCGGTGAAATGATGGTGGCTGCGCAGGAGCATCACCAGCTCTTGGCCAAGCCCTAGCACCGGCACGGGGAGCAGCACGTTATGGCCCGTCGCGATCGCCTGCTTGATCTGATCTGCAAGGCGATTTTCCTGCTGGCGGCGATGGGGATGGCGGGCTGTACCGTGACTGCCTTCCACAATCAACACATCGGGCTTGAGGCCGCGCAGTTCATCCAGGGGAAGCCCTTCCACTAAGCGGGCATTCGAGAGGAAGTAATCGCCTGTGTAAAAGACCGTATATCGCCGTTGGGGCGTTTCGTAGGCTAGCAGCATACAGGCTGCACCCACCAAGTGACCCGCTGGCCAGAGCTTGACCGTCAGCCCATCGGCAATGGCGATCGCCTGTCGCCAGGGCAACGGTTGACAAAAATCTGCCCCATTGGGCAATGCTGCGTCGGGCCAGTTGAGGGGCAGTAGTTCGGCAGTGGCTTCGCTGCTCAGAATTGGCAGATCGGGCCAAGTGGTGTGCAGTTCGAGGAGCGCCCGGGCATGGTCTGGGTGGGCGTGGCTACAGAGCACCCAATCTGCCGGGGGCTGATGGTTGGCGTCAGTATCAAGCAGGCGTAGGTTGAGCAGTCCACAATCCAGCAACAAGCGATGGGGGCCCATCTGGAGTTGAAGACAGACCCCCTCATCGGCGTGACCCACGCCATAGGGCAGACAAGATAATTCGCTCACCGGGCTCACATCAACGGACGGGCTGGAAAGGGCCGCATACCCATGGGCAACTGACGCGGGCCAGTGACGTCTTGGGGCAGCGATCGCGCTACCCTAGGGCACGTCATCAACTTTGGGCGTGTCATTAACGAATCCCAGAAACCTTTGAGGCCAAGCATTCCCGCGCCCGCATTTACTCAATTTGCTAGGGCCTGTCGTCCTTTTACTGAAAGGATTTGGCCATGCTGTAATGATGACTGATCCTAGTGGGCAGAGCCGTTCCCGTGATAGTTGTCGGTGTTGTAAAACCCGTTACGGGTGCCAAAGAACAGGGTTGCCACCACAAACAGCGGGGTCAGAACCAGCAAAATCGTTTTGATATCCATAGGAAAATAAAGGGGAAATCACGACGAGTGATGAAATCAAGGATCTGGAGCGCAAACGCTTTGCAGAATGACGGCGCGGTCGCTCAACAGAGCCTGGTTAGATCCTACCAAGACTCCCTTCCGGTGGTCTATGAAGCTTAATGTCAGCTCCCGATTCCGTCACCGCCACCCCTCCTCTGAATATGAGCCTTTCCACGTCTCCGCTGTCCCTCGATCGCCCGGCTGAGGTGGTCGCCCCGGCCTTACTGGGCTGTACACTGGTGCGTCGCTGGCCCGACGGGCGTATGTTACGGGGCACCATTGTGGAAACAGAGGCCTACGCGCCGGGCGATCCGGCCTGCCATGCCTATCGCCGCAAAACCCCGCGCAATGCTGTCATGTTTGGCCCAGCGGGCTTGAGTTACGTCTATCTCATCTATGGCATGTACCACTGCCTCAATATTGTGACCGATGCCGCAGAGGTGCCCAGTGCGGTTTTGATTCGCGCCCTGCACCTTGAGGAGGAATGGCCCACTTGGCTGCCACGCTCCAGCCGCCAGCCCCACCGCATCGCCGCCGGCCCCGGCAAGCTCTGCCGTGTGATGGAGATTGATCGCACCCTCAACGGTGTTTCTTTCTTCGACCCCGACAGCGCCCTCGGGTTGGAATGGCCCACCTCGCGATCGCCCGCCGCCATCACCCAAACCACCCGCATTGGCCTCTCCCAAGGCACCGAAATCCCCTGGCGCTGGTAT
>JACYME010000105.1 GCA_015272155.1 Leptolyngbyaceae cyanobacterium T60_A2020_046
GTTCAGGACAACGCCAGACAACACCCCCCGAATTCCCGTTTTCACAACCATTTATCCCAAGATAGGCAAAAAACCGCGATCGCCTACTGAGCCTGAACCTGGGCAAGCTGCGCCCCTTGGTAATAGTGACCGAGGATTTGTTGATAGGTGTAGCCTTGGGCGGCCATGTTGCGCGCGCCCCACTGGCTGAGGCCAATGCCGTGGCCATAGCCGCGTCCTAAAATTTGTACCGTGCTGCCATTAATCGCGATCGAGAAGAGCGTGCTGCGGAGGTTGAGGGCACGCCGCAAATCCGTCCCGCTGAGAACCCGTGAACCCGCGTCCCCTTCTATCAAAAGCTCGACGACTCGACCCTGGGGCGTGGTGCGCCGGGGTTGAGCACTGCGCAAGGCTCCGACCCCCGGCACCCGGCGGCTAAATTCATCGATGGACAGGGTTTCGCTCCACTGGTAAACGGGGGCTCCAGCGTCGAAATCGCGAACTCCCCGCAGGTAGGGCACGGGTTGGCTCCACACGTCCTCGACGTTTTCGGTGTGTCCGCCAGAGGAGGAGTGAAACACCGCTTCAATAATCTGGCCGTTGTAGGTCAAGACTTGGCTGCGGGTTCCTTCTACGGCGGTTTGGGTGCTTTGGGCTTCGTCTTGGAGGCCGTTGTAGACTTGCCAGGCGGTGGTGCTGCCCACGTCAAATTGAGGATTACGCCCCCGATTGCGGTGGTACAGCACGTAGGAGCGGGCGGCAACAGCTTGGGCTTTGAGAGCTTCGATGGGCCAACTGGTGGGCATTTCGCCGCCCACGACGCTGTATAAGTAGTGTTCAAGATCGACGTAGTTGATGGCGGTGAGGCCGTTGCCGCTGGGGGTAATGAGCACGCGTCCGCGATACCAGCGATCGCCGATAAACACGTAGCCCCCCGCCCCCGGCTCGACCCAAAACGCGCCCCGCTGCTGGTCGCCCGCCTTAACTTGGGCTCCCTGGGCCGCCATCACCAGCGATTGCCCACCCGTCACCTGTCCCAAGGTTTGACCATTGAGGTCACGCAACACACCATTGTTAGAGGTGCCCACCGTCACCTGGGAAGCTCCCTCACGAACGGCGACCCGTAGCTCAAGGGCACTGGCGGGCAAACAGATCAGCACCCACACCAGCAGCGCCAGCCACGGGGGGCGAGACGGATTTCCACAGTGGGCAATACCTTGACACGCAAATCGAGGGATGAAGCCAAGGGTGGAACGCTGCTCACTCACCATCATGCTTGCACTCTAGACGACTGGGTTGCCAACGCAGAGCCTTGACGAGGCTGGGGTCAAAAATGTTCAGAGCCCAGGATACCACCGTTCGCTTGGGGTGGTGCACCCGTGGGGATCATCCCGTGCGATCGCGCCTTGAGGGTAACTAAAGTAACCCCGAAGCTTCGTAGAGCCGACGCAAAATCGCCATAATTTTGTCGCCATACTGGGGATCAGCATCCCATCGCCCACTGAGCTGGCTCACCAGCGGAGCCACCCCCCGCCGCACAAACCGGAAGCGCGGATCCACCAGTTCTTGCACTAGGGGCTCAGTGCTGGCATAGGCTTTCAAGTGCTGAATCTGTGCCCTCACGCCAATGCGGGGATCGTTGAAGGATGGCCCACTGGTGCTGGAGCCGTTACTCACGGCTCCAATGCCGCCAAAGTTGTTGTCCTCAGGCCGTAGGCTACCTGGAAACCGGAGGTACGACGTTTCGACACACATCTGGCAAAAAGCAATGTCGTGGTTGACGCCCTCCGTCGCGGCCTCTTCGCGGTAATAACGGGGCAAGTCCTTGTAGCGCTCTGGGGCGTTCTCATTGTTGGACTTGAGGAACATCAGCATCTGTACGTCGGAGGTGTTGCCCTTGCCCATAATGCGATCAATGTGCCCGGCACAAATGGGCAGGTTAATCATCGACTTTAGGGTGACGGTGCGCGTGGCAGATTCCCAACCGACGGCAATGTTGTAATCGCGCAGGTCAATCGCTTTGATATAGACCACATTGCGATAGCGCACGCGGCGCACTTCCTGCACCGCAGCAAGGTCGATGCCGAGTAAATCGACTAAGTCGATGGGAATATAGGCGTTGTTGTTGATGATGACGCCCTTTTCGTCATAAAGGCCGCCGTTGACGCTGATGTTGATCTCCGGGAAGGTCTGGCCAGATTCGCCCGCATCCCCCGCGATCGCGCGACTCCAAGACGCCATGCCATCGGCAATTCCGAGGGCAATATCGCGCCGCCGATTTTGAATCAGATCCAAATCCTGGGGATTCGTCAAATACCCCACTTCCATCAACAGCGACGGACAGTTAATGCGCCGCGTAAAGGTGAGGCTCCCCGTCCCCGTGACCGTGTCAGCCCGGGCTCCACGGCTGGGCATCTGCGGCACCCGTCGCAGCAATGCCAGCAACAGCAGTTCAGCATGGGCTTTGCGGGCGTCATTATTGGCAATGTAGTAAACGCTGGCTCCCCGTGCACCGGGGTTGTTGAACGACCCGGCATGAATTTCTAGGGCAACATCGTCGATGCGACAGCGCGAATTAATCCAGCTCAGGGCTTGGTCGTTGCTCAGGTCGTCCGGAACAGCGAGGACGCCAAAACCTCGCGATCGCAACTCTGGCACCACCAGATCCCGAATGCGAATCATCTCTGCGGCTTCGGTCGTACCTGGCACGATCGCCCCAGGGTCTAGTACCCCGCCTTCGTAACCTCCATGCCCCGCTGAAATGAAAATCTGTCCCATAGTCGATGCTGTGTTCAGCCTGAAAGATTCAAAGTCTCCGAAAGGATACCGCCAATCTCCTCTGTGGTCACAGCAAAACCCGAAAATCACTACGGAATTTTGCGCCCCAGGGCTGACGAGGTAATGAGCATTCTCCCGTTATTCTCAGCCAACGACCTGCTCAGGGTGACCGTGCTCTCAGTACGTTGGGCTGAGCGTATCGCCTGCCTTTCAGTCATGCTGCGCCTACCCCCTTGCGTCTCCCAAAGGGAGCAAGCCCTTGACTCACAAACACAAGATCGGCCAACCACTAAAGAACATAGTGCTCACCAGTGAGCAAGCCAAACGACAGAACCCGAGACGACTTTGGGAACTGACGTTCAACGCCACACTGCGACAGCCTGCTCAGCAATCGGCGATGTCAAACACGCGGCTATGCCAAACACAGTTGATTGGGAAAAACCGCCGTCGAAAACATCACCCGCAGAGTATCGAGATAGGGCTTAAACTGCCGCCACTGAGCTGGCTCTAGCCGACGGCCAATCTCGTGTTCTAGCAGCATGAGCATATAACGCACAAGCTCCCACCGGACATTGAGCACGGGATAGAGCATCACGCATAACGGGAAAAGCTCGTGCTGAACCACGGTGGCCTTGCCTTCCAGCAAGCACACCCATAGATAGGTCTGAAACATCTCTACGTCTCGCACACTGGAGAGTTTGACCAGCGACGAAGCGAGGGGGCCGCTGTGGGAGTGGTGGTTAGGAAATGCCGTCAGTACTTGATTGACAATTTTGTGCGCAATTTCGCTGCTCGCGGGCATCAGGCGGCGAATCGACTCAAGTTCTGGTGCGGTGTAGGAATAGACGGCGGCGGCATTATAGGCCCGCTGAAGAGGCATGTAGAGATGATCGTCGATCGCCTTGAAGTACAGCTCCAAATCGCGCGTCTGTTGGCGATGGGTATGCCCCAGCAATAGCCGCCCCGTGTAGTGGAATTGCATGCTGACAAAGGCAATGACGCGAGGATCCTGGGCGGTGTAGCGATCGCGGATTTCCCCTAAATACTGCGCCCAGTTCACCGCAAACCGCTCTGCCGCAGTACCTACTCCATAGCTGTGCAGTGCAGCCTCATAGACCCGATACACGTCCTGGGAAATCGACCAGGGATCAACGTAGTCTGGATTGATTTGGTGACGAACGACTTCCTTACCAATTAAATACTCTGTTTTTTGCCATGCCTGGGCACTCACCCCCCGCAACGCCTGACCCAGCTTAGCCGCAACGGCCTGACGCCCATCCACCGAGCGCACAGGCTCAGATGGGGTCTGATGCACACGGCGGATATATCGCTGAGCCCAAGCTTGGTAAAACTCCTGCTCAGGAACATTGGCAGACGGGGGGCAATTGACGCTTGTTCCGGGCTTCCCTAATGGAGTCATGGTTAAAAACGGGAGTTACTCAACCGATTGCGAGCCCCAAGGTTAACGCCCGCCTAAGATTTCATTTATTATCTGGGATCACTCTTAAGAAACTCTGGATTTGTTTACGTTTCTTGGCCCAGGCTTAACTTTATTTACCTTATTTACCCCAAAAACTCAGCAGGAGACCCGAGCGGGAATCAACTCCCGCCCGGGCTTTCCGTCAAATCAAGTCATGGGGAACACATTCACCGTGAGATCTCTGACATCGTCCTGGTCGGTACGATGTCAGGGGTTTGTTGCGGTTTGCGTCGCGATCGCGCGGACTGTGTTACTCAATATTACGGAACTGCAATCCACAGACGGCACCATTGTAGCCTCGACATTGCCCAGACAAGCGATCCCTATCCCCTTCCGAACAGTTCCCTAGCCGCAGAGTCCACGGATGATTATGCTTGATCAATGCTACGTTTGTGGGCAAAGTTTCTGCGTATTTTCAACCAGGCTTCCAACAAAATCGCTGAGTCGCTGGTCGAGCTTTTCGTCAGTCAGTGTGCCGTTTTGGTCAAAGGCCTTCCAAGCTTGGCCGATCGCCACCTGTTCTGGGATCGTCCAAGCATGAACCCAGCGCGCGATCGTCCGCAGTTCATTCAGCGCGTTACTGTTCGACTGCCCTCCCAGCACACCAATTGTGCCGATCACCTTGCCCGAGAGTTCATCAAAGCTCAGCAAGTCTAAGGCATTCTTCATGACCCCACTGAGGCTGCCGTGATATTCCGGCGTGGCCAAAATCAGCCCATCGGCGTCCTTCACCACCTGCCGCAGCTTCGTCACATCGGGGTAGTCGGGGTAAGCTTCTCCGCCATTACAGAAGGGAAGCTGCAACCGCCGCAGATCAAGAATGGTCACGGCTGCGCCCAGGTCTTGAGCTTTTTGGACGGCAAGTTCCAGGGCTTGATAGCTGTAGGAACCCTCACGCAGGCTTCCAGAAATGCCAACAATCTTGGTCATTGTCAACTCTCCTCAATTTTTTTAATTTCTTTATAGATAAATCGGTCGAAATCGTTGCCTGGGGCACCCTGTCGAAGGGTGCGATCGCCCTGATCATCCCAACGCTAGAAGAACCAGCCTCTGGAGGTCGGGCTAGACAGGAACAAGTCCGCACCGTAGATGGGCAGACGGCGACGATCGCCATCTGTGTCGTCCTTGGGCCATTAACCTCGACAACTCAAGGGCAAGCTATTAAGCAAACTCGTAATGACTTCATTTAATATACGATAGCATTCTCCATCTGTGAGGTGCGGCCATCCCCTCTGGGTTCGCGTTAGAAGCCCGGTATGAACTGCCACAGGCGGAAAGAGAGCGACTAGACTAGGGATGGAAATGACCGGGGGGTGAGAGGATTCTCCCGGTTTCCATTGTCGAAGCGACAAAAAGGCTGAATTCATGACACATCGCTTACATCGGCAGACGTCCCTACGCCGAACCACCCAAGTTGCTGCCTCTGGCCTGCTCACGGCGAGCTGGTTCATGCTGCAAAGCTTGGTGGCCCTTCCTCCCGCGATCGCCCAGGCTGAACGCGACGAGCAACAGCTTTCCTATGGGGAGTTTTTGCAGCGTGTGGATGCGGGTGAGGTGGAACGGGTGGATATCGACCCCAACCGGGGTGTGGCAGATGTGGTGCTCAAGGGCGATGCGGAAGATGCCGAACCCCGCGAAGTGATTCTCTTTTCTGGTGATGGGCGTAATCCAGAACTGATTCAACGATTGCGATCGCAAAATGTTGACGTGGAGGTGCGCCCCGAAGGCGAGGGCAATGCCATCGCGTGGATTGCGACCAACACGCTGCTGGTGATGGTGTTGGTGTTTGGTCTGTTGATGATTTTGCGGCGATCGGCGTCGGGGGCGGGCGGCGCGATGAATTTTGGCCGATCGCGAGCTCGCTTTCAGATGGAAGCCAAAACTGGTGTGCAGTTTGACGACGTGGCTGGCATTGAAGAAGCCAAGGAAGAACTGCAAGAGGTGGTTTCCTTCCTCAAAAATCCAGAGAAATTCACTGCCGTTGGTGCCAGAATTCCGCGCGGGGTGCTACTGGTTGGCCCTCCGGGCACCGGGAAGACCCTCCTAGCAAAGGCGATCGCGGGCGAGGCAGGCGTTCCCTTTTTCAGCATTTCGGGTTCTGAGTTTGTCGAAATGTTTGTCGGGGTAGGCGCATCGCGGGTTCGCGACCTGTTCAAAAAAGCTAAGGAAAATGCGCCGTGCATCGTCTTTATTGACGAGATTGACGCCGTGGGGCGGCAGCGGGGTACAGGTATCGGCGGCGGCAATGACGAGCGCGAACAAACCCTCAACCAACTCCTCACGGAAATGGACGGCTTTGAGGGCAACAGCGGCATCATTGTGATTGCGGCGACCAACCGCGTGGATGTGTTGGATTCTGCTCTGCTGCGTCCAGGGCGCTTTGACCGTCAGGTGACGGTCGATTTGCCCACCTATCGGGGACGACTGGACATCCTCAAGGTTCACGCTCGCAACAAAAAAATGGACGAGGCGGTTTCGCTGGAGGCGATTGCGCGCCGTACTCCCGGCTTTTCTGGGGCAGAACTGGCAAACCTGCTGAACGAGGCTGCTATTTTGACCGCTCGCCGCCGCAAAGACAGCATCACCATGGAGGATGTGGAAGATGCGATTGACCGCATTACCATCGGCCTAAGCCTGACGCCCCTGCTCGACAGCAACCGCAAGCGCATGACGGCCTATCACGAAGTCGGCCATGCCCTGTTGACCACACTGCTCGAAAACTCTGACGAGCTGAACAAGGTGACAATCATCCCGCGATCGGGTGGGGTAGAAGGATTCACCCAATCTCTTCCCAATGAAGATGTGATCGACAGCGGGCTCTACACTCGCAACTGGCTCTTTGATCGCATTACCGTCGCCCTGGGAGGCTTGGCGGCAGAGGCAGAAATCTTTGGCGATCTCGAAGTTACCACGGGGGCAGGCAGCGACATCAAACAAGTGACTAACCTAGCCCGACAAATGGTCACCCTCTATGGTATGTCTGACCTCGGGCCTGTTGCCCTCGAAAGCATGGGCGGGGAGGTCTTTTTGGGTCGTAATTTGATGCCGCGATCGGAATATTCTGAAGCGATGGCAAGCAAAATTGATCAGCAAGTGCGGGCGATCGCCAACCATGCCTACACCCGCGCCCGCCAAATTTTGCGCGAAAATCGGCCCCTTATCGATCATCTGGTCGATCGCCTGCTGGAGGTCGAAACGATGGAAGGCAACGAGTTCCGTCAAATTGTTAGCCAATACACCCACATTCCCGACAAGAAGCTAACCCAACCCATCGCTGCATCCTAAGTAATGTCAGTTCGGGTTAAGCCATTGGCCCGTATTTCCCCCTCCCGGGGAAGGGTGTCTGCAAGGGCAGGGTGGGTAAAACCCAGCGGCAAACCCACCCCTGGCCCCTTCTCGGAACTCATTCTGTAGGGGTTTGGTCTCTGGAGTAGAGCATCTAGGACTCGTCCCCACAGGAAGACACAATCTCATGTCAGACATGATGCTAGAAAGCCCGGTTCGGCCACCGGTAAACAAAGTCTAGAGAAAGCCTATCAACCCGCTTTGTCTAAACCCGGTCTATCGTTTTCCCAATGCATGGGGAATCGCTTTCGCCAAACCGTTGCAGGCATCTTTTCGCGACTGGACGCGCCAAGGTGGCAAAGACTTGCCCGCTGGGGAAAAAGAGAGCCAAAAGAGAGCCAGAAGTGGCATCAAGGCCTGAGTGCCGTTTTGCCCATTGACTCGTTAGAGCCGTTAGAGCAGGGGCAACGTGTAGTGCAGTTTTATGCAGCTTTGTGCTTTACGCTGGCGCATTGAGCGGTTCCACGACACGCTCAAGTCAGGGGCGCTGAATGTCGAAAAGTTGCAATTTGACGACATTCACCCCCTGATTAATGCCCTCGCGTTTTATCGGGTTTGATTCAGTCGTGGCTTGGCAGCTACTTGGGTTGACCTACGCCATTTGAGCCGCCCCTCACCCAAGGGCTCTGGATTGCTTTGCCCCCTCAGAATTGCAGGTGTTGCAGACAATGACCCCTAAGACCATTGTTTCATTAGGCGATGTGGTGTTAACGCTGGGGCGAATGGTGATTGCCCCCGCTCAACAGCAGCCGTTTCCCGGGGTGAAGGGTCTGGCCACGGCGCTCGACCGATTGGCGTTTGCCTCAGTTGGTTTTCAGGCGGCTATGAAACCTCTACAAGATTAGCTTCTCCCAGGTAGGGAGAAGGGGGGATGAGGGGCAAGCCCCTGTCCACAAGGGTTTCAGGAGTGATGTATACACAGCCCGAGGGAGAGGGAAGCCCTTCTCTCTGGGGAGAAGGTTTTGGGATGTAGGTGCTTTGCGGCTTTCTGCAGGGTGGGTCATTTATCCTGGGAATCAGCAACGCCGGTGCGGGTGCGGGTGGGGCTATCCCCCCGTGTGCTCCGCAATCTGTTGCCATGCCGATCGCCACAGCAGCACACCCAGCAGCATCAAGAGCGCCGACAACCCTTTTTGAAAGGATTGGGCCGAGAGGCGGCGGCTGAGCCAGGAGCCGATCGCGATCGCGCCAACGATACCGGGCAAGGCCACGCCATACAAGCGAAACACCTCCGGCGTCCACAGGCCACTGGCTCCATGACTGGCCCCAATCAGCAGCCCCGTCGGGAAAAAGTACCCTTGCAGCGAGGCGCGAAACTGGTCAGGCGTCCAGCGCCGTAGGTTGCCATAGAGGACGACGGGCGGGCCGTTGGTGTTGTAGGCTCCGCCCAAAATGCCCGCCACCAAACCAAACACCAGCGACCACCGGGGAGATACGATCGCAGGCAAATAGAACCCACGCAGTTGATAGCCGCCGTAGGCCACCAGCACGGTGCCGATCGCCGCCAACATCCAGACTTCCGGCAGATGTTGCAGCGCCCACGTCCCCAGGGGAATGCCGATTCCCGTCATGACGATGAGCGGCAACACCGACATATACTCGGCCTTGCGCCACTCCCGCAGCAAAATCATCAAAGAAATGGTTGGCCCCACTAGGCCGCACAGCGGCGTTGCCAATTTGAGGCCAATCACCACCGTCAGCAGGGGCATGGCAAATAGCGCGCTACCAAAGCCAAAGGTGGCCGACACCAGCGTTGCCCCAAACAAAATTGCCGCCACCAGCCCTGCATTTTCCATTCCTGGCCTCTGAGCCCCCGATTATGATGTGAAGATGCAATTTTAGGGGTATCCGATCGCATGGCCGACATTAATCCCTACCGGCTCAAAATTTCTCAGATTCGAGCCTTAGTTGCGATCGCAGATGCCGGAACCTTCAGCGATGCCGCCTTGGAACTGGATCTGTCGCAGTCGGCGGTGAGCCACGCGATCGCCACCCTAGAGGAAGAACTGGGCGTAATTTTGCTACACCGGGGCCGTCAAGGGGCAGTGTTGACCCCTTTGGGCGCGCAGGTCACCCAGGAGGGGCGCAACATTCTGCGGGCTCTAGAGAACATTGGCCGTCAGGCCCAGCAGGCCCGAGGGCTCCAGCAGGGGCAGGTGCGCATTGCCGGGTTTCGTAGCGTTGCCACCCACATCCTGCCGGAGGTGATCCACCAGTTTCGCACTCAATATCCTGGCATCACCGTCACCATCAACGAGTTTCACCACTATAACCAAGTCGAAGCAGAGGTGCGCCACGGCAAGGCCGACATTGGGTTTACCTATTTGCCCACCAGCCCTGAGTTTGAGAGTTGGGAGCTGCTGCGCGATCGCTACGCCGTTTTTTTACCGCCCACAACTTGTCCCCAGCCTGCCGTCGTCTCCTGGGATGCGTTGATCCACTATCCCCTGATTTTGGCTCCCCCTGGGGATGGCTGCCGCGACCTCATCGATCGCTACCTCGCCCAGGCCGGATGCCCCATTCAGCCTGCCTACGAAGTGCGCGAAGACTCCACGGTGTTGAGTATGGTACAGCGCGGACTCGGGGCCACCATCATGGCACGCTTGGCTGCCGAACCAATTCCGCCCGACCTAATCGTGGCAGAACTGCCCCTGCCGTTGGAGCGAGTGATTGGCGTGATTCGCCCCAAAAATACACCCCAGCCACCCGCCATCTACGCCTTTGTCGAAACCCTAAAGCAAACCTGGTTAGAACCGGAGGCGCTTTCTCAGGGATAGATGGAGCCCAGGGAAATCCTCTTGCTGCCTCGTGGGATTTACGGGTTTTCGCGCGATCGCGATCGCGGCTTTCCGTGAGATCTGCCTGGGCACCCGTCTATTGCCTCTGTAAAAGTGCGGGAGGTGCGCTTCAGCTTCATCCTGAAGTCTACGGATCCCTCCAGCTTTCCCTGCATCTACCCCATGCCCATTCAGCTCAATAGCACTTACACCGAAACCTTCGACGGTTTGGCCCGTTCTGGCAGCGACAATGCTTGGAGCAATCATGTCACCCTGCCGGGATGGTATTTGTTTCGGCAGCCTGCCCCTGGGACAGAAATCACGGCTTATACCGCTAATCATGGCTCCTCCAATGTTGGCAGCTTCATGAGCTATGGAGCCGTGGAGGACAGCGATCGCGCCCTAGGTGCCCTCGGATCCGGCGGCACATATTTCGGCAGTCCGGCAACGGGCAACATTGCTGGATGGATTGCCTTTGCTGCCACCAACGCCACAGGGGGAACGCTGGAGACCATCACCCTCGCCTTTGATGGCGAGCAGTGGCGCAATGGCGGCAACACCACACCCCAAACGATGGTGCTGGAATATGGCTTTGGGGCGAGCTTTGAGGCCGTGGCCACGTGGACTGCGCCAGGGGGCACCTTTGACTGGACTTCGCCCATTGCTACAGCCACCGCAGGAGCCGTCGATGGGAATACGGCGGGACGGGTTGCCGATCGCGGCGGCACCCTCAACACGTTGGGCTGGGCGGCGGGGGAAACCCTATGGCTGCGCTGGTGCGAGGTCAACGATGCAGGCAATGATCATGGGCTCGCGATCGACAATTTTTCGCTGACCCTGCCCGCTGTCCCGATCCCAACCGTGTCCCTTTGGGTGAGTACCAATGGGGGGGCTGAGGCGGAACAAACGATCATTACCGTGACGGCGATCGCGTCCGCTGCAGTCGTGGGTGATCAGTCCGTCCAACTAGAGGTTTCGGGGGTGGGCATTACCGCCACCGACTATCAGATCAGCAGCCCCACGATCATCATTCTGGATGGGCAAACCAGCGGCACGGTAACCTTCACCCTGGAGGATGATGGCATCGTGGAAGGCCCGGAAGTCGCCACGTTGACCCTCAGCAATCCGTCAGCGGGCCTCACCCTCGGCGATAGCATCACCCAAGACATTGCGATTACTGATAATGCCATTGCGGGTGGCGATCGCTCTGGAGCCGGGGGACGCCAGACCTTTACCTTTACCCTGGGCGACATCGCGACCATTCACGACTTTGGCGGGGTTGGCCCCGGCGCAGCGCCCAGCCGCGACCGACGGCCCGAGGTCGATACCCTGGTCTTTAGCGGTGCTGGCCTCACCGCCCGCAACCTGCAACTGGCCCAGGTGGGCAGCGATGTCGTCGTTTCCTTTGCGGTGATCGCCAGCCCCCGCATCACCCTCACGAACATCGCCCTCGATCACGTGGATAACCTGCGCCTCGGGCGGCAAATCTGGGCCAATTTTCAATTTGAGGGGCAGGCTCGGCCCCGCACCACGCTGACCGTTTTGGCGGCGGATGCCACGCCTCGGCGCGTCAGTCAGCGCAATGGGGTGACGATTCTGAATGATCTCGACAATCGGGTACGGGGCTGCCACGACTCCCACGATGTCATCAATGGCCAAGGCGGCAACGATCGCCTACGCGGCAGACGCGGCAATGACCTGCTGCGGGGTGGCGAGGGCGATGATCGGCTGTGGGGCAACCGGGGCCGCGATGTGTTGTTGGGCGAGGATGGCGACGACCTGCTCGCCGGAGGATGGGGGGCCGATCGCCTCACGGGTGGGGCAGGTAGCGACACCTTTCGCGATGGCGATCGCCGTCACTCTCGCCTGCGCCACCTGGATCACATCACAGATTTGGAAATTGGCATCGACCGTATCACCGCCCCGATCGCAGTGGCGGCCTCAGAGGTTGCCCAGCTGGGCGAGGTGAGCAGCCTGACTCAACGGGCGATCGCGGCAGTGCTGACGCAATCGGACTTCACCGCGCGAGGGGCCGCCACCTTTACCCTCGGCAGCCGCACCTTTCTGGCCCTCAACGACGGTGCCGCAGGTTTTCAACATCGCCGCGACGGCCTGATCGAAATCACCGGGTTCACGGGAAACCTGAGCACCCTTGCGATCGAAGCGCTGTAATGCCAATTTCCCGAAATATCGCGGGAGACGCTTTGGGAGGACATTCGGGTCTACGGTGACTGAGCGGACTGTCGGGTTCCACAGGGTAGATGGCAGACATATCGTGGAAACCTCAGCGACGGATGAGGCGGCGGGTGATCACCTGCCAGGGGCGCAGGGGATCCGCGATCGCGGTTGGGGTTGGGTCTTCTAACAGGTCAGTGGTGTCAGTTTCCACTAACGGCAGCGGGGTGTGGATGTGCAGCGTGCTGGCTTCACCGTAGGCATCCCAGCAGCGCAGGATGTAAGCATTGGGGTCATCCTCCGAGGGCTTGAAGGCCGCGATCGCGAGGTTGGGGCTATCCCAGTGCAAAAAGCTGTGCTGGGTGACGGGAGCCGGATCGCCCGTGGCGCGAGTGAACTGGGGGCACACCTGGGCATAGAGGGGGGCGCTAAAGGCGATCGCATGGTGGGGCGTTTGGGCTGCTTGCCAACTGCCGCCGTGGGGCAACACCGCGTAGCGAAAAACGTGATGGCCGCGATCGGCCCCAGGGTCAGGCCAGAGGGGGGCTTTTAGCAGTGTCAGGCGCAGGCGACCGGGCTGGGCATCGAAGCCATGCTTATAGTCCGTGAGAATGCTCAGCCCGTGGTGCCCATCGCTGAGGTCGGCCCAGCGCAGGGCGGGCACTTCCCACTTCGCGCGCTGGTGCGGGTCATCGGAATTCAGGGGCCGCGCGATCGCCCCAAAGGGAATTTCATAGGTCGCACTGTGGGCCTGGGTTCGGGTGAGAAAGGCGGATTTCAGCACCACCTGGCATTCTTGCCAGTCGGCCACCGTCTCGATGCAGAGGTAGGGCGATCGCGCATCCAGCACATAGTCTTGCTGCACGGTGGACTGTCCAACCCGGCGCACCACCCGCACCCGTTGCCGCAGGGGGCCATGCTCCACCCAGGTGATGGACTCTAGCGTCGCGGGGGGCAACGGGTGATCGGCATAGGCCGGGGCAATGTTCCACGCATCCCAGTATTCGCCCTGGTCAACAAAGGCTTGTAGGTGGTTGCCGGGGCCGCTGAGGGTTTCGCGCTGGGCGTGGCAGTCCCACAGGGAAGCGATGTCGCCCGTGTGCGGATCGAGGGTGACCCGCAGGCGATCGCTCGCCAGTTGCCAATGCGCAGGCGGGGGAGCCGGGTTGGGGAATTTCTCAGCGGGGACGAGCCACAGTAGGCGATAGCCGATCGCGGGCACATCTTGGGCGTCTACCAACAGCGATCGCCCTACCTCGCTCACCTGTGTCGTCAGCGGGTTCCCCGCCGGGCCATCGACCGCTTGCCAGGCGAGCACCTCACCCTCGGGCAGCGCTATCTCCACCACCTCAGACCGACTCCAGTTCAAAGGATTGAAGAGGGCGATCGCGACGGCTTGCGGATGGGGCGCGGAAGGCAATGCGATCGCGCCCGCTAGTTGGGTCAACGCTTGATGCAATACGCGATCGGCAGTATTGAGGGCGGCGGCCCAGGTTTCGTTAGCGGTGGCAAACACCTCGGGAATGGCCGTCCCCGGCAAGATGTCGTGAAATTGGTTGAACAACATCTGTTTCCAGGCGGTTTCGAGCGCAGCCTTGGGGTAAGGCACATCCAGCGTCAGGGTTGCGATCGCGGCAAACCATTCACCGTGGGTCAGGCGGGTTTCGCAGGCGCGGTTTTGGCGTTTTTGGTCGCCGTGGGTGGTGTAACAGCCCCGGTGCAGTTCTAGGTACAGTTCATCGCGCCAGCAGGGCAGGGCGATCGTGCCCTCACCGGCCCGTTTCCCTCCATTCGCCGCTGGCGATGGGGCAATCTGCCTTTCCACCGTTTCTAAAAAGTCCGCTGCCCGGCGAAAGGTCACCGTCGGGAAGAAGGGCGATGCCGCCCAGCGCCGCGCTTTGTGCAGCATGTCGCGGGTGGGGCCGCCCCCATGATCTCCAACCCCAGGCAGCCAAAGGGATTCTGTAAGTTGGGTTTGAGCGATCCACTGGGCACTATGGCGGGCAATTGCGACGGGATCAATATCGCTGCCAATGGGTGGCAGGGTCATGCTCAGCAGGCGGGTGCCATCCAACCCTTCCCACCAAAACAGCTCATGGGGAAAAGTCGTAGTGTCGTTCCAGCGCAGCTTTTGGGTCGCGAAGCAGCGCACCTGCCCCTGGGCTAAAAGCTGAGGAAGCTGCCACGAGAAGCCGAAACTGTCGGGCAGCCACGCGATCGCGCTCACCGTCCCAAAGGTGTCTCGGCAGTAACGCTGTCCATAAAGAATTTGCCGCGCCAGGGATTCCCCGCCCAGCGTATTCAGCTCAGGCTCGACCCACAGCCCCGCATCAATGCCCCATCGCCCCTCGGCCACCGCCTGCCGCACGGACTGAAACAGCTTGGGCCGATGGTCGGCCAGCCACGCAAACAGGGCCGGACTGGAGTGAGTATAGGTCAGCTCCGGAAAGTCTTTCTGGAGATCGAGCACCGAGCGAAAGGTGCGCTCCGCCGCATCCCAGGTGTCTTTGACGGGCCAGAGCCAGGCCAAATCGAGGTGGGCATGGCCGAGGCAAGACACCTGGTAGCGTTTAATCCAGGGGCTTAGGGGCATGAGGCGATCGCGCATGACCTGTAGACTGCGCTGAAAGATATCAGCATCGCTCACCTGTGCCCAGTCCAAATCGGTAACGGCGGCGGTCAGCGTTGCGATTGCCGCTGGCTTGAGAGCCGCAGCATAGGTTGCCAGCACCGTTAATTCATCGGCCACAAACCCCGGCTCGGGCAGAGCATCCGCCGCTGCTTCGTAGATCAGCACCGATTTCACCAGTGCGCCTTCGTCATGGCCAGGGCTGACAAGGTGCAAAACAACGTCAATCTCATCTCCGGGCTGCACGCGATCGCCCAGCGGCACGCGGGTAAAGCAGTCAAACAAATCCCCCGCCTGCACCGCCACGCCGTTCACATAGATTTGAGCAGCATCCGCCCACCACACCAGTTGCAGTTTGAGATTTAGCCCCGCCAGCGGAAAGCCCGCCAACGCTGGCGGCACCGTAATTCGCTGAGCCAGCCAGAGAGACTGTTGCCCTCGCGCCCAGGGAATATGCCCGCGATCGTTGAGGGTGACCACGGGCCAGACCGCAAAAGTCTCCGCACTCGGGGGGGTGACGGCATCGATCGTTGCCCCGCGCCACTGGGGTTGGATGGAAATCTGGGTGAGTTGTCGGAGGCGATCGGCGATCGTGTGGATCATCGTCAGATCCGTCGGGTTAGGTGCGGAGGAAGGGGCAATGGTCATGAACTGGGCTCTGATGTCAGCACGGGATTGGGCAGGGTGGGAATGTGGCTACGGCGGGTTCCAAGGCAATGGGGATCGCCCGCATGGGGATCGCCCGAGAGACGCGGGGATCGCAGCATTCCTCTGCCCGTCGTCTTCAGTATCTGCCTAATGGAACCGATGGGAAGGCGCTGCCGTCCCATTGTTCAGAACGCTACGAAGCGGGAGCCCTAATTCAGGATTATCAACTAAGGACAGCAACGATTGACGATATGATAGGCATTACCAATTGCCGTCTCGCTCAAGGGAAATCCTCGATGCTGACTCTGAAAATTGTTGTTTACTTAGTTGTTGCCTTTTTTGTCGGTCTGTTTATCTTTGGCTTTCTGAGTGGAGACCCCTCTCGGAACCCTGGCCGTCAGGATCTTGAATAAGGTCTGAACCGCCACGCGCTGCACCCTGGCGCGCCTTGGGGCTGTCGCGATGACGGCAATCCCTGAAAAATGCCGAAATGGCTGGGCGAGCGGGGTCGGTGCTATTGTTCTAAATCATCCTTTTGAAGCCCGCTGGTCGGGCTTTATTTTTGAACCTGCGGCGGCTGTCTATGCCCTATCCCCTGATTCCACCGGATCTTCCCCCTGTTGTCGAAGTTGCCACGGTAATCGACGAAACCCCGGTGGCGGAGCCTGAGGAACCCTCGGGTGCCTCTTCGGAACCAACTCGTGCGCAGGCCAGACAGCGTCGTCGAGAACTCAGGGTCGAGGAATCGGCAACGCCCCAGTTTTCTGATCCCGCTATCGCGACGGTGCCCAGCCCGCGCGCCGCGATCGCAGAGGGGGCCTTGAACCCTTCAGCAACGCCCCAGCCCGACCTCCTTAGCGGACGAGTGAGTCTCGCATGGTCGCCCACAGCTCAATTTTCGCCCCCAACGCCAACGGCTGGTCAAGGGACGACCGAGGATATCGCGCGATCGCCACAACGGGCTGAGCCTGCACCCCCCGAACCCAGTTCAGTGTCCCAAACCCAGCGCGATCGTCGCCGCATCGGCGACCAGAGCCGCCCCGATTCTCGATGGCGCGACGGAGCCGTCACCCGCGATGGCGAGTTGCTAACGCCAAGCGCCCCCAGTGGCCAATCTGATGTGTTACTCGACCTCAGCGCCGACTCCCAAGAATTTGATCCCGATCGCCAAGTGGTCATCGCCGAGGGGAACGCCCTCCTCAGAATTGCCAATGGCATCCTCAGCGCCGATCGCCTCTGGATCAACTTATTTAACCGCTATGTGCTGGCTGAGGGTAATGTCGTGCTCAGCCGAGGCGACCAAATTATTCGTGCCGGACGCGCCGAGTACAACCTCTTGCAGGGAGCCGGTACGTTGTATGAGGCGCGGGGTGATGTCGATATCGCCACCCTGGATCAGGATTTTGCTGAACTATTGACCGACAATCCCCGCGCGGAAACTGATCCCCTCAGCGATCGCCTCAATCGAGAGGGGCCACTTGAGGAGATACAGGCAGGTCGCAGCCTTACCCTGCGCACGGGGCGGGGCAATATTCCTGGAGCCAGGGGGCGGGGCAGCGCTAACCGCATTCGCTTTGAAGCTGCTCAAATCGATTTCGATGCAGAGGGCTGGGTCGCCCAAGATATTCGCCTCACCAATGACCCGTTTTCACCCCCTGAACTGGAATTGCGCGGCGAAACGGCCCGCCTAGTGCGCATCAGTGAAGAGGAAGATCGCCTTGAAATTGAGCGCGGTCGCTTTGTGTTTGATCAAAGCTTTTCGTTGCCCCTATTTCCCTCCAGCGTAATTTTTCGACGGGGCGAAGTGGATGACCTCAATCCCCTGCCGACGGGCATTGGGATAGATGGTCGCGATCGCGGCGGGCTATTTGTTGAACGGCGCTTTGAAGTCGCCACCGCTGATCCGTGGCGGCTGCGCGTAACCCCCCAGTTCTTTATTGAGCGCTTCATTTCCACGGGCGATCTAGGTGATCTCGCCAACTACGGCACCATTTTTGACCTGACGGGGCGCATTGGGCGTGTCACCACCGTCAACGCTACCGCCGATTTCTCAGGGCTGGATCTGGCGAACGTGGGTGAACGGCTGCGGGCAAGCGTCCGGGTGCAGCGTCCCCTCGGGCGGCATCGCCTCGCCCTGGAATATAGTTATCGCGATCGCTTGTTCAACGGATCCCTCGGCTTTCAAGATGTGCAAAATAGCCTAGGCGCGATCATCACCTCCCCCAACTACAACCTGGGAAACACGGGGACGCTGCTGAGCTACCAGGTGGGTGCCCAATACGTCACCGCCGAAACCGATCGCCAGGAGCTCCTTGGCCCAGCTCCCCTGGATGATTTGGTGAGTCTCGGACGGTTCCAGGGCAGCGTGTTTGTGCGGCGGCCTATACGCCTCTGGGAGGGCACCCCGCTGCCCCCCACCCGCGACGAAGGGCTACGCTTTACGCCCCGCCCTGTAGTGCCCTACGTTGACCTATTTTTGGGCAGCCGCAGCACCTACGCCTACTACACCAGCGAAGACAACCAGTTCAGTGTGGATGGTCGCGTGGGACTCGACATGCAGTTTGGGCATTTTTCGCGCAACTTCTTTGACTACACGGCAATCAACGTTACCTATCGTCGGCCCTTTGTCACCGAAGGGCGATCGCCCTTCCGCTTCGACCGCGAGGTGGATCGCGAGCGCATCAACTTTGGCGTCATTCAGCAAATCTATGGCCCCATTCGCGCCGGGTTCCAAACCTCCATTAACCTCCGCAGTGGCAACACCATCAACACAGACTACATCATGGAATATAGCCGCCGCACCTATGGCATCGTCTTTCGCATCAACCCGGTGCAATCCAGTGGGTTTATCGGTTTTCGCCTCAGCGGGTTTGACTGGTCCGGGCGGGCAGCCTCCTTTGGCGGAGCAGACATTCGCCAAGTTAAAGATGGCCTCGTCTTCTAGGGGCGATCTTCATACCGTTGTACCCCCTAACCTTGCGCAGGTGCCGCCCCGATCGCGTTGGCGAATTTGCCTAGGGCGCAGCCCATCTTGCCAATGCACAGCACAGGGGCAGCTCGTGACGTCTTTGTCCTAAACGGTTTGGCAACTGCCATGACCGGTGTTGGGGCCGTCTCGGGCATCCTGTCAACGGAAGCCGTGAACCGTAAACCCCATCGGCCTGGCATCATCACGATGGTGGAGTTCCAGGTGGAGTTCGGCGACAGCCCAGCGTCAATTTGCGTACCGCCTGCCCTTGCCCGACATCCCCCTCCCAAAGGCGAATCGCCTCTGGCATAGCCGCGATCGCGCTGTTGCTCAGCGAGTGCTTTGCATTCAGCGTCTTGGTGAGAAGCCGGGGTGGGGGATGAGTGCAATGGGTGGAGCAATTGCGGCATCTGCCTTAGGGCACTAGGCTTCTTGGCCCAGCAGTTCCGCGATTTCGTGGTGCTCAATGGGTGGCTTGATCACTTCTGCCTGGCGGGTGTCGGTAATCAGCCAATCCAGGGCAGCGGCCTGCATGTCAATCGATGCGCCGCTCTTGTCTACGCAATAGCGACCAAACACCAGCTTATCGACGAGGCGCACGCCGGGGCCGATCCGCGAGTATTCAAAGATGACGCTGCGATCAACGATCGCGTTGCTGCAAATCGAGCAGTTGGGGCCGATCATCGTGGGGCCGATGATGGTTGCACCGTCCTCAAGGTGGGCCATGCCGCCAATGTAGACCGGGCCTTGAATGTTCACCTTGTCCCAATTGGCGCGGACGTTGAGCCCGGCGTAGACCCCGGGGCGAATTTCCTGACCGGGAATTTCAACGCCCTTGACCTTGCCCGTCAACACGTCTTGAATGGCTTGCCAGTAGTCGGGCACTTTACCGATATCAACCCATTCAAAATCCATGCGGATGGCGTAGAAGGGGGCATCATTGGCGACTAAGCGTGGGAAAAGGTCGCCGCCGATGTCAAATTCTTGCCCCGAGGGAATGTAGTCAAAAATTTCTGGCTCAAAGACGTAAATCCCGGTGTTGATGTCAGTGCTGAGGGCTTCTTCGACCTTCGGTTTTTCTTGGAAGGACTTGATGCGCCCGTTGGCATCGGTCACCACCACGCCGTAGCTGGGCACCTGCTTCAGGGGGACGGATTTGGTGATGATGGTCGCGATCGCGCCCTTTTCCTTGTGCTGGCGGACGGCCTCGGTGAGGTCAAGGTCGATCAACGCATCGCCACAGAGCACGACAAAGGTATCGTCGAAAAAGGGCGAAAAATCCTGGATTTTGCGCATTCCCCCAGCGGAACCGAGCGCTTCGCCCACGAGTTCGCCATCTACGATGCGCCCCTCAAAGGAGTAGGCGATTTCGACCCCAAAGCGCTGGCCATCGCGAAAGTAGCCTTCGATTTCGTTGGCGAGGTGACTCACATTCACCATGATTTGGTCGAAGCCGTGTTGGCGGAGCAGCTCCAGCAAAAACTCCATAACGGGCTTTTGCAAAATTGGGATCATCGGTTTGGGAATCGTGTAGGTGATGGGACGAACCCGCGTTCCCTTACCGGCGGCCAAAACCATGGCTTTCATACAGTGCCCTCTTCCTCTTGTCTCGCAATGTGATTTACCCAAGACATACGCAGACTACCCCTCGACGGTAGGCCCGACTTCCGAAAGGGATTTTGGAGAACCGTGCCACCTGACAATGGCGAAGATTTTGAATCGGCGCGGCAGCCAAGTCCGGCATTTCTCGGTCGATGCGACAGTCACCCGTATGCTATCAGAGGATGCCCGATGGTGTCGGTAAGGCCACACGATCGCGGGTTCCTTTAGCCCGTGCTGGGCGCGATCGCGGAGCATCTTAGCGCAACAGCCGACAGCCCCCTTTGCTTGTTCAGGGCGACCCTGGCCCTTTCCGCAGAACTTCCGTCGGATTGGGTCATCCTTCTCTCGCAGCGCCGCAAATCTCCATCCCTGTAGGAGGGTTTACCTCGTAAGGTACGGGGTGTCGCGTCCTTCGCCCGCGTCGCAGCTATGACGCAGAACCGTCGTGATCGGGATCGGGATTGTCGGGCGATCGCGGCGATCGCTCTGAAAACGCCGCTGTTTCTGGATTTGCCTCGCGCTCTGGAGTCCGCAGGGGCGGCAGTGCCTCGCGGCGACCGTTGGGCAGGGCCGGGGGCGTGGCGGCGGCCCTGCGTGCAGGGCACGCTGGGGAGGATGGCGTGGGCAGGCGACGGCGATCGCGGGGCGCATTACCCCGCAGCGTCCGCCAAGCAGCGCGCATTCCAGCCATCATGCTACGGGTGACCGCCTGCACCCGCTCCGTTTGCTGGCGCACGATACTCAAGCTGTGATCCACCTGCTGCACAATGTGGCTGGCATTTTGGACGCCCTCAGTCACGTCGTCCGTGAGTTCGGTAATTTCCAGACTGGTCAGGCGAATGGACTCTAACGTGGGGGGCAACTCTCGGCTGAGGGTGTCGCACAGCTTCTCAACGCTGCGGGCCGCGCGGCTCAGCTCTCGCACAGCGGGCACCGTCACCAGCAGCACCGCAGTCAAGCTCACGGCGACCAGCAAAAATGACAGTACCAGCCAAAAGAGCGGATCCATGACAGCCTAAACACACAACACATTCACGATACAAACACTCAGTCTGCCCAACTTCGGCATGGCTCCAGGAGCGGGTCACTCATCGTCGTACTCAGGATTTTCTTCGCGCCCCCCGTCTTGGGGCGAGAGGGCGGTGAGGTTGGCGTATTCCTCACGACTGGCGGCCTGCCCCGCGGCGATCGCCTCCCGTAGGCGCGTCAAGGTTTGTTCCCAATTGCGTAGGGTGGTTTCAGATAGGCGATCGGCCTGAAGTTGTACGCTAGAAGCCAAATCCTCAACTAGCTCGGGCAACGCATCGGCAGACTTGCGCAGAAATTGGCGCGTTTCTCGCCCGGCCTTGGGGGCTACCAAGAGTCCGGTCACTGTGCCAATGGCGCTCCCTAGCAATAACCCACTAATGAATGCAACGCTTTTATTGCCTGCCATGTCTTTACGCTCCTTGGGGGAATGCTTGACCGAATGAGAGTGGGCTGCACGTTGGATGGGGCCAATCGCCCTACCCGCAATCAGGACACCGCGCTTGGGGAAACGGGATTCAACTCATTGCCCGGCGAGATCACCGTGTCAATACTGACAACAGCCTCAAAGTCGGAGCGATCGCCGACATCGCCGTCGCTTGGGTTGCAGCAATCTTAGCCCAACCAAGACAACGCCTAGAATGCGCTGAAGCTGTTCAATTTGGTGCTGAAGCTGGGCGTAGTGCGATCGCAGGGCTGCAATGCCGTTTCGTCCCATCAAAATATTTTGAGGCGTCACCTCCGGATTGAGGACGCGATGGGTGCTTCGCTCCCACACTGTCAGGTTTCTCACCGTCACAGACAAGACCTGTTTCACCTGCCAAATTCGCCAGGCCAGATAGAATCCCATCAGGGCAATGACAACATTCAACGCAATGATGCACAAAACGACGGGATTATCCACAGGGAGATCTCGATGATAACGGTTGAAGTGTACCCTCTTATGACAACCTTCGGCCTCTCTCGTGGGAAAGACGCGCCACAAATGTGCCATAAATTTTGGGAAATGCCGACGCTGTCGCCGGGGCTTCCCGCAGCAAACCTGTCGGAAATGGACTTGTACGGCACCTTTCACCGATGACTGAGCAGACGATTTACGTGCATCCGACCCTGGGTCAAGACCAGCAGGAGGGCAGCGAAACGCGTCCGTTGCGGACGATTTCAGCGGCGATCGCGCGCCATCCGCCCCATGCCGAGGGGGTGATTTATCTCGCGACGGGCTTTTACAGCACCGCGATCGGCGAACGGTTTCCGCTGGTGATTCCGGCGGGGTGTCGAGTGGTGGGCACGGGGGGCAGCGATCGCCCCGCAACGGTAATCCAGGGCAGCGGCCTGTGGACGGACAAGACCCTCGGCGCGATCGCGGCGACCTGCGTCATCGAAAATGATGGGGCACTGACCACTGTCATGCTGATCAACGGTCAGGCCGATGGCATCGGTCTATGGTTGGCGTCGGGGCGATCGCATGTAGAGCGCGTCTATGTCACCCGCTGCGCCCGCTATGGCATTGGCATTGCAGCAGAAGCGATCCCTACGGTGGCAGAGTGCTGGGTGGTGGATAACGCCGGGGTGGGCATCGCCGGATTGCAGCGGGGAAAGGGCGTGCTATCTGCCGTCATCGGTCGAGACAATGGCACCGCGATCGCCCTCACCGATGACGCAGCCCCGCTGGTGCTGAACTGCGACCTCACCCACAACGAAGTCGGCATGGTGGTGAGCCAGCGATCGCGGCCCATCCTTCGGCAAACCCGGCTGACCCACAACCGTGCCGATGGGCTGCGCCTACAAGACCGGGCCGAGCCCGACCTAGGCGAGCCCCAAGACCCCGGCGGGAATGTGATTCGCCACAACGGGGGCAGGGATATCCGCAACGAAACGGGGCGATCGCTTAACACCTGCGGCAACGACCTAATCCCCCAGCAGTTGCAAGGCCCCGTGGCGCTGCTCGTGAGCCAAGTGCCAGATCCGGCGGCAGTGCCCGCCCGCCGGATCGACACCGATGGCGCGGCGGCGGCTGGCCCCGAACCCCCATTCCCCGAACCCAT
>JACYME010000160.1 GCA_015272155.1 Leptolyngbyaceae cyanobacterium T60_A2020_046
CCGGACTGACTTGAAAAAGGGCAGCCGTTTCCTCGACTGAATGCCCTTGCTCTACTCGGGCGACTACTCGCTCACGCAGATCTAAGCTGTAAGCCATTGTTTCTCATTCTTATCTAGAACTACTATACTTCAGAGAGTTGGGATAAGGGATATCAATGGGATTGCCTCGCCGTACTCTAGCGTCAACCCTGCTTGCAGGATGCTGGATTTTGGCTTAGCAGCATTGAGCTCTGCTGAACCTGCGCGTCGGCAAGTTGTGGATAGGCCGTGAAGGTGTGGGGCGCGATCACACTCAGGAGCCGCACCCGCGTCTGACTCGCGGGCGTGGTCAGCCTCCGAGCAATGACCTTTGCCAGGCGATTTCGAATGCGCGTGATCAGGGTGCGATCGCCAACCTCAATAGCGGCCTGTTGCTGTAAATAATGCTGAGTCACGGCGTCAGGTTCAAGTCCTTGGCGCTGAAGCTCATACAAAACGACGCGATTGTCAAAGAACTTCAGCCCTGGCATCTCATCACGATAAACCTTGAATCCAGCCTTCGACGCTGCCAGCGTCATTGCATAGGTTGGATGCTTAAACATCCCCAACGTATCCGCATAAATTGCCAAATCACCCCATACGTCCAAAAAGTGATGTTCTCGGCCTCCATCCTTCGTCACCACGAACAAGAACTCGTTAATAAACCGCAGTGTGGGATCGTCGAGAGAAATGCCAACGCGATCGGCCATTTGGGCAATAATAGCCTGCTTTTTAATATTTTCTGAAGTGGTCTTACGAAATCGCTTTGCCATGTGTTTGGAAAGACTGCCACAGCTCCGAGCCGTTAACCCTGGTAAAAACGATATCTTTTGAGGCACTGGAGCACAGATCCGCACATCAGAATCAATACACATTACCGAATCTGCTATTTCAAGACCATAGTGAATCGCATAGCGCCGTTCATGATATGGCTGGACGCCTCGGCAGCGATGTTTCACTGCAATTACGTTCGGAAAGTGTCGAAAGTGAGCAGGCTGGTCTGTTACGACTAAAAAAGGGAATTGAAGCGCAAATTCTTGCAGATCTTGGGCGAGTAGTTGGGCAAATTTTAGGTACTTATCTCCAAAGGAAGCAGTACAAAAACACAACCTTTTCTCTAACGGAGATGGGGTGGAATCGCGCATGAGTTTTGTCATCCTTTGGTGTGCAGATAGCACAGCTTTGGTGTGCAGATAGCACAGCCGAAATGTTTCATTTGGCGACTGATGGTGTCCAAAGCGCGGCCACTGCAAAAAATATCTTTCAGGAGGTTTGGAAAAGTGGTTTTTACAGTGATTGCGATCGCGCTGAGATATCGGGACTTATTCCCGTCAAGGCTATCGATTCAGTAACACCGTAACCCGATATTGCGTTGAGTTCGTATTGCAAATTACACAGCAGTTGCAAAGACTACCCCTTCGCAGAAGTCTCCCAATCTGTTTGGAGTTGGAGGGCGACCCCTTGAACCGTAAGCCTCACACCCTGTTTCCCCACCAGTGCCAATAGTGAAGATGGCAATGCCACCCTTCACGACAGATTTCGTCAGCCCTGACCCTTAACTCCTCTGCCAAACTGGAGGTGAACCTTGAATCCGGCTTTCCTTCTCCGCAAAAGGAAGCAAGGGTTGGGGGAATGAGGAGGGTAAATTTTCAAAGGCGGGATCGCCTATCTCACCCAAACGCGACAAGAGACACCCATCGTACCTTCAAAGTTCCCAGAATTCGGCAGACACCAGCAGGATCACGCTTGCTTCAGGCTTGTTTCAGCGGCATCGATCGTGTTTCGGGGAAAACCCATTTTCAAGCGTTGAGGAAGGTGCGAGCCCTTCCTTAGAGGTAGGCTTGCAGCCGTGAAGCTCCCCTCAATAGAAGCTTAATAGAAGCGCTGTCGCCTGCGTGCCTTGACCGCGCGTTGACCACAACTACCGCAGCGGGACAAAGCCCGCCTGCTCCAAAAGTCGCTGTCCCTCATCCGTGAGCAGCAGATTGGCGTAGGCTTCCCCGGCCTGTTGATCCAACTGGCCGTCCTCCCGCACGATCACAAACATACGCCGCGTTATCGGGTATTCCCCGGACTGAAACGCTGCGGTATTGAGTTGGTTACGCTGGGCGGGGCAGTTTGCGGCGGGGATATAGGGTTCGCGATAGGGCGGCACGAGTTGTCCGGCTTGGCGACCAAGGGCGATGGGTTTCACTGTGCATTGCCCCACCACTTCTGGGGCAGAGGCGTAGTAGATCGCCCCGGGGGTGCTGCTGACGAGACGCAGAGCATCGGTGGTGCTGCGGGCAAAGGTGACGTTTCCGGCCAAGTTATTGCTGCCCAACACGGTGTCAATGAAAAATTCTACGGTGCCGCCATCGGTGGTGCGCGAGACCGGCACAATCGCAAGGTTGGGGCCGCCCACTTGGCTCCAGTTGGTGATGCTGCCGAGGTAAATGTCGCGGAGTTGCTCAAGGGTGAGCCCCTCCACGGACAGATCGGGATGAACAGCAACCGCTAACCCTTCGATCGCGACGGGAATTTCCCGCAGGCTGTAGCCATTCTGCTGGGCTTCCTGACGTTCTTCGGGATTCAGCGATCGCGAGGACTGGGCAAAGGACAGTTGGTTCGTCAACAGCATCCGAATTCCGGTGCCAGAGCCTGGGGGCGCGCCAATTGGATCCACATAGCGCAGGCGAAAGGTGGGCTACGCCTGTTGCAGCAGTGGGTCAAGGGTGCCCCGCACCGGAGCCCACGTCGTGCTGCCGCCATAGTTGAAGGTGCCTACGGGCACATTAGGCACATCGCTAAAGTTTGCTCCGGTGGGAGCGGGCAGTGGTACAGAATTCTCGGCAGCATCGGGGGGCGGCGCGATCGTGCCGGGATTGTCCGCGTTGCCTAAGTCCAACCCACCGTTGCGGGTAAACCACAGATACCCGCCGCCAATCAAACCCGCTGTAATCAAGAGCGAAGCCACTAAGATCGGCGTTTCGTTGTTACTGCTCATTTGCTGGTTATCCCAAAATCTCACGGGAGGGGCACGGGCTACATCAGGCTCGATAACAGGCGGTAAATGAGGCGAAATAGGGTGGCGATCGCGACCGTGACCAACCCGGCCAAAATTGCCAATACGATAATTGTTTGACGGGGTGCAGTGCTGGCCAGCACCGTCTGCAATGGCGGAAACAACAGCACCACCCCCAGGGTTACCAAGGCGATGATCACCAGATCAAACCGCTCGATCACCCGCCGTACTTGCAGAAGCACTAGCCCGACAACCAAGAATAACCACGCACCACTGCCCAACAGCGTGGTGCCTAATACACTGGCAAGGGCGATCGCCAGCAGCCCCCCTTGGAAGCCCGTAAACGCTGCCCCACCGAGGAATGTTGATAGGGGAATGGCCGAAATGCTGGTTGGAGTTGCGATCGCGGCCTGAGGGGCAGGCGCTTTGACCGGAGCCGCCGGGGCTTTTGCAGCCTGCGCCTTGGCGGCGGGAGTTCGAGCTGCTGAGGGCTTCACCGACGATGGTGACGCAGGAGCTGGAGCCTGGGTCTGCTGGGGCGCGGGGGCGGCCTGCATCGCCGTGGTTGAGCTGGCTGGAGCCGACGACCCATTCACCGCCGCCTTGAGGGCTGCAATCACATCATCGGCACTGGCATAGCGCTGGTTCGGGGTGGGCAGCAACATGCGATCAATCACCGCCGCGATCGCCGGATTCAACTGGGCATGGGCCTGCCAGTTCCACCCATTGTTGTAAGCGTCGTAGAGATCGCTAACCGCTTTCCCCGTCAGCAGGGTAATGCAAGTCACGGCCAGGGCGTAGAGATCCGTCGAAGGATACACCGCCCCGCCCGCCATTTGCTCCGGCGGCGCAAACCCCATCGAGTAAATCCCCGTCGATTGCCCCGCGTTGCCTTGGGCTGTGGTGACCTGCTTCACGGCACCAAAATCCAATAGATATAGGGTGCCATTGCGGTGGCGCATGATGTTTGAAGGCTTGATGTCGCGGTGGATGGTGCCATTATCGTGGACAAACTTCAGCACCTTGAGCATCGACACCAGAATTTCCAGCACTTCTGACTGTGGAAATTTGCCCTGGCGCGCCAGGGTGCGTTCCAAATCCTCGCCGTCGATAAACTCCTGCACCAAGTAGAAAAATTCTTCCTGCTGGTTGGGCGATCGCCCTGGCACAATCAGCGGAAAAAAGGCGTATAGATCAGGAATTTGCGGATGACGATTGCCCAAATCTTCCAGCACAGCGGCTTCGCGCTCAAAGAGGGATTGGGCCAGCTCAATTTGTTGGGAGCTGAGATCCCCAGACGGCTGAAACTGTTTCACCACACACTGACGAAGATTGGGCGTGAAGCGATCGCGGGCTAGAAAAGCGGTGCCAAAGCCCCCTTTTCCCAACAACCGCTCGGGTAAATATCGCCCGCCCAAAATGAGCGGCATGCCGCAGGTGGTGCAAAACTTTTGAGACACAGACCTCAAGGTCTTGCCATCATCCAAATCACTGAAATGATTGACAGGCCGCGGGCAACTGGGTCGAGTGCAGGCAAGTTCCATAGCCACTGAATTAAAAAAACGCGAGGCCGCTGGGGACAAGCATTAACCTCATTCCCAAGGTGAGATGATTCGGGAAATTAACGCGCCACGTCATTCAACATCCTGCCCCCCAAATCCAGGTCGTCAGGCCGACCAATCCCACAGAGATGCTGTATTGACGCTGCTAAACCACCCGGCGGCGATGCGAACAAACCCAAATCACCGCGATCGCACACGGCCCCCTAAGCTGGCTGATTTGGCTTCTCCGTCGGAGCCTTACCATTCACCTCAATCGGGGGTGCTGACTTACCTTCACCCGCCTTTGGCGACCCCTTAAATTCTAAGGGGCGATTTGTAAACTGCGGCAAGATTTCTTCCGTAAAGGCTTCTGCGGCCTTCGAGCGATAGCGGTTGGGGTTAAAGATGACCGACAGCGTGCGATTCACCACCACCGAATCAATGCGCGATCGGTGCAGCATCCCCATCTGCAACTCCTTCTCAATCGCAGAAATCGAGACGAAGGACACCCCCAACCCCGCCTGAACGGCATTTTTGATTGCCTCAATGGAGTTCAGCTCCATCTCAATGCGTAGGCGGCGGGTTTCAATGCCCGATCGCGTCAACACCTGGTCAATCACCTTGCGAATGGTGGATTGAGAATCCAAAGCGATGAACTTGAGCTTATACAAATCATCCCGCTGAATCACCTCTGTACTGGCTAAGGGATGAAAGACCGGCATGATTAATGCAAGTTCATCTTCCGCATAGGGAACAATTTTTAAGGAATCCTGAAGCTCTGATGGCACTTCGCCCCCAATAATGGCGAGGTCAACCTGGCCGTTTGCCACCCCCCAAGAGGTGCGGCGGGTCGAGTGGACATGGAGCTGAACGGCCACATCGGGATAACTTTTCCGAAAGAGGCCGATCATGCGGGGCAGAAGATAGGTTCCGGTGGTTTGGCTGGCCCCCACAATCAGGGTGCCGCCCTGTAAACTCTGGAGGTCTTCGATCGCGCGGCAAGTTTCTTGGCACAGACTCAGGATGCGATCGCCATAGCTCAACAATAGGTGCCCCGCCTCCGTCAGTTGGGCCCGCCGCCCGCCACGATCAAACAGGGGAACATCAAGCTGCCGCTCTAGGTTTTGCACCTGCAAGCTCACTGCTGGCTGAGAGACATACAGGCTATCGGCAGCCCGTTTGAAACTTCCTTCAGTCGCGATCGCCTTCAAGATCCGCAACTGATCTAAGGTAAACGGGAGATCAGAAGACATAGGGTTTTGACCAACAGAGAGTGTGAGGATAAATCATGTCATTGCCGGGCAATTATCACGATTTGTCGAAGCGGGCAGCCCCAGATGCCGCGTGGCAGCGGATCATACTTGGCACCCGAGAATCCGGGGGATCATCTGCAATCCCTAGATTACTCGCTTAATGGGATTTACTGAAACCAATCGCAGCGAAACCACACGCATTCTATGAAGCAGCAGGTGATCCAAAGCTTTCTCAATTTACCCGGCATTGTTGGGGTGGCCCTGATGGATGGCCGCTCTCGTCCCTATTTTTGCGGAATTGACCAAGCTTTGAACTTTCAGCAAAAGGAAGCCCTGAGCGAGGGTATTCAGCAGGTGCTGAATACAACCCCAACGGGCTTTAAGTCCTTTGACTTTCGCTTTGCTCACCATAATGCGCACATTTATAAGCTGCTTGGCGGGGTGATTCTGCTGGTTTTGACCGATCAGCAGCTCGACCGGGTCGCCTATCACCAAGAGGTTGACGCCCTGACTCAAACCCTGCAAGACGCCCCCCACAGCGCTGTTTCGACCTTCCGGCTGTTGGCGGAAAGCAGCATGGTGACTGGGCGCAGCTATTGGAGCCGGACTGCCGCGATCGCAGACATGCCTCCCAGCCCAGCGTCTCCATTGCCGCCGCCCCTTGAGCAACCCGCCGCCTCATCTGCCGACGTGGAATGGGCCGTCGTTTTAGCTGCGCTCAATGCCTTGAGTGATGGGACTTCGCGCTATTTGGGCAAAATTGTAGTAGCAAATACGTGGCGCTCAGCGCGACCGAAGGATTCGCCGCTGTCAGTGTTAGCCGTTGATCGCAATGGGCATTTTTCACTCGCGGAGGTTGACTCAGCCCTTGAGGGGCAATCGCTCACCCCCGAAGAACGGACTCATCTCCGGCTTTGGGTCGTGGCCTTCAACGAGCGCTGTGCTCGCATCATTCGCGATTTTCCAGAGATGGTGCTCCAGCAATGCCTGAGTGATCACCAGCGCGCCACCCTACAGCTTGAAGCTGAGGCCGTTCAGGATTCATAATTCCGACCGTGTTCGGCGTTGCGAATCTGCTTTACGGGAGGCAATGCTGCCCATGCCACGGCTCAAGGCGCGCGATCGCGCCCGCCCATCCTCTGCGCTGAAGTTACGTTTGCTCACCCACCCCCTATCCCTTTACCCGAAACCATTGATCCGTCATGGCTAAAATCGTCAGGCTAGAACCCATCGCCCAGGAAAGTGCTGTTCAAACAAACAGCAACCTGCTGTCGGTTTTGCTGAACAAAGAACTCGATGTTCTGAAAGAGTGTGGCGGGCGGGGCATGTGCGCAACCTGCCACATCTATGTGCAGGCGGGGATGGAATCCTTAACGCCAGTCAGCCGCCGCGAACAACGCACCCTTGAGGTGATTACCTCCTGTCGCGCCAATTCGCGCTTAGCCTGCCAGGCTCGGGTGCTGGGCGAAGGGGTGGTGGTTGAGCTACCGCCAGGGATGTACGTGAACTCGCTGCAAGATATTGAGGCGCTGATCGGTCGGCGGGCTGAGCAAAATCTGCTGCACCCGATTACTGGGGAAGTGCTTGTCGAGGCAGGCAAGCTGATCACCCGATCCATGATGAAGCAGCTTGAAGACACGGCGAGCTTTAAGGTGGGTGAGTTTTTCTCGCGATCCACGGAAGCCTAACGCGATCGCCCGGCTGAAAGGGGGTGTAAGGGTAAAGGAGTCTCCAGAATTCAGAGAACGGGCCACTCCCAAAGCCTGAACCCCCCACTCACTCCCCTGATTTTGCCCTGTTGTGCCACCGTGAGCCTGGATCATTGTGCCAGAACTTGTCCAGTCTTCTCCCAAGATTCACGGAGGACAGCCAGCCAGCCGGTCAAGATCTGCTAAGGTTATTTCCAAGTTTTGTCGTCGTGTCAAGGGCGATCGTGGCTCCATGCAAGCGTCGCTACACCTCAACTCTCGACAACAGCAGGTCTTACGGGCAACGGTGCAGCACTACGTCGCCACCGTCGAGCCTGTGGGCTCTAAGGTGCTCACCCAGGAATATGACCTGAAGGTGAGTCCTGCAACGGTGCGCAACGTGATGGGCTTTTTGGAAAAGTCCGGGCTGCTATACCAGCCCCATCCCTCAGCGGGGCGCGTTCCTTCCGATTCGGGTTATCGCCTCTATGTTGATCAACTGATCTATCCCTCCCAGGGGGTGGCGCGCCGGGTGGATGGTGTGCTCTCGACGGGGCTTGACTGGGAAGGTTGGAGCTTGGAGGCACTGCTGCGTGGAGCAGCGCAGGTTTTGGCGACCTTGAGCGGCTATCTGACGCTGATTACCGTGCCTCAAAGAAGTGCGGTGGAGGTTCGCCATCTTCAGCTTGTGCAGGTTGAGCCGGGGCAGGTGTTGCTGGTGGTGTTGCTGGAGTCGTTGGAAACGCAGTCGATGTTGATCCAGCTTCCGGCGGAGGCGGGCGATGCAGGTCGCGATGGAGATGCCCTCGATCGCGAGTTGCAAATTTTGTCGAATTTTCTCAGCGCCCACTTGCGGGGGCGATCGCTGGCTGAAGTTGCCAACCTGGATTGGGGGGAACTGGGCCGCGAGTTTCAGCAATATGCCGATGCAGTGCGGCGAGCGATGTCAGCCCTGGCCCGCCGCACCCAGCCGATGCGCACTGCGCCCTTTGTCATGGGTGGCTTGGCCGAAGTGCTGAGACAGCCTGAGTTTTCTGAAACTCAGCAGGTGCAGGCCATTGTTCACCTCTTAGAAGAGGAGCAGGCGCAGATTTGGCCGCTGGTCTTTGAGTCCGGTCTAGTGTCTGACTCTGGGCGGCGGGTGCGCGTCTGCATCGGCTCAGAGAACCCGCTGGAGCCGATGCAGACCTGTGCCCTTGTGTCATCTCCCTACATGCGAGATAACGTGCCCGTGGGCAGCGTGAGTGTGTTGGGGCCAACGCGCATGGTCTATGAGGATGCGATCGCGGTGGTTGAGGCCGCTGCGGATTATTTGTCTGAGGCGCTGCTTCAACTGTCGTAGTCTTGGCGGGTAGGCCGTTGGGAGAGTAGCCGCGCCGCGATCGCGCCACCCACAAATCCAAACAAGTGTCCTTCCCAAGAAACGCCGGGTTGGTTGGGAAGCACACCCCACAGCAGGCTGCCATAGAACCCCATCACTAGCAGGGAAATGGCGATCGCAATTGCGCTGCGCTCAAAATAACCCCGCAGTAGCAAAAAGCCAAAATACCCAAAAATTACGCCACTTGCCCCAACATGAACCGACGTGGACGCGCCAATGAGCCAGGTGCCCAACCCGCTCACCCCCATTGCGATCGCCGTCACAATCAGGAAATCCACTGTGGTTTGCAGCATGACCAACCAGCCCAAGGTCAACAACGGCACCGTATTGGCCATGAGATGACTCAAGTTGTCGTGGAGCAGCGGCGCAAACAAAATGCCCCACAGACCACCGATCTGGCGGGGACGAATGCCAAACAGGACAAGCTGCCCCTGAAACAAAACGGTATTGACTCCGTGGATCACCCAGAGCACCCCAAGGACGCTCAGAAGAATCCAGATTTGAGTTTTCAGCTCACGAACAAGGGAAGGTTTCGTCATTGTGTCGATATATTGCGATGGGGTCACACCAGAAAAAGCCCAACGGAGTGGGGGGGTTGCCCCTGAACATCAACCGTCCTAAGCGCTGACTACAATGCAAAAGTAGAGCGTCTCGGCAAATCTTTGATGCACACTGATGCGATCGCCTGCCCATAGCCCCCCGGCATCCCATCCACCCAGAGCAACGTGATCCATCCTTCCAACATCTCAAGCGGTTGAGCATCTTCCGGGCATTCTGGCGTTTGCTTTCGTGGCATACTCCTATTTTGCCTCTCTTCTGACGACAGCACAGCCCCTTTAAAGTCACTGTGATTATTACTGAGCTACTGGCAATTTTGTCGATTTCGGCAGCCGCAGGTTTTCGGCTGGCGCTGCCGCTGTTGTTAATCGGCTTGTTGTCTGATCGCCTGTGGTCTCAGGTGCCGCTTTTGTCCCAAGTGCCGCCGACGGTGTTGGTCGGCACCCTGGCTGGGTGGACGTTTGCAGAATTGGTGCTGTCGAAGGATCGCCCGGTGCGGCGGCTGTTTCAGAGCATTGAGTTATTTTTTAGTCCCTTTGTGGGGGCGATCGCGGGCATCACCCTGGCTCGCAGCTTCGACACCGCCCCCTGGTCAGTATGGCTTGCGGGCACCATTGGCGGGCTGCTGGCCCTCGTCATTCACTTTGTGCAGGTGGGGCTACTGTATCGCGTGCATACACCTCCCCTGTGGGTGATTTTTGTGCAGGATTTTCTCTGCGTTTGCCTGGTGCTGTTTGCCTTTGATGCGCCCCGAGAAGGCGGGCTCATTGCGCTGCTGCTGTTGTGGCTGGCGCTGCGCACCTCAACCCTGTGGCGACAGTGGTACCTTGCCCAAGCCCCCGGCTCACGACGACATCCGCGCCGCTACAAACGCGATCCGGATTAGCCGATTCCGGTGCGTCAATCGTCCTCACCCAACCTTTAGGGTTTCAGTGACCCGTTTATGACGCCTGGACAGAATACTCGCGACGCACGGCACTGACGAAGCGCGCCACGCCGTTCAAATCGGGGTGAATCTGGATTGCGGTGTAGTGTCCAGTAACGGTTAGCAGATCGGCCACGATTGCCGCTTGACCGATCATCAGCTCAACCAACCACAGCCCGCCCACTTGAAGAAACTGAGGTGCAGTGCTGACCAAGTGCCGCAAACTGTCAAGGCCATCGAGCCCTCCGTCAAGGGCGGTGATTGGCTCATAGCGGGCTACCTCGGGCTGTAGGTCAGGCACCATGTGGGTGGGGATATAGGGCGGATTGGATACAACACCCGCGAGCGTTCCCTCAAAATCAGCCAGGGGTTCAAACCACGACCCTTGGCGAAACTGGATACGATCGCGCAGTCCGGTACGATTTGCGTTTTCTTGGGCCATGGCGATCGCCGCCCCACTGTTATCCACCGCGATGATTTGGGCATCGGGCAGGGCCTCTGCAAGGCCCAGGGCGATCGCACCACTACCCGTTCCCAAATCAACCCACACCCCATGCCGAAGCGCTTCAGAATAGGAACTCTGGGCCACCGCTGCGGCGACCACGTCAATGATCAATTCTGTCTCAGGGCGGGGGATCAAAACCGCTGGCGACACCTTCAGGGTGAACTGACGCCAGGGAGTTTCTCCAATTAGGTATTGCACCGGCACGCGATCGCGGATCCGTTGCACCCAATATTGCTCCAATTCTGCCAGGGATACCCGAGCCCCGACCTGGGTCTGGTGGGCCAACGTCCCCAGCCGTAGGGCCAAACTGTCAACCTGGCACAGGCCGCGCAGCAGCCAGTCTACCTCAGCGGGCTCAATGCCCTCGGTATGGGCGATCGCGATCGCCCGTTGACGCCAGCGCCAGAGGTCTTTCCCCACTAGCTGGTGGGGCCAGAGTTCCGCTTGATTGAGGGAATGGGCTTGGCTCACAGTACCCGCAACACACTCGGTACCCCTTGAATTTCGGTATACTCCCGCAGCTCATCAAGGGCCGTTTGGAGGTTCGCTTCCCTGACCTCGTGGGTGACCACCACAATCTCGGCCACCACACCGCGCATGTCGATTTGCACCACGGACTCAATGCTGACATCGTGTTGCCCAAAACACAGCCCGATTTTGCCAATCACGCCGGGCTGATCCCGTGCCAACAAGCGCACATAAAAGCGGCTCACAATGTCCGCCATGGGGCTGACTTTGCAGTAGTGCTGATGGGTGCAGGCCATGAGGGGATTTTGTGAACTCCCTGCCACGGCATTCTGGGACTGGAGCGTGGCGGCAATGTTGAGCACGTCGGAGACGACCGCGCTGGCGGTTGGGCCTTCCCCAGCCCCGGGGCCAAAGAACATCACCTGCCCGATGGGGTCACCCTCCACCAAGATGGCGTTATAAACGTCGTTGACGCTGGCCAAGGGGTGGGCCTTGGGAACTAGGGTGGGGTGAACGCGCAGTTGTAGCTGATCGAGCACTTCGTTCGAGACGGGGCAGGTGTCGCGGCGGGCGATCGCCAACAGCTTGATCACAAACCCGAGGCGATCGGCATAGGCAATATCCGCCGCGCTGACGTGGCGAATCCCCTCGCTATAGACCTCAGAGAGCTTGATCCGCCCACCAAAGGCCAAGGAGGCCAAAATTGCAATTTTGTCCGCCGCATCCAGGCCGTCAATGTCGGCGCTGGGGTCGGCCTCGGCATAGCCTAGGCGCTGGGCATCGGCCAAGATCGGCTCAAAATCGCCCCCCTCCCGCTGCATTCGGGTCAGGATATAGTTCGTCGTGCCATTCACAATCCCGGTAACGGCATGAATGCGGTTGACGCCGAGGGCTTGTTTGAGGGGTTGGATGACGGGAATCCCGCCTCCAACAGCGGCCTCTAGCAACACATATACGCCCGCTTCGTTGGCTGCGGTAAAGATGTCGTCGCCATAGCGAGCGATCACGGCTTTGTTGGCGGTGACGACGTGCTTGCCGCTGTGAATGGCTTTGAGGATGAGCGATCGCGCGGGCTCTAACCCTCCCATCACCTCAACCACCACATCCACATCTGGGTCAGTAACGATGGATTCAAGGTCGGTGGTCAGGCGATCGGGCGAAATTTCAACCGCTCGGGTCTTGTCTAGCGATCGCACCCCCACCCGATAAACCTCAACGGCCTTGACTAAGGGATGCCGCTCTGCGGGATCGAGCAAAATTTTTGCCGTGCCAGTGCCTACGGTACCAAGTCCCAATAGACCAACCTTGATCGTCAACGTTCTCGCGCCTCTGTCTCACCTGCCTATTGACCCAATTGTAGGGGGTTACTGGCGATCACAAAAAGAGCAGAGGGCATTTGCCCCCCGCTCCAATCGTCACGTATGGATTTAGCCAATGACGCGCGACTGCCGTGAACCCCTAGTAGGTTTCAACGTGCCAACGCTCCTGCTTCTTCATCTGCTTACGAAACTCCGTCCAGTCCACACCGTGCTTCACAGCTTCCGCAGACATCGCTTCGTCAATGCCATCCTCCATACCCTTCAGACCACACATGTAGGTGTGGGTATTGGGCTTCTGCATCAGCTCCCACAGATCGGCAGCGTGCTCGGCTACCCGGTGCTGGATATACATCCGGCCACCCTCAGCATTTTGCTGCTCACGGCTGATGGCATAGATCAGCTTGAAGTTGTCAGGATATTGCTCCTGCATCGCCTCTAATTCTTCTTTGTAAAGAATGTTCGGCGTCGTGGGGATCCCAAAGATCAGCCAGGCCTTGCCCTTGAACTGATATTCAGGATTTGCCCGCCGCTCAGCATCCTTAAACATTCGCCACAGGAAAGCCCGAAACGGTGCAATCCCCGTCCCCGTTGCCAACATGATGACCGTTGCCTCCTCATCATCGGGCAGCAACATTTCCTTGCCCACGGGGCCAGTCACCTTCACGTCGGCACCGGGCTCCAAATGGCAGAGATAGGTCGAGCAAACTCCGTAGACGGTTTCGCCCGTTTCGGGGTGCTTGTACTCCAACTGCCGAACGCAGAGCGAAACGGTCTTGTCGTCCATCTTGTCGCCGTGGCGAGTGGAGGCAATGGAATACAGGCGTAGCTTGTAGGGCTTGCCGTTTTCGTCGGTGCCAGCGGGAATAATACCAGCGCTTTGCCCTTCTAGGTATCTAAAGTCACCCCCAGAGAGGTCGATCGTGATGTGCTGAACAATTCCAATTCCCCCTTCATCGACAAGGGCTTCGTTGGAAATCACCTTCCCAACGAAGGGATCCTTAGGGCGATAAAGGTTAACAGGAATTTCTTTCTTCGCTTCGGGCTTCGCTTGAGTCATAGCCTTACCACTGTCTTGCTGTTCAGACGTTGCAGGTGTGGTCTGCCCGTTAGCTGCATCCACGGGGTGAATGCTGACGATTTTGCCTCCCATGCGGGTGATGCGCTGCATTTCCTGATTCATCCGGCTGTAGGGAACCGTGATGAAAACGCTTCCACTTTGCCGAATGGGATAGCCCATTTTGTCGGTTTCGGCGTTTTGGCGTAACCCCTCAACCTCGTAGACAAACAAACGGCTACCCGCGACAGAATTTGCGCTACCGCCGCTTACGCTTGGATTGTACATGTGCTGACTTGATGACTTATCAAACCTAGATTAACCAGCGATTCCATGTTGGCGAGCCTGCCGCCTGCCGCTGTGAAGCTGAACTCCACGGCGAGAGGCTTCAGACACTCTATACAGCCAGTCCTTCCTAGCGTATCACTGTATGGGGAAAGCATTCCTCGGGCAGCGGATGGAATAAGGGTCGCCTAGTTAAATAACCGAGCGTCAATGGAATCGCTAGGGCGATCGCGCCAGAACCACCTAGACAGGAAGATCTGGAATACACATCGGGGATTCGCGCCACAGTTGCCCCTTAGCGCAGGGTTGACACGCCAGCTCACAGCACATTGGGATCGGCATCTCCAGGCCCAACTGGCAGCACAGGGCTGGCCCAGCAGGGCACTAACGGTGACCAGGTCAACGGTGTGTTTTCACAGTAGGACGTTTTTTCTGTCGAGGATGTAATTTTGACATCTTTTTTGGGATCACGGCTGGAATCATGGGGCAGGTGGGGCATTGGCGATGCACTGCCCCATGCGCGTACGGCTCCTGAAATGTTGTGAAACCCAGACAAACTTCACGATCGCTGGCCTGCGCGATCGCGTACCGTCATCCCAAACGCCTGAATCCTCGCCTATCCCTGACAGTGCGCACTCTGATTGCAGATCGGGACGGGAAATAGCATTCCCCCACTGCCATTGATGCTCAAATGATGCTCAAGAAATTGAGGCAAGTTTTCCCCATCTGTGGTCATCGGGCTCCGCATCAATGGAGCGATCGCCGCCTTTTGCTTGTGAGCAGCGATACCGTTTTGGTAGGATTCATCCTAGATAGCCATGAACATCGTGGAATTTCCGTGCTCTGGTTAGCGCGGAAGCTGTGTATCGCGCTGACAAATGCCGTGTGTTGAGCACTTTCTCAGGGCCGGTGATTTGTTTGAACCGAGCACATGCGATCGCTGCGCCTCTTGGGTTTTTGCCACAGCGTCCAGCGAACTACGGCGATAAGACTTGTTTTTGACAAGAATTATTCGTCGGCTTCCTTCTAGTTATCGATCGGTTTAGAAAGTCAACGGGCTGAGAGGCTGAAATTCAGACTTTCGGCATTTTTGTCTGATTTATCGAAGCTCACTCTCTCGAGATGCTAGAAGAAATAAGTCCTTCATTGGTTTATAAGACGGTATGAGTTGAGCGTTGAAACCTAAGCCCGATCCAAAGGCGATGCCGCATTCACATTAGTCTTTTGTTGTTATCAACCTAGGCGACGTGAAGTCAAGAAAGTCGAGCGATCGATGCTTAAAAATCAACCATACCGTTAGAAAAAACCGTGAAGCCTGCGCTCTCGCTTGACAGAGCGGTCAACCAAGCCCTATTAACGAATTGCAACCTTCTTTTGTAGTGCTGTCGTTACACATATTGCCTGAGGAAAACTATGACAACTAAGCCAGATCGCGTGGTTCTAATTGGGGTTGCTGGAGACTCTGGTTGCGGCAAATCCACCTTCCTGCGCCGACTTGCTGACCTGTTTGGTGAAGAGCTGATGACGGTCATCTGCTTGGATGATTATCACAGCCTAGACAGAAAACAGCGCAAGGAAGCGGGCGTCACAGCGCTGAATCCTAAGGCCAACAACTTTGACCTGATGTATGAGCAAGTCAAAGCGTTGAAGGAAGGTAACGCTATTGATAAGCCGATCTATAACCACGAAACTGGCGAAATTGATCCTCCCGAGCGCATTGAGCCCAATCGCATTATCGTGATTGAAGGGCTGCATCCCATGTATGATGAGCGCGTGCGCGGGCTACTCGATTTCAGTGTCTACCTCGACATCCACGACGATGTGAAAATCGCCTGGAAAATCCAGCGAGACATGGCTGAGCGCGGTCACACCTATGAGGACGTTTTGGCGTCTATCAACGCCCGCCGTCCTGACTTTGAAGCCTACATTGACGTCCAAAAGCAGCACGCCGATGTGGTGATTCAGATTCTGCCGACCAATCTGATTCCTGGTAACAAAGAACATAAGATTCTGCGTGTTCGGTTACTTCAAAAAGAAGGAGTAGAAGGCTTCGAGCCCGTTTACCTGTTCGATGAAGGTTCCACGATTGACTGGGTACCCTGTGGCCGCAAGCTGACCTGTTCTTACCCTGGAATTCAGATGCACTATGGCCCCGACAGCTACTACGGAAACGAAGTCTCTGTACTGGAAATTGACGGTCAGTTCGATCGCTTGGAAGAACTCATCTATGTTGAGAGTCATCTCAGCAATACCTCCACTAAGTACTACGGCGAGATGACCGAACTGCTGCTGAAGCATCGTGAATATCCAGGATCCAACAACGGTAGTGGTTTGTTCCAGGTTTTGGTGGGTCTCAAGATGCGAGCCACCTACGAAAAGCTGACGGCAGCTAACCTTGAAGCTGTGACGGCGTAGCTTTGGAGAAACCTCGGGATAGCTCAAGGGCTATCCTGGGCATCACAATTTTCTTCGATTTATCAGTTCTGGTATTGGAATCCGAGCCTTCTCTTTTGGGGAGGGCTCGATTTTTTTGTGCTGCTTTGGGGAGGCGGGGTTAGGGAGCATGTCACCTTGGCAAGTTCCCACCCTGCGGGAAGAGCAATTGCTACATCTCCCATCCCCTTGTGTATGGGCGTAGTTATGCTAGGCCGTATCCCGTATGGGACTCAGCCCTAGGTACAGGACAAAAGTTGGACAGCCTCAGGAAATTCTTTAGCTCTCCGATTGAGATTAAGGACGATCGAGCGCAAAGAGTCGAGGCGATCGCGGAACACGCTTTTAGCCCGAGATTCATGGAACTTGAATGACATCGGCTTTGCCTAATGCAACCACTGACCACTGCTCAAGACCCAACCCAGCGCCAACGTCAACAGAGCCAGTAAGCTTACTGACCCGCCGCGACTCTCGCAGATGGGTGGCTTCGAGGGAATTAGGGTTTCTCCCTGTACTGTGATGCCAAAGATTAGGGACAGCGAGGTTGAAGCCCTTCTCTCCAGAAAGCCGCGTTGGGGATGGGAGATTTCATCTCACAAGTCAGCACCGCCATACAATTTGTCCATTCCCACTGAGTTCAATCCACCATGCTGATTCGAAACCTGCATAACTGCGAAGAATTTATCGCAGGAGATCAAACCCGTTTGCGCGAACTCCTGCATCCCGACAAACACGCGATCGCACCGCGCTGTAGCCTTGCCCACGCCATCTTGCCTGCCGGAAAAACCTCAACCCCCATGCCCTCAAAACCGCTGAGGTTTACTACATTCTGAGTGGCGTGGGGGAAATGACCATTGATACCGAAACACAGGCGATCGCTCCAGGAGATGCCATCTATATTCCTCCTAATGCACGCCAGGGTTGCGCAACCCTGGCGAATCGCCAATCGTCTTTATCTGTATCGTTGATCCAGCTTGGCGACAAGAAGACGAAATCGTGTTTGCCCCCCCGAATGATGCAACATGCCCGTTGAAAACTCGTCTTGCTAGTCGTTCGGAGCAGGGAGCATATCAGGTTTGTAGCCCTCGCCCTCAATTCCTCGCCCAGAACGAGAGAAGGATCTTGAATCCGGGCTCCTCTTTTCCCGTTGTGGGAGAAGGGGTTGGGGATGTAGCGATTGCTCTTCCTACAGGGTGGAGCAACTTGCTAAGGTGACATGCCCCCCAGAGCATCCACCTCAACCCTGCAATACCGTGGTTTTGCTACAGAACTTAGTCCGGTTTGGAATTGAACGATGGCGACACTGGTTTGGGGAAGCACGCACCCGAATTTTGATCTGTTGTTGGGTCTCAATGTCACTGTCGAGCATGGTGTCGATTTTAGCCGTGCAGCAAATTTTATTAGCCTGTCTTGAAGAGCGCGTCCATCAGTCTATTCAGCAAGAAATCCAGGAATTTCAGCAGTTAAGACATAGTCGAGATCCCAATACCGGCGGGCAGCCCTCTGGGGATGATATTGAAGCCATCTTTGATGTGTTTTTATCACGAAATATTCCTGAAGATGGGGAATATTTACTGGCGATCGCCGACGGCACTATCTACCGAGCCAGTTCGCTGGCGCTTCCGATTCCCTTTCAGGCCGATAGCCCCCTTGTGCAGCGCTGGGCTCAGACAACCCGCTCCCAAATGGGAACCGAGACTCTCTTTGAAGAAAGGACACTACGCTCTAGCGACCCGATTCAGATTCGATATGGGGTCGAGCCCGTTTTTGCGCGCGGCGACGTTGTCGGGGTGTGGTGAAGATGTCGTAGTCTCACCCTTGATCACATGGAAAAAGCTACAAAAGCGTACCATAGAACGTCAGCTTGGAAAGCTGTGAATCACTTCATATGTGACAAGGGTTTCAGGGCCATAAATTTAGCTTTACCCCAAACCTACCCCAAAAATAGCAAGATGGGCACGACTCTGTGTATTGCTGAGAGTCTGCATCGTAGGCATACAGGCTCTCAGCAAGAACAGAGTCGTGGGATCTGATACTCGCTCTACTTGTCGTCCAAGTCGCTGAGTGACCCAGCCCAGTTAGTTGTCGTTGTCGTAAATGTGCAGGCGGCCATAGCCTAGAAACTGGCCCATGCTGTTTTCTCCGACAGGGTAACCGGTCACACCAAATAGATAGACGCCACCCCAGGGGTTAACGTTTGTAGACAGGGTGACAGTGACGGTTTCGCCCGGTTGGATGGGGTCTGCGAAGGCAACCAGCACCTCACTGCTGCCGAGTGTGGAGCTGGCCACCGACGCTGGCCAGCTCCACACTCGGCCCCTGGGCGTAGGCGGGGGCAAGGGTGGCTTCGCTGGCATCGACCCTAAAGGCAATGCTGCTGGCGTGGTCGCGGGGGGTGATGACTACCGACCCGAGGGGCTCACCAGCATCGGCGGGCACCTCGATGACAAAGTGGTAGCGACCGCTGAAACCGGCTTGCTGATCGCGAGTGGTGGCTTCGACCAGGGTGGGAGGGCGATTAAAGGCGACGCGCCCATCGGGGAAGCGAACGGCTTGAGCCGAGGTGACAGCAACGGCACCGAGAAGGCCTAGGGCCAGGGCTGAAACGTTAAGGGTTTGCAAGGTGGTTTTCATGGGGTAATCCTCATTTACAATGGCCAGGGGGTGAGCACTGAAGAGGCTGCGTACCCGGCTGGATGAGCTACGGCAGGCAAATCGTCAGCGAATTGATGATTAGGTCAACGACAGATTCACCTGAGTTGACTGCCATAGTTAAAGTTAAACATTTGACTATTCCACCAAGGTTAGAAGGTTCTGAATAGAGGATAAGAATTCCCTGAAGAACTCCTGTTTTTTAAGCGAGGCTTTTGAATACAAAGATCAAGGCTCCGACAGAGGAAAAGAACACGAAAAAATTAACAGCATCTGCTTAGCAAAATGTTGTGGTTGTCGAAATATTTCTTTGTATATTTCTCATGAAATTCTCAGGGAAGACTCAGTCAGCTTCAGAGATAGCCGCTTATAGTTGCATTCACTACAGTTTTAGAAGCTGAGGCGCTTTTCTTTATACGGCTTTTTGATGCCTTGAAGGGGGTGAAAATATGACATTTTATTGCGCCCTATTTTTGATGACTGGAAATCAGTTGATCCTTCTGTCTGTCTTTGACTCTAGTCTTTGATCAGATTGTTGAAAAACAAGGAGTTCTTCGATGCGATCGCCCCTTCAGCATCAGCATTTAATAAATTTTTGTCCCATGATCTAGGCATTCCCTACGACTCGTTACAGGTAGGAATTAGGCATTGCCATGATGTGTTTGACCGATTGCCTGTGGTGCTTTGGCAGTATGGCCTGGTTTCTTTAGCTCAGCTAGAGGAAATCTTCGACTGGCTTGAGCAGGTGTAATCACACTGCACCCTGGCAGACTTTTATGTAAGGTTCAATACAACGCTATGACTCCCCATGCACCTCAGCCCAAAATGCCCCAGTGGTGGGTACTGCCACCTGGGAATGACTCTGGTCAGCAACCCAAATCTGCTTTGGTAAGGCGGCCTATGGGCGACTGGTTCCTCGATGGTCTTAACCGTCTGGGATTGGCCTACTGGGTTGAAATTACGACGACTGAGCCCGACTGCACCTATTTCTTTGGCCCCTTTGCGACCCAGCGATTGGCGCAGGCCCATTGGCCAGGCTTTGTCGATGACTTGATGCACGAGGAGGCCGAGGGCATTAGCGTTGCGATTCGGCGAGTCAGGCCTCGGCAACTCACGATTAGCCGCGACTAGACGCTGCTGCTCAGGGTACTCTCATCTCGTCTCGATACAGTGATTTATGAAACACCGTCGAATTTGGAGATTTTCTATGGGGTTAACCCAAGACCTCGCCGACCTCACCGCTCAAACGGCGGCTCAAATGCCCGATGACGTTAAGGCTCAAATGGCAGCAGCAGCGGAGGCCCTGGCTAACTCTGGCATTTTGGCGCAGAGCCTCAAAGCTGGAGACACCATTCCAGAGGTAACGCTGCCCGATGCCACCGAGCAGTGGGTCAGTTTGCCCACCTTGCTAAAAACTGGGCCGCTGGTGATTAGCTTTTACCGAGGTGGCTGGTGCCCCTACTGCAATTTGGAGCTGCGTGCCCTCCAGCGGTTGCTGCCTGAGATTCAGGCCCAGGGAGCAACCCTGGTAGCGATTTCGCCGGAGACGCCTGACAACTCGCTATCGACGACGGAAAAGCATGACCTAGCATTTCCGGTGCTGAGCGATGAGAGAAACCGGGTGGCCAAGGCCTTTGGTCTGGTGTTTACGGTACCCGAAGCGCTGCGGCCGATCTATGACGCTTTTGGCATCGACATTCCAGCCTACAACGGCGACGACAGCTTTGAGTTACCGCTGCCCGCCACCTATGTGGTCGCCACCGATGGCACTATCGTTCACGCCTTTGTCAACACCGACTACCAGCAGCGCCAAGACCCCGAGGGCATCGTTGCCGCTCTCAAGCAGTTGGCGGTAGCGGCCTAGGTTTTCAACGTTCGCTCACGAACACCCTGGAGTTCACTCCTCCAGATCCACACCCCAAAGCCCTGGAGATAACAATCCAGGGCTTTTTTTGGCTTCTTGCAGCAGGGTTAGCCGCCTGAATTTTCTCTGACGCGGGCCACGACGCTTTCAAAAAATTCCACGGGGGTGTTGCCTGGCACTAGGAGGTCATTGAGCACAAAGGTAGGGGTGCTACTGAGCCTGAGCTGGCGGGTGAGTTCTACATCTTGGTTGACGGCATCTCTGGCGGCGGCGCTGGTGCGGTCGCGCTCAAACTGCTCCATGTCTAACCCCAAATCTTGGGCAATCTCGGGAGAGATCGCTTCCCAGCCGCGCCTGGTTGGCAAACAGGGCATCGTGGTAAGGCCAAAACTGCCCCTGCTGCTGCGCCGCCCAGGACGCCCGCGCCGCTGGAATCGCCTCGGGGTGAATCTGGGTGAGGGGCAAATGCTTGTAGACGTAGAGCACGTCATCTTCGTGCTCGGCCATGAACCCGGCCATGGGGCCAGCGGCACGAGCGCAGAAGCCGCACTGAAAATCGGAAAATTTCATCAGCACCAGGGGGGCATCGGGGTTGCCCCGAGTCGGAGAGTCGCCCACCAATTCGGCGCGATCGCTCGACATAACGACCTCGGCCACCAACTGCTGATGCGCCTCGGCATTGACCGGGGGCTGTGGCCCGCCCCTGGGTATCAGCGCCAGCAGGGGCAGGGCCAGGGCGAAGATCATAATCCCCAGCCCAAAGAAAATGAGCAGGCGTTTGCTGCGATCACCGGTTCTGGCTTTAGTCATCTGGAACTATTCCGTAGGTGCTTGACCCGACTATTCAAACGGGTCTAGGAGATTGTTCTCTGAGAACTAGCTGAGAAAGCGATGAGTTTTGTCTAAAACGGGCTGCTGAAACGCTCTGGGAGAGAGCAATCTGGCCAATTAATGGTTTTCTCAGGCAATTCTAAGCGTATCCTACGCTACATTTATTTGCCTCTCAGGGGGGCACCGCACTATAGAAGCCATAGACCACAAAGCAAGCAAAGCTAATCCCTTTGCAAAGGAGAACCCTATGAAACGCTATCTACTTTCCGGTTTGGTGCTGGTAATGTCTACTCTAGCTATGGCCTCTGCCGCCAATGCTGGGCAAACCAACCTCAATGACCCCGCTGCCGACCTCAACGGCGATGGTGAAGTCACGCTGCTAGAGCTAATCGAGTACAACCGTGCTCAGCGCCACGCTTAATCCAGCGCTAGGCTGGGCAGTTTCAGATAAACCCTTACCTCGTTTGAAGACATAAGCGCCAAAAGTGGCCAAAGCAAAAAGCTTTGGCCACTTTTGGCAATCTGCTACGGTAGGGAAGTCCAACGTCAACGTATCTGGCTAACCCGATGGCAGACCAGCCCCCCAGGCAGGAGCGGCAAATGCTAGACCCGCTGGGGCCGCAGACGGTCGATGCCCTCAGTTCTAGTGAGCAGCGGTTGCGCAAGATTTTTGAGTATTCTAACGATGCTATTTTTGTGGTCGATCCGATGGGCGATCGCATTCTCGAAGCCAACCCCAAAGCCAGTGAACTTTTGGGCTACAGCCGGGAAGAGTTGTTGACCACTGTGGCGGTGTCTTCGATTCATCCCCACGAATTGTCTAAGTTTCAGGCCTTTGGCATGGCGGTCTTGCAACAGGGCCACGGCTGGACTAACGAACTCTCCTGTATGACTAAATCAGGCCTTACCGTACCCTCGGAAATTTCGGCGGCGGTCGTTTCCCTCGATGGCCAGGATTGCATCATTTCTATGGTGCGCGATATTACCGAGCGAAAGCAGGCCCAGGCCGCTATGGAGCGCCTGGCAGAAATTGGCGAACTGGCGGCCATGATTGTGCATGAGGTGCGCAGCCCGTTAACCACCATTCTGATGGGGCTAGAGTCTTTTCGGGATATATAGTAGTTCTAGATAAGAATGAGAAACAATGGCTTACAGCTTAGATCTGCGTGAGCGAGTAGTCGCCCGAGTAGAGCAAGGGCATTCAGTCGAGGAAACGGCTGCCCTTTTTCAAGTCAGTCCGG
>JACYME010000147.1 GCA_015272155.1 Leptolyngbyaceae cyanobacterium T60_A2020_046
TCCTGCCTCCCTACTCGCCGGATTTCAATAAGAGTGAGCATGACTTTGCGGCTTTTTGGATCTGCGGGGCTTGGCCGATGTCTGCCGCTGGGTGCGCGATTATTTGCGCATCACCCCAGACCCGACTAATCAGGGGCTCTGTCGCTAGTGCTTTAGGACAGACCTCTTCCGCCCCGTTGGCAGGACGCCGCAAAGGGGCGGCTATGATACAAAACGGTGCCGTTATCTCTACGCCCAAGCCAGCTTCTCCCGTTTTGCAAAAATCCTACTGTTTGAAGCGTCGTTCGAGGGCGCGCCCGATCGCCGCCAACGCCGCACCGCCCTGCACCAAGAGGGTCGGGCGACGGTGCCCTGCCTGTCCCCGGTGTTGGCTTTGGGCGATCGCCTTTGCTTCGGCTCGGGCTCCATCCAGTTCTGCAATCAGATCCGGCGCTTGCACCTCGCGCACATCGGGCACCAGATAGTCGTGCACCAGTTGATAGCGATCTTCGGGCTGTTGGGGAATGTGGAACACCAACCCCGACCCCACCAAGATCGACAGCACCAGATCGAGCGGCTGCGGCTCTACCGGAAAGCCCAGCAACAATAGCTCATACTCCAACTCTTCGCGCGTTTTGGAGGGGCGCACGGGCTGGCGGTTGCGATCGACATCCGTCAGCAAATACAGCACCAGCCAGGCAAGCTTTTCGTGGGGGGGGCCACAATCGCGCACAACGGCGGTCAAAAACTGCTGGGCCAGCTTTTCCTTCGGCGATGGGCCGAGCGCCTCATACTGGGCCAAGGTGCTGATTTCGTTGCGCTGGAGCTGTGCGCCCACGATTTGCAGCTCAATGGGCTGGACGGAACCCGTCGCCGCCGCCAGATCAGCTACAAGGCGCTGGATCAACGCAGGCTCTAGAAAGTATTGGGCATTGGTGGTGAGGGTTTCGATGACGGCGGCGGCGGCGCTGGGGGTGAAGTTACCGAGGGGGTAGCGCACGCTGCGGCTCAGGAGATCCAGATCGCCCAGGCGGCTGACTTCGTTGCCGATGCGTTCGGCCTCGATGAGGTGATGGAGGTAGTCTTCGCGAAGGGCGAGCACAACCTTCACCCAGGGCTGATCAATGCAGTGTTGCAAGAAGGTGTAGAACGATTGCCGCTCGTCGAGATCGGGTTCGTCAAAGAAAAATTCTTCAAACTGGTCGAAAAGCAGCACAAAAAATTGGCTTTTTTCCACGCCGAACCGCAGCAGCGATCGCACATCCTCGGGTTCTGGCTGGTCCCGATCCGCCGCTGCGGCCAGCCAAGGCGACAGCGCCTCTTGCAGTGCGGTCAGAATTTTTGCCTGCCAGCGATCGTAGCTTTGGATGAGAATGGGCACCGTTTTGACGCGATCGCCCGGTTGCAGGCTATACAGCGCTGGCACCAGCCCTGCACTGAGAATTGAGCTTTTGCCCACCCCCGATGGGCCGTGAATCACGATCACCTGATTTTGGGGATTTTCCAAGCGGCGCAGCAGCGCGTTGATATCCTCCATGCGGCCCGAGGCGCGGATTTCTGGCGCAATTTCCCGCTGGGCCGGGTCGCGGCCAAAGGGGGGCGCAACGGGATGGGATTGCACAATGCCCGCCCCGATAAAGGCCCGCAGGTTAAACCGATATTCCACCCGGCGCAGGGCTTGCTTGACCTCAAAGGCGTCGGCATAGCGCCCTTGGTTGAAGTAGTGGTCAATGAGGTGGCGCAGCACATGGCGATGGAGGGTGAGGTCAACGTCGGGATTGGTCGCGTGGCGGGCCGATTCTAGGTGGGCGATCGCGGCCTCGGTCTGCCCCAGGTGCATTTCCGCCTCGCCAAGCAAAAACTGATACCAGCCCTGCTGAAACTGCTGGGCGATCGCCAATGCTTGGGCGAGAGGCACATCCTCCGGGGTTTCGACGAGCTGCGCAGCTACCGATTGCAGCAGCTTGAGGGCAAGCTGGGCTTCCCCTTTCGCAGTGAGCCAGTCGGCTTTGACGAGGGCGACTTCGGCCAAAAAGCCATGATCCCGAGCCAGCCGAATGCGATCGCGGGTTTCCTGATGAAGGCTAATCCCCTCCACGGCCAGGGTTTCCAGGGCATCCCAATCCTGCTGCTTTTGCAACACCTCCGCCAGCATGTGCAAAAAGTTCGCCAGCCGCTGGCGCTGCTCCTCTTCGCGAAAAATTTCGAGGCATTGCTCAAAATAGCGGCGCGCCTGCCGCAGGGAGGCTTGGTAGGCCGATCGCTGAAGCACCGCATTGCTGCGCCACCAGAGCCCCAGATGCATCAGCAGTGCCGCCTGTTTTTCAATCGCCGTGAGAAGTGGCGTGGCGGCCATGTCTTTGACCCATTCCGGCAGTACATAGGGCGCAGTGTGGGTTTGCCAGTGGTGCAGGCTGCGCTCGTAGTGGGCCTTGGCGGCTTCCATTTCCAGGCGGCTGTGGGCGGCTCGCCCCTGCAAAAAGGCGATACTGGCCGCGAGGTCGGCATCGGGCACCCAGCCCTGGCGGGCGAGTTCTTGCAGGGCAAAGTCCAGCTCGCCCCGCAGGCTAGGGCAGCCCCGCAGGTGCAGTGCGCCGGGTGTCTGGTCGCGATCGCCCCCTTGTTCCAGCACGGTATAGAATACCTGCTCGGCGCCCATGCGCAGAGCATGTTCGAGCACAATTTTCGGCACCGTAAAGGTGATGGCAGAGGGGCTAAAGCTGCGAAAATCCGGCGCATCGCGGGCAAACTGCTGCCGCACGGGTTCCGTCATCCACAGCACAAGGGGCAGGGCAAACTGTTTGCGAAACTCATCGCGGGCGAGGTTTGCCGCCTGAAACAGGGCCTTGAGTTCTGGGGCGGAAAATAGCTCAAACCCGACAATCATCAATGCAGGTGGTGTGGCAGTGTGCAGGTGGGCTTGAATGGCGGCGAAGAGGCTGGTGATGTGGGCGGGCAAGCGCAACACTTGGGCGCGATCGCCCTGGCTGAGGTGATCGAGCAGCACGTTGCGCAGCAGAGAATAGTTGCAGACGGCGATCGTCAGGGAAAAGGTGCCCGCCTCGCGCTGAAGCCCGGTTTTCAGCTCAGCCAGGCTTTGCTGGTTGTGGCGCAGGAGGTGATTGTCAATGGGGGGGTGGTTCATACCAGTTCCCGGCGCACGCGCTGGGTAGAGGAGGGGGTGCTGTGATGCAGACCATGGGATTCAGAAAGCGGAACTGACAGGCGTCAGGGGTTGGCTTGCCACTGGCGAAAGATGTGGGTTTCGGCCAAGACGGGGTTGATGTCGATCCAGCGGCCCTCGTCGTTGCGATATTCGTACAAATACAAGCTTCTTAGAAGTTCATTGTAGTCACTGTTGCCCTGGAGGCTGCGAGCGGTGACGGCACTGAAAATGAGCTGCCATTCGCGATCGTCAATCAGCCCCAGCATGTCGTTGCATTCGTCGCGAATGACGCGCTCTAGGGTGTCGCGCGGGATGGGCGGGTCTTGTTTGCGGAGGCAGCCGTAGAGGTAGCGCACGAGGTTGCGCATGTGGCCGCCGCTGATGGTGCAGAGGCGATCGAGGCTGTCGATCGCGTCAAACACTTCCGGCAGATGGGCTAAGCGATCGCGCTCCGACAGATCTGGAAAGGCGCGGGCCAGCACCATCTGCCGCAGCTTGGCGAGGCTTTCGGGATGGCACTCGCCGGTGATGTGGCGAACGGGCACCATCGACAACACCACGGGGCTGACCCCAAAGCGATTGGTGAGGATGGGCAAATCGTCGGAAAACGCCAGGGACAGCGGAATGGTGTAAACCATGTGGCATTGCAGCCGCTTGAGCTGGTCGCCACGATCCACAAATAGATACTCGGGCTGGGGGCGATCGCCGGATTTTCGCGTGGTGTAGACGCGATCAAGGTTGTCCACAATGGTGACCAGGCCCGCCTTGCCGCGTTGCTTTAGGGCTGCGATCGCCGGTTCCAGCAATTCCCCATTGATGGCGTCGAGAATATTTTTGGTGCGGGGCTCCAGGTATTGATGAAGCTGGCTGCGCAGATCAGCGCTGTCCTTAGATTGGGTGGTGATGGTGGCAAAGCCCGCCGACAGGCTGATTTCAGAAATCTCGATCGGCATCCGCATGGTGTCGGCAATGCTTTTGAAGAGCCGCTGAAAGTAGCCGGGCTGAAAGGAAATGCTGGCAGCTTCGAGGCTGGTGGTAATTTGTCGGGCGATCGCCATCAAAATATCCGTCACCTCAACGTCCGACATTTCGAGATCGCGATCGGACTCAAAATAGACGACGTGATAATTGGTGGCCTCAAGCTGGGCCTTCAGGCGAAACAGCTCCGTTGATTTGCCCGAGCCAATGTGTCCCGTGAGGAGTTGGGTTGTCGGCTCATCGGGCGAAAGCCGCACAATTGTGCGGGCAATTTCTTGAATGATGTCGCCGCCCCGCACGGCAGAAAAATCGATGTAATACCGGGGGTCTTGGATGGGGCGACTGGGATTAGCGGCTTGGTAAAAGCGCGTGAGATCAAGAGGCATGGAACCCACCCCGCAGACGGCACGCCCTTTATAGCACGGGCCAGCCGCCCCATCATTGCTCGAAAAACTGTGCCGAATACTCGGTGGCATCAGTCTCGATACCGATCTGCCCTCATCCCCCGGCCCCTTCTCCCAAACCTGGACAAAGGGGGGCAAGTGGCTTGAAGTCCCTCTCCCAACGTTGGGAGAGGGATTTGGGGTGAGGATCAATGGGTGAGCAAATTGACGCCGAGCAGTACTAGGCGGCGCGCACTTGGTGGATAACCCGATCCAGGGCCGTGAGCAGGGTTTCGACGCGATCGGGATGGCTGTTGGCTCCCATCAGCCCCACGCGCCAAACCTTGCCCGCCAGTTCGCCCAGGCCGCCGCCGATTTCGATGTTGTGCTCGCTGAGCAGCAGGCGATTGACGGCTTTGGCATCTACGCCTTCGGGCACGCAAACCGTGGTCAGCGTGGGGAGGCGATGCTCTTTCTCAACGTGGCACTTCAGCCCGAGGTCAGCCAGCCCCTCCCAGAAGGTTTCTGCCGTTTGTTGGTGGCGTTGCCAGCGGGCTTCTAGCCCTTCTTCGGCCAGCAGGCGCAGGGCCTCCCGCAGGGCGTAGGTGAGGTTGACGGGGGCGGTGTGGTGATACACGCGATCGCTGCCCCAATACTTCCGCAGCAGGTCAGCATCGAGATACCAGTTCGCCACCTTGCTCTGACGGCGCTGGAGCTTTTCGACGGCGCGCGGCCCCATGGTGAAGGGCGAAATTCCCGGCGGGCAGCTCAGCCCCTTTTGGCTACAGCTATAGGCCAGGTCAACCTTCCAGTCATCCAAAAAGATGGGCACGCCGCCGAGGCTGGTGACGGTATCGGCAATCAGCAGACAGTCAAACTCGCGGCACAGGTCGCCGACGCCCTCAAAGGGTTGGCGGGCTCCGGTGGAAGTTTCAGCGTGGACGAGGGCTAACACGGCAGGGCGGTGTTCGGCCAGGGCGGCGCGGATGTCGTCTAGGCTAAAGACCTCACCCCACGGGCGATGCATGGTGCGCACGTCGGCTCCGTAGCGGGTCGCCATGTCCACCAGGCGATTGCCAAAGTAGCCCTTGACGCCGATGAGGACGCGATCGCCCGGTTCCACCACGTTGGCCAGGGTTGCTTCCATCGCCGCTGAGCCCGTGCCCGCAATCGGATAGGTCAGCGTGTTGCTGGTTTGCCAGGTGTAGCGCAGCAGTTCTTGCACCTCATCCATCATGGCGAGATAGGCGGGGTCGAGATGGCCGATGGGCTGGCGGTTCATGGCGGCGATGACCACCGGGTCAGCATTGGATGGCCCTGGCCCCAGCAGCAACCGCTCGGGCACGGTGAGGGGAGCCAAGGTGGTGCGGTGCTGGTCGTTGACAGCGGGGCGAGAAAGCGTTGAAGTCATAGCGGTTAACGGAGTTGAGGATTTCTGTGCCCCCTATTGTCGGACGGGAGGGGGCGATCGCTCAAATTCCGCCCCAGCCCGCGCCGAATTTGCGCCCTTTACCTGCGGTCTTCATTACAGCGTTGTAATCGAGATCCCCAAAACCTTAAGGGATTGGGCGCAAACGCGCTGCAATGGGCGCGATCGTATAGCCTGAACACAGCAAACCCCTTACAGTGCGGCAGCCTCCCCCCTAAAATAGAAAGCAATTTTGCACTCCAAAGAGGCTGGGCATTCTCCAGCGGGCCTGGGGGTATCCGCACCCTAAGCCAGAATCTCAAGGTCTATGCCAGTCAGCCCTCCCCGGTTTGATTCAGATCGATGGAGGGATGCTAATTCCCAAAGGGCTTTACCGTTCAAAGGATGACCCCCCCTCGGTCGCAGCAATTCGCAGCAATTCAGAGATGTAGCGCACTGAATGCACGAGCTAGAACACGCCTACCGACTCTTGGATCTAGAGCCAGGAGCCTCAATGGAGGAAGTCAACCAGGCCTACAAAGATCTGGTCTTCATTTGGCATCCCGATCGCTTGCCGAAGGATAACCTGCGCCTGATCGACAAGGCCCAGGAAAAGATTAAGCAACTGAACCAAGCCCGCGATTATCTGCGCACCCATGCTCGGGTTGGCGGCACCCAGGCGCGATCGCCCTACAGCAACCGGACACGCCCCTATTCTGGGGCCTACAGCCGCGAGCGGGCCGATGCCTACTCCAGCAAATACGGATCGACCTACCACGGCGCTTCGGCCTATGGGCGGTCCTCCCACGATCGCCAGGCCAGTACCTCGCGCTATGGCAGCTATTACCAGTCGCGCTATTCGCGATCGGCCTATGGCGGCACCGGGGCGAATGGCGGTACGGCAGGCAACGGTGCTACATCAAATGGTGCGGCTTCTCCCGGCGGTACTGGCAGCGCCTATGGCACTGGGGCGGGGCATCGGGCCGCAAACCCCAGCCCCAGTTCTCATGGTGCAGGCGGATCAGCGAATGCGGGTGAGACTGGAGCTGCGCGATCGCCGGATCGCGACCCATCCCCCAATGCCGGATCTGCGCCTGGGGCATCTTCTCGCGATCGCAACGATGGATGGAACAACTATTCCCAGCACAGCGCCTCTGCGGGCAGCCACTCCGCCCAGCGCGGCCCCTATCGCGGAGCCTCGGCCTATGGGTCTTCGGGAAGTGCGGCAACTCCTCCGGGCGGCAGCGCTGGGAGCGACTCGACCAACGGCTACTCGGCCAGCGGCTACAACGCCTACCGCGCCCGCCAGCAAAACCCCGACCTCAGTGGGTCTGACCTGCGCGGGGCCGACCTTAAGGAAAAGGATTTGTCGGGCCGCAACCTCAGCGGGGCTGACCTCAGTGGCGCAAACCTTAAGGATGCCTTTTTGCATAAGGTCAACCTCAACCGCGCCAACCTCAGCAAAGCCAACCTCTTTCGCGCCAACCTGCTCCAGGCGGATCTCACCCACGCCAATCTCACCCATGCCAACCTGATTGGGGCTGACCTCAGCGGGGCCGACCTCAGCGGGGCCGACCTCAGCGGAGCCCAGGTCAGCGTGGGCAACAAGGTGATGGTGAAGCTCACGGGCACCATTTTGCGGGGCACCATCATGCCCGATGGCACGATTTACAGCTAACGGCGCTACGCTGTCCGCAGACTGCCGCCTAACCCGCATTCCCGCCCCTGCTCCCTGAGGAACAGGGGCAGATTCTGCCCGCGATCGCGCCCACACGCTGCCCTGAGGGATCCTAATTCTCAGGAAGTCGATCGCGATCGCGCCGTAAACTGTGTCGAGGATTTGCACCACTTATCACTCACCGCTGAGGAAAAACACACCATGATGTATCTGCTGGCTGGCGATATTGGCGGCACAAAAACGATTTTGCGACTGGTGCGGGCTGAGACAGAGCGACTTAAGACGGCCTATGAACAGCAGTATGTCAGCAGTGAGTTTATGGATTTGGTGCCGCTGGTTCAGCAGTTTTTGCTGGATGCCGAAAATCATTCTGGGCAGGCGGTGCAGCCGAGTCGGGCCTGTTTTGCGATCGCGGGGCCGGTGGTTCAAGACACCTCCCAACTCACTAACCTAGCGTGGACCCTCAGCCGCGATCGCCTGGAAGCCGAGCTGCATCTAGATCGGGTCTTTTTAATCAACGACTTTGAAGCGATCGGTCACGGGGTGCTGGGGCTCGCCGAGGATGAAGTCCACACCCTGCAACCGGGCCAGCCAGATGCCGACGCACCGATCGCGATCATTGGCGCAGGGACGGGCCTTGGCCAGGGCTTTGCGATTCGCCAGGGCGATCGCCTGCGGGTGTTTCCCTCCGAGGGTGGCCACGCCGACTTTGCCCCTCGCTCTGAGCTGGAATTTCAGCTCCTCAGCTATCTGCGCGACAAACACCAAATCACCCGCGTTTCCGCCGAGCGAGTGGTGTCTGGTCAGGGAATTGTGTCCATTTACCAGTTTTTGCGCGATCGCGGCCTTGCCAGCGAGTCGCCCACCGTGGCCGAAGCCATCACCACCTGGGAGCGCCAAGCAGGTCGCGACAAAACCGTAGACCCCGCCGCCACCATTTCCAAAGCCGCCCTGGAAGACGACGATCCCCTCTGTCGGCAGACGATGGAGCTATTTGTCAGCGCCTATGGAGCAGAGGCGGGCAACCTGGCCCTCAAGCTGTTGCCCTATGGCGGGCTTTACATTGCTGGAGGCATCGCCGCCAAAAACCTACCCCTCATGCGCCAGGGCATTTTCTTGAATTCCTTTACTGACAAGGGCCGCGTCAGTGCCCTGCTCGAAGAGATTCCCGTCCATCTCGTGCTGACGCCCCAAGTGGGGCTGATTGGGGCCGCCCGCTGCGCCGCCCAAGTCTGACCCAGCTCGCTCCGCCCGTCCGCCGATCCCCACCGACTCACGCTGGCCCCAGTAAATGCAGATAGTAGGGTATAGATAAAACAATTGGCGTTGCGAATTCCTAGCCTCCATCGTCCACACACCATCGGCTTTCCTACGGTAACGCCAGGGGAAAATCGGCAGGGTTGATCCTCAGACAAGGACGTGAGGCTGGGAGAATGGGCGCGGTTATCCTCGCCTGGGGCAACGCCAGACCATTTGTAATCCGGTTGCATTCGAGTTATGGCAGGTCATAGCAAGTGGGCCAACATCAAGCGACAAAAGGCCCGAGTTGATGCGGTGAAGGGCAAGGTGTTTGCCAAAATGTCGCGGGAAATTATTGTGGCAACTCGCACAGGCGGCCCTGACCCAGCGGGCAATTTCCAGCTTCGCACGGCCATTGAGAAGGCCAAGGCGGCGGGCGTACCCAACGACAACATCGATCGCGCGATCGCGAAGGGGTCTGGCAGCCTTAGCGGCGACGACAGCTTTGAAGCCATTCGCTATGAGGGCTACGGGCCGGGGGGCGTCGCGGTATTGATCGAAGCCCTCACCGACAACCGCAACCGCACCGCTGCCGACCTGCGGGCCGCCTTTAGCAAAAATGGCGGCAACCTGGGCGAGACGGGCTGCGTGGGCTGGATGTTTGACCAAAAGGGCACGGTCACAGTTGTTGGCCCCATTGATGAAGAGGATTTGCTCGAAGCGTCGCTGGAGGGCGGGGCGGAAAGCTATGCGCTGATTCAGATTGATGAAGACGACGAAATCGACGGGGCTGAGGTGTTCTGTGCCCCCGAAGACCTGGAAACCCTGAGTAATACCCTGCGCGATCGCGGATATACCCTGCATCAGGTGGAAAATCGGTGGATTCCCAGTAACACTATAGAAGTGGAGGATCCCAGCCAGGCGCGATCGCTCCTCAAGATGATGGATGCCCTCGAAGATTTGGACGACGTGCAAAGCGTCACCGCTAACTTTGAGATGGCTGAAGACCTGATGGCCTTGAGTCTGGTCTAACCTTCGCTAGCGGCGATCGCGATTTCCCAAAACCTAGAGCCTCGCGTTCTCCACCCCAGTCCTGACCCCAGATGGTATGACAGTCCGAACCCCCCTACCCCATCCCAATCCCCAGCCGCACAGCCCAACCCGCCACTACGATGTGGTCATCGTGGGCGGCGGCATCGTGGGCCTTACCCTCGCCAGCGCCCTGCGCACCTCGGGGCTGCGGGTTGCCATTATCGAAGCCCAGCCACCCGCCCAAGCCGCCAGCCGCCAGCGCGCCTATGCCATGTCCTTGGTTTCTGGCGATATTTTCAAATCCTTGGGGCTGTGGCCACAAATTTCACCCCATATCACCCATTTTCAGCGGGTGACGCTTTCGGATGCCGATTTCCCCGTTTCGGTAGACTTCCGGCCCCAGGATCTCGGGACAGAATCGGTCTACTATGCTGCCGAGCACCATGTCCTGATGACGGCCCTACAAAACAGCCTCGCGGACAGCGAATCCATCCACTACTGGGCTCCTGCACGTCTCGATCGCGTGGACTATCAGGGCGATCGCGTCCAGTGCACCCTCACCTACCAAGACGCGACGTGGACCTGTACCACTGGGCTAATTGTGGCTGCCGATGGCGCGCGATCGCCCCTGCGAGAACAGGCGGGCATTCCGACCCTGGGCTGGCAATATGGGCAGTCCTGCATTACGGCGGTACTGGCTCCCGAGCGATCGCACCAAAACACCGCCTACGAGCGCTTTTGGCCCAGCGGCCCCTTCGCCATTCTGCCCCTGCCGGGCGATCGCTGCCAAATTGTGTGGACTGCCCCCCATGCCGAGGCCGAAGCCTTGCTCGCCCTGCCCCGTGAGCAGTTCATGGCCGAGTTGCAGCGCCGCTATGGCCCGCACATGGGCCGCCTGCGCCTGTTGAACGAGCCGATGATGTTTCCCGTGCGGCTGATGCAGAGTCGTCGCTATGTCCAGTCGCGGCTGGCGCTAGTGGGCGACGCGGCCCACTGCTGCCATCCTGTCGGCGGCCAAGGGCTCAACATGGGCATTCGCGACGCGGCGGCCCTGGCCCAGGTGTTGATCACAGCCCACCAGCGGGGAGAAGACTTGGGCAGTGATGCCGTGCTCAAGCGATATGAACGCTGGCGACGCCGTGAAAACTGGCTGATTTTGACCCTGACCGACAGCCTCAACCGGATTTTCTCAAATCGCTGGTGGCCGCTGGTGGTGGTGCGTCGGGCTGGGGTGTGGGCCTTGCAACACCTCCCGCCGCTGAAGTGGGTGGCCCTGAGCTTGATGACGGGGCGCTTTGGCACCCGTCCGCGCCTGGACTTGACCCCTCCCCCGGTGCTGCACTAGCCGCGATCGCGCCCGTCCATTGCCCACGATGGTTGGGATCTAGTGCGGGATTTAGGGATAGGGGAAGGCGTAGGGACGCTGTAGCGCCGTGGCGCGATAGGCCCACAGGGTTTCGACGGGTTCGCCGCCTCGGGTGAGGGTAATTTCGCCTAGGGGGGCGATCGCGTCAAATTCGGGGGCAAACTCTGCTGCGGCCTCATCGACGGAGGGGTGCAGGCTTGCTAAGGTCAGGTACACGGCGGATTGTCCCACCCAGTTGCCAGAGCGATCCCAAAAGGCAAAGCCGCGCGGATCTTGGCTAAAGCAGGTGATGGGCTGGCTCAGCAAGGGGCGCAGGGCCATGTCCACATAGGCCGACAGATAAAATTCATCGGTGAAAATAAAATCCGTGTCGCGCAGGGCGGCCAACAGGGGGGCATCGGCAGTCACCCGCGATCGCAGCTGCATTACGTCAATTAGCGCCGTGGAACCATCGGCACTGGGGGCGACAAAGCCACCGAAGAGGCTGTAATTTCCGGGCTTTTGCAGCAGCCCCACGGTGACATGCAAGAACGCCACCAACGCCAGGGTCGCGATCGCGGCTCCACTGGTCAGCAGCCACCGCCGCATCACCACGCCACGCCACTGGCTTGCCCATGCCGCCAGCAGCAGCGTGATGCCCCAGAGGCCGGGGGCGGGCCAGGCCGGATAAATTGGCTGTTTACCGCCCAGCAGCGTAAACCCCACCGCAATCGGCACCGACAGCCAGAGAATGAGCGCGTCGCGATCGCGCTGCCGCCGTTCAGACAGGGTAAAGGGCGGCTGCACCCAATGTCGGGCCTGGTGCAAGAGCGATCGCCCCAGAGCAGCCCACACCAGAAACCCCATCGACGGAAACAGGTAAGCTACCCCCACCAGCCAGGTGCTCAGCACCTGGAGCCATTGAAAGGGCTGGGCAGCGGCGGGCGTGCCCTCAAACCGGGCTGACAGTTGAAACCGGAAGGAAATCCAGTCGTGCTGGCTGTTCCAAATCAGCACGGGCACCAGTGCCAGGGCACAGAGCCCCAGGGCAACGCCGATCCACGGTGAGCCCAGCGCCCGCCGCGATCGCCCATTCATCGCACAAAAGCCCACCAGCCCCGCCCCTAGGATGAACCCGTGGTACTTGCTCAGGCAGGCCAGCCCTACCGCCAGCCCAATCAGTGCAATGCGATAGGAGGGGCGATAGTCGTTGGTGTTGGCGGGTTGCAGGCGTGAATTGGGCGGGGGAATAAACTCCCGCGCGCTGAGATAGAGCGTTAGCGTCCAAAAAAATATCAGCCCGTTGTCTGGGGCGGTGAGGATGCCAAAGGCAATCCAGAACAGGGGCGTGAGGGAGGCGATCGCGACGGTGAGGATTCCCGTGCGATCGTCAAACAGCCACACCGCCGTGCGATAGAGCAATGCGATGCTCACGGTATATAGCACCAGCGCCCCAAGGCGAATGGTGAGGGGCGCAATCCAGCCCGTTAGCCACCAGCCGAGGCCCGTCGTCCACGCCGCGATCGGCGGATGGTCAAAATAGCTCCAGCTCAGGTGGCGGCTATAGAGGTAGTAATAGGCTTCGTCAAAGCCTGGGGGGAGCCCCCAAGCCACAACCCCGCGAAACAGGAGCCCGCCCAGCAACCAGGCCCACACCACGGGCGGAAAGCGCAACCAGGTCTTCATGGGCAAACACTCCAGAATTCACCAGATCCTCCAGGCGGCAACCGTTTTGCCAAGGTGACATGCTCCCCAGGGGTTCGGCGATCGCGCCGACTCTCTGCCGCCAGGGAAAGTTCTGCCCAGCCCCCGCTCGATCCGCTGAAACCTGGGACTCAGCGGCAGAGTGTGCCTTTAATCATGACACCATGAGAGGACACACTCTGCGGATGGAAGAAAAACAAGCGATGAAGGGAAGTGCAGAAGTCATCTGCGTGGGGACAGAGCTGCTGCTGGGCGACATTCTCAACACCAATGCCCAGTTTTTGGCCCGAGAGTTGGCTCGCCTTGGGATTCCTCACTATTACCAAACCGTGGTGGGCGACAATCCCACTCGGCTCCAGCGGGCCGTGGCGATCGCCTGTGAGCGATCGCGCCTGCTCATTTTTACCGGCGGCCTTGGCCCCACGCCCGACGATCTCACCCTGGCGACCCTGGCGGACTTTTTTGGGGTGCCCCTGCGGGAACGCCCGGAGGTGATTGCCGACATTGAGGCCAAGTTTGCCCAGCGCCAGCGCACCATGTCGCCGAGCAATCGCAAACAGGCGCTGCTCCCCGAGGGCGCGGACGTGCTGCCCAACCCGACCGGAACCGCCCCCGGCGTTGTGTGGGAGCCGCGACCGGGGCTGACGGTGATGACCTTTCCCGGTGTGCCCAGCGAAATGACCGCCATGTGGGAAGCCACGGCGGTGCCCTACCTGATCGAAACCGGATGGGCCAGCGATCGCATCTATAGCCGCACCCTGAAATTTTGGGGGGTGCCCGAGTCGGTCTTGGCGGAGCGCGTGGCTCACCTGTTGGCCCTCGAAAGCCCGACCGTTGCCCCCTACGCCAGCGGTGGCGGCGTCAAGCTGCGGATTACCGTGAAAGCGGCTAACGAAGCCGAGGCGATCGCGCAAATTACCCCCATTGCCGACGAGATTCGCCAAATCGCAGGCCATGATTGCTACGGCGAAGATGACGCTACCCTGGCCACGGTGGTGGGAGATCTGTTGCGCGATCGCCAGCACACCCTCGCCGTCGCTGAATCCTGTACTGGGGGGGGGCTGGGTCAGGTCATCACCAGCGTGCCGGGCAGCTCGGCCTATTTCCTCGGCGGCATCATCTCCTACGACAATGCGGTCAAGGTGGGGATGTTGGGCGTGTCGCCCCAAACCTTGGCGGCGGAGGGGGCGGTCAGCGCCGCGATCGCGCAGCAAATGGCCCAAGGTGTGCGCGATCGCCTCGGCACCGACTGGGGCATTGGCATCACGGGGATCGCTGGGCCAGGGGGCGGATCTCCCGAAAAACCCGTCGGCACCGTCCATATTGGCCTAGCTGGCCCCGCTGGGGATGTGAACAGCCAGCAATATTCCTTTGGGGCGTCTCGCGGGCGCGAGTGGGTGCGTCAAATGAGTGGGCAAAGCGCCCTTGACCAGTTGCGCCGTCGCCTCATTGCTGACGGTTAGGCGCATGTTTGGGGCGATCGCCTCGACCTTGCCTTGATCATTTGCGTGGATTCGCTATGATTTATGCAAGCTTAATCAAAACCTGCGCCGTTGATTAAGTGGCTCTCTCTGCTGTTGTTGGGCATACTACAACAAAGGGTGAGGCTGTAGCCGGAAAGGAGTTGCGCTTCATGGACTACATCGAAAAAGTTCTAGAAAAGCTTAAAGAGTGGCTAGATCGCATCGCAGACGCGATCTTTGGGCCACAGGCACAGCCTGAGCAAGAACCCATTCCCGTCCCTGTTGACGACCGCCGTCAGTGGCGCTAAGGTTTGATCCGCAGTTTGCAGTGTAAACAGCGTGTATCACGTTTTGGTGCTTCACGGACCAAACCTAAATCTCCTGGGTCAGCGCGAGCCAGGGATCTACGGTGCAACAACCTTAGATACGATTAATGAAGACCTCGGCAGAGTGGCCAAAGAGCTTTCTGTCAAGGTTTCGTCGTTTCAGTCGAACCACGAGGGAGCCCTGGTCGATGCCATTCACGGCACGATTGGTAATTATCAAGGTCTCTTAATTAATCCGGGTGCCTACACCCACACCAGTATTGCCATTCGCGATGCGATCGCGGGCGTCGAAATTCCCACCGTTGAGGTTCACCTCAGCAACATCCATCGCCGCGAACCCTTCCGCCATCGGTCTTACATTGCCCCCGTCGCGATCGGTCAAATCAGTGGCTTCGGGGCAGATAGCTACCGCCTCGGGTTGCTCGCCCTGGTCGAATACCTCCGCACCCACTAGAAGAGGCGGCGTCCTTCAAAGGGGGCGGAGACTGCCGCCCCAGAGCGCTAGAATCTGCCCCAAAACAACCCGTGACCTATTCCAAAATGGCCTTTGCGAGGGCTGCCAAGCGCAACCCCGGCGGATATTCGCCCTCTTCTTTAATGCGCTGAATGACAGCGGCAGAAATCGTAAGGTTCATTTTGTTGCCGACAGCGCGGACAATGTCACCGCGATCGATCACCCCAGCCACCGCATCGGCGGGTGTGAGGACGGTGATGCGCACAAGCTGCTGGGTTTCCAACTGATCGATGACCTGTGCCAGCGGGGTTGTCTCTCGCACCGTGGGAATTTCGCTGAGGGGATGCACTACGTCCAGTAGGGTAAGGGTTTCCCATTGGCTGCGTTCAACGGTGCGCACGTCATCCATCGACACCAGTCCGCGATAGCGACCATCGGAGGCGGCGAAATAGACGGGCGATCGCCCGGTTTGCATGACAACCTCATCGGCAAATTCGCGCAGGGTCATTTCGGCATCAATGACGCGAAACTCGCGCTGCATGGCATCCATCGCCGTAAGCCCCGAGAGGGTTTCTTGCAGATCCGCAACGCGACCATAGGCCGCTGCATTGCGCACGGCAAAACCCCCGATCAGCACAATCCAAATCACGTCTAGACGGGGCTGCGCCAGGTAGGACAACACCCCCCCCGCGATCGCCGTCCAACCCAAGATCTGCCCTGCCCGCGCGGCCCAGCGCACCCCCTTGAGGCGGCTGTTCGTCACCTTCCACACAATCGCCTTGAGCACCTGCCCACCATCCAACGGCAAGCCTGGAATCAGGTTAAACAGCGTCAGTACCAGGTTGATTTGCGCCACGCTGCCCAACACCACCTGAGCCGCAAGGGGCAAATCCGCCGCCAAGACCACCAATGTGAGGCCTAGATACAGCGCAAAGCTGACCGCTGGCCCCGCGATTGCCACCTGCAATGCCTGACCCGGCGTTTTGGACTCTGACTCAATGGCCGCAATGCCCCCAAACAGAAATAGCGTAATGGAGTTGACCTGAATGCCCTGCGATCGCGCCACCAAACTATGGCCGAGTTCGTGGAGCAAAACCGAGCCAAATAACAGCAACGCCAGGGCAAATCCTAACCCCCACGACCCCATGCCCCAGGTCTCTTGCCAGGTGGGGTTGCTGCCATAGACAAAAGTGACCAACACCAGAATGATGAACCAAGAGGTGTCGAGGTAAAGGGGAATGCCCAAAATTGAGCCAATACGCCAACCAGATTGCATAAATCGTGTTCAACTATCAAAAATAAAAACTATCTCCCGGCGAGCGATCGCCCGCAATGGAGATAGTTTCATTTTAATGGCGGGACTGAATCGCCCCGGCTTTAGGTGCTATCCACTCATGTTTCTCAATACAAAACCCGCCGCATTACAGAATGCCAGCATTCCCCAAACCGAGGATCATGCCTGCTCCCAAAATGTGACCTAAGCTTGTGGTCGCCAGCAACTCAGGCACGCCAAAGCCCTCAAACAAACCCGGCAGGCTCACGGGCAGTTCAGGGCCAGCCCCCGGCTTTTGGATGGCATAGCGCCCGATCGCAATCACAAACAGATTGCAGGTCACCATAATGAGGCCAACACTGAATGACCACTCCGTCGTCGCAGGGGTGGTAGCTGCTAAGAGATTCAGGGTAGAAGTCAGCAACGGTTTTTCTCCCAAAAAAGTGTTTTCTTCAACGCGCTTGTGAAACACAAAGGATTATAAAGACCCGTAGAATCAAACTTTCCAGTTGTTCAACAGAGTTAACACGCTGCCGGTGTCTCCTTTACAATCCCCGTTACAGTCTGGGCTGTGGGTCAAAATTTGCGGGCTGACCCAGGCCCCCCAAGCGATCGCCGTTGCCGAGCACGGAGCCAGCGCCATCGGGTTTATTGGCGTCACAAAATCGCCGCGCTATATTGCCCCCGCTCAGATTCAAGCCATCAGCCAAGCCCTGATTGAAGCTGGTCATGCCCAGGTGGCGCGGGTTGGGGTATTTGCCGATGCGGACCTTGAGGACGTGGCGACCGCCAGCGCGATCGCCCAGATCACCACCGTGCAACTCCACGGCCAAGAATCGCCCGCTTGGTGCGCAGCCCTGCGGCAGCGGCTGCCCCACCTGGGGCTGATGAAAGCCTTTCGGATTCGCGATCGCGATGATTTGGTCGCGATCGCGGCCTATGAATCCAGCGTCGATGCCGTCCTACTCGACGCCTACCACCCGCACCTGCTCGGCGGCACCGGCCATACCCTCGATTGGGGCACCCTGCAACGCTTTCGCCCTAGCGTGCCGTGGATTTTGGCGGGGGGACTGACGCCCGAGAATGTGGGCACCGCCCTCACCAGCACTGCCCCCAACGGCATCGACCTTTCCAGCGGCGTTGAAATCCGCCCCGGGGATAAAGATTTGGACAAGGTGCGCCGTCTGTTTGAAGCCCTAGGGCATTGTGATCGCGTTAGCCGCGTGGAATAGGGGATGCGATGGGTCATTCCCGAATTCAGTAACGCCCACAGTACATCCTCGGAGCAACGAAACACACCCAACGTTTACGCCGTTTGTAGCCCGTCTCTCAGGGCGGTGAGCAAGTTACGGAGATCAGGATCATGCTGGGCGCGGCGGCGATAGTAGTCGCCGTCGATCGCGATCGCCCGCCGCAGATGTTCGATCGCCCACTGATGGCGACCCAATGCCTCATAGCAAGCCGCCTGTTGAAAAAACGCAAAGGGATGATCGGGCGCGATCGCCAGTGCCTTGTTAAACGCCTCAATCGCATCCTGATAGGCATTCAGCCGTCGCAGGGTGAGCCCTAGGGCCAGCCAGCTTTTTGCAGAATAGGCTTGCCGCTTCAACGACTGGCGAATCGACTCATACGCCTCGGGATATTGCCCCAGCCGCGCATGGAGTAACCCCTGCTGAAACCAAACCTGGGCATTGTCGGGCTCCAGCGCAGTCGCTTGCTGAATCTCAGTCAGCGCGGCCTGTGACTGCCCCTGACGATGGAGAAGATAGGCCCGGCACTCGTACAGTTTGGGATTGTCCCAACCGCGCTCAATCGGAATGGCCAACATCGTCAACGCTTTGGCATAAGCGCCCTTGCGAATCAGCGCATAGCTGAGCGCGAGATAGGCTTCATCCAGGTCAGGATTTAGGCGCAGTGCCTCCTGGAAGTCGAAGATTGCATCGTCGGTAAAGCTGAGCTGGTAGGCGGCCAACCCCTTGGCATACCAAATTGAGCCATCATCCGGCGCGATCGCGAGGGATTGGTCATAGCTTTCCATGGCGCGGGCATACTCCCCCAGGCGATGAAATACCCGCCCTCGCCGCAGCCAAACCTTGGCATAGCCCGGCTGAATATCCAGCGCGCGATCATAGGCTTTTACAGCCTCCGTCAGCCAACCCGCCGCCGCCAGCGCACTGCCATAGTTACACCAGACCTTCGCATCCTCTGTCACGATCGCCAGCGTTTTTTGATAACTGGAAATCGCTTCGTCATAGCGCCCCATCAACGCCAGCACATAGCTCCGCTGCTGCCACGCAGGCCCATCCGACGCATCCTGCTGGAGACGCTGGTCACACTGGGCCAAAACCTCATCCCAGGTTTGAGCAGTGTGCCACTCACCACTCAACATTTCGTCTTGCTTCACCGCCCTTGAGTGCCGTGCCATAGCATCGCCTTGATGGTTGAGTCAGTCCTCTCTTCTGTAAAAAATGTGAAGGAACCGGACAACCCAAGTGCTCGGCGATCGCGTTCCTTATCCCAACCCACGTTAGGAAACAGCGTACTCGATCAACGGCAGTTCCGTAATCGTACTGATGCGATCGTACAGTAGATACCTCGCGCCAGATGCCGAACCCCCGTCGCCGAATGTGGGCATTGGAGAAGCCACACCCCCCGCCGTACCAGAACGGAAGAATCCCTTAAATTCGGCAGTTATCCGCATCACATCGCCCGAAGAGGGTATAGCGGTTATCACGGACATAGTCATAAACCCTATCGCCTAAGGGTTTCATCCCCGGCAAGGCGCGATAGGCCGCGACCACAGCTTCCCCCATCGGCAACAGGCGACCAATTTCTTCAGCGGCGGCGGTGCCCTGCCAACGTTGAGTTGGGGTTTCGTGATCGACCAAAATCATGCCCTGCTCACAATCGGCGGCGGTGATGCCCCACTGGCCGAGGGCTGCCTCGTCTTGCATGGGCACGTAGGTAAAGCGCGCGCCGCCGTCAAGTTGTTTCAGCAGGCGAACAAAGGTCACACATAGGTTGCAGGTTGCGTCATAAATCACGGAATACATGCTCGGTTTCCCTCAAACACTGGCGGACTCGATCACTGGTGGACTCGATGGTGCAATTGTGCGACTTTGCTGGTGCGATCGCGATTCAAACCCGGCGATCGCACCCTTTAGTCATGGTTCACAGTCTAACGACCGCCGCTGGCGCGCGTTGGAAAATCAACGTCTTTGCCACCCTTTCCCAAAACTCTGCACCGGCACAGGCGCACTGCAAAAGTCCCAATCTCCTCAACACTTTTAATAAACAAAGGTAGGGAAAAAGGCAGGAAGTGGATGGGGGTGAGCAACACCGAGTCCCTTGCACCTCCCCATCGGGCGGCTGACGGTCACCCCTGAGAGAATCGGGGCGGCAATCCTTGTTAACGATTGAATCACTCGCCGCGTTAGGTTTCCTTTGTACATTAGGTTTAGCTAGGCACGGGAATGGATTGTCGATGAAAACGCTGCGTCGCTACTGGGGGCTAATTTGCCTGGGCCTGTGGCTCAGTTGGAGTCTATGGGCAACCGCCGCCCTCCCGCCATTGCCTGCCAGTTCTCGGCCCCTGGGGGATACGTCTCTGGAAGGAGCCTTTCAAACGGCGATCGCGACGGCTCGACTCGCTCAGCAAGCCAACAGCACCGATGCTTGGAGCCAAGTCGCGATCGGCTGGTCGCAGGCGGTGCAGCAGCTTCAGGAAGTCCCCGTTAGCAGCCCCCAGCGGATATTTGCCCAGCGCAAAAGCCGAGAATATCTGGCCAATCTGGCGATCGCCCAACAACGGGCCGAAACCGTCCAGCCACCTCAGGTCTTCCCAGCGTTGGGCAGTCAGGTGTTGGATGAGCAGTTGGGGGTTTACCTGTCCTATGTGGCGACCTTTGGCCCGCCGGATGTGCTGGTCATGGGCAGCTCGCGGGCGCTCCAAGGGCTCGATCCCCAAGTGTTGCAGCAGGGTCTCAACACCCGAGGATTGCCCAATGTGCGGGTGTATACCTTTGGGGTTAATGGGGGCACAGCTCAGATTGTGAGCTTTGTGCTGCGGCAGTTGCTCTCGCCAGATCAACTCCCGCGCATGGTGGTGTGGGCAGATGGTTCCCGCGCGTTTAATAGTGGTCGGGTCGATCGCACCTTTGCTAATATTCTCAATTCTCCTGGGTATGTAGCTCTCCAAACGGGCGATCGACCCAGTTTGTCCTGGGGTGAGGGTGACGAAACCGTCGAATCCAAGGCCGTGCCGCTGCCAACGAGTGCAATTAATGGCTATGGATTTCTGCCCGTCACCGATATTTTTGATCCCAATACCTACTACCAGCGGTTTGCCCGGGTCAGTGGCGAGTACGATTCGTCCTATCGCCCCTTTGATTTAGACGGCGTGCAGACTAGCTCCCTGCGCGCGATCGCCGCCTTTGCAAAGTCTCGTAACATTGGCCTTGTTTTTGTGAATTTACCCCTCAGCAGTGACTATTTAGACGAGACACGGCTGAGCTATGAACGTCAATTTCAGGCGTATTTACGGCGAGAATCTCAGCTCGGGGAGTTCATCGTCGTAGATTTGTTAGAACAGTGGCAGGGGCAAAATCAGTTTTTTGCAGACCCGAGTCACCTCAACCAAAATGGGGCCGTGCGTTTAGCCCAACAACTCGCCGCCCATTCGACAATTCCGTGGGATCGCCTCGCGGGGGAAGCATCATCCCCTAGTGGCTCTCGCCTTCGCCAGCGAAATCTCCCGGTTGCAGTGTCTCAGTCTGTCTTCCCCGCGATCGCGGCTGAATAATCCAGGGGGCAACTCGGGGAGTCATGGCGATGCCGGCGCGATCGGTCCCACCGTGCCAATCTATCAAGATGCCAATTCCGCTTATCTTTCCCCGTGAGAAGGAATCGTGTATCCGGGTACGATTGACCTAACCTATCGTGGAGCCTTGCTGCGCTTGTGTTCGAGAAGTTCAAAAAAGCCCCAGGTGTTCAACTCCTGAAAGCTAAGCCAGTCGTTCTCATTATTCAAACTGTTATCAAATGGCAGCGGGACGACTGCTTAGAAATGGGCGCAGCATTGTCCTATTACGCGCTATTTTCTCTCTTCCCAACGGTTTTGGTAATGTTGAGCGTATTGGGCGCATTTATTGGCCCATCAACGGATGTTTACAACCAGATCCTATTGTTTGCACGCAGCAGCTTACCCCCCGAAGCCTTTAAGTTAATTGACGATACCCTGCTTCACCTCAACCGCAATAGTGTCGGAGCCGGGATTGTTAGCTTCTTGCTGCTCTGCTTTACCGCCAGCAGCGTGTTTGGGGCACTCACGCGATCGATGAACAAGATTTGGCAAGTTCATCAAAACAATCCCAGCAACAATAATGTGAAAGCAGCGGCCAAAACCTTCATGCGAAACCGCTTGCTGGCATTTATACTCGTGTTTAGCACAGCGGCTTTGATGGCGGTTTCCCTTATCTCAAATATTGTCATCAAGCTGATTATTGATATTATCAACAATCTCAATAGCGTCGTCAATTTTATAAAGATTGACGATCTAATCTTGCTGCGCGGCCTACAGGTTGCGGCCAGCTATTTAATCCTAACAGCAGTGATTATGCTGCTATTTAAGGTATTACCTTCTACTCGGGTTACTTGGGGAGATGTATGGCTCGGAGGAGTGCTCACCACGGGGTTATTCATGCTACTACAACACCTTGTGAGCAATAGCATTATTCGCCTCGGGGGACATTTTCGCTCCTATGGGGTGGTTGGTAGTGTCATGGTGCTGCTGTTGTGGCTTTTTCTCACCTGTCAGGTCTTTTTCTTAGGGGGTGAGTTGACCTTTATCTATGCGCACTTATTTGGTAGCCGCAGCGGGTTGGGAACGTGGTCCACTCATCCTTTTAAACAAAAGTAGCGATCTCGCTCCTCACAACCCGCCGCAGAGATAACCCTCTGGACGCTTTCCGAAGATTCCTGAGATGGCTTGACCTTCACAATGTCAGCGTATCGCCCCATCGTCACGTCACAAAAACAAAGCCATCTAACGTGCTTGTTCAACGGTGGAAAATAGCCTGAAGCTATTATGGATATCCCCGAAACGCCCGTTGCAACAGGATTTTTGAGAAGGGGCACTGTCCAGATTTTCCAGATTATTGAAAGGGCTACAATTACGACCTACTAATAATATTCTTTCGATTACGACCTACTAATAATATTCTTTTAATATTCTTTCGATGGATCTCCTTGAACTATGGTGACGGCATCTTTTTTCAGAAGAAACATGCTGACAATTTAATTCGCAAGTTTTCAAAATTTGTAAACCTGTGAGCTTGACGCTTGATGAGCTTCATTTTATTGTTAATGCCCTCCATGACTCCGCTAGTCGTACGATTAATGAAGTACTGGCATATTCCATCAAGATGATTCTGAATCGTTTTCACAGAATCA
>JACYME010000134.1 GCA_015272155.1 Leptolyngbyaceae cyanobacterium T60_A2020_046
GCACCGAGGGGTTCGTCGAGGAGCATCACCGCCGGACGATTGACTAGGGCGCGGGCCAGGGCGACCCGCTGCTTTTGGCCACCGGAGAGCTGTTTGGGATAGCGTTTGGCGAAGGCTTCCATTTTGACCAGGCGCAGCGCATCTTCAACGCGCTGCTGCATTTGCGATCGCGCTGCCCCCTTGATACGCAGCCCAAAGGCAATGTTGTCCCACACGGTGAGGTGGCTAAACAAGGCGTAACTCTGAAAAACGGTATTGACCGATCGCCGATAGGCTGGCACCCGCCCTACATCTCGCCCTTGGATCAGCACCGCGCCCGAAGTGGGTTGCTCAAACCCTGCGATCAGCCGGAGCGTCGTTGTCTTACCGCAGCCCGATGGCCCCAAAATGCTGAAAAACTCCCCCTGCTGAATGCCGAGATCAATGGTGCGCACAGCGGGCTCACCGTCGAACACCTTAGAAACCTGCCGAAGTTCCACATCCAGCATCGGCGCAGCCACGGTGGTATCGCGATAGGCAGAAACAGTCTGAGACATAGCAGCGGATCCCTGAATAGCAATGGAAGACCCTGGTGGGAAACCTCCGACCTGATCAGAAGTTGCCCATATCATGCCCCAAATTGAAAGGGCTGTGAAACGGATGACCCGACATCCTGATCAACTACTCAAGTATGAAAAGGTGATCCCTCGATAAAATGTGTTGCAGGATACCGTTTTTAGTCGAGTCGCCCAATTTTTTCGGATTGTCCCGTAGGGCACACATGGGCAGTTACCCAAGGCAGATTTTGGAAAAAGCCCAGGATCAGCGCCTCGAAGTTGCCCCCAAATTGGCCCCGATCGCGATCGCTCCCGACCCGGCCCGCTATTCTGGTAAAGATATCTTCATTGAGACGTGTCTCAATTGAACGTTTATCCCCGACAAGGGGGTGTTGTCAACCCCGCGAGGAGAGCCCAATGGCCCTGAGTTTGCCGCCGCAATCACCGTTTGTGAACCGCGATCGCGACAGCAATCGTACGGTTGGCCGTCAGTGGCAGTCGGTGGTCGCAATTGTGTTGGTGTCTGGTCTGTTGTTTGGCGCGATCGGCACTCGTCTGGCCCAACTGCAAATCATCAACGGCGTTCGCAATCAGCAATTGGCCGACAGCAACCGGATCCGCCTTGTCCCCAAGCGCCCTGACCGAGGGGCTATCCTCGATCGCAACGGCAAAGTTTTGGCCGGTAGCCGCCTATCGCACTCCGTCACCATTTGGCCGATTGCCCTGCCCCGCTCTGAGTGGCCTGCGGTCATTGATCGCCTCGCCAAGATTCTCAAGGTTTCCCCAGAGTCCATTCAGCAACGGCTTGAGCAGGCCGGGTACGAATCCATCGAATCAATTTCCATTGCCCGAGGCATTAGCCCTGGACAAGCAACCGCCCTGGCCGAATATTCGGCAGAACTTCCCGGTGTTCGTCTAGAGGCGGAGGCCGTGCGCAACTATCCCAACGGCGACCTCGCTGCCCATGTGCTGGGCTACACCGGCGAGATTACCGAAGAGGAACTCAACGCCCGCGACGGGGAAGGCTACCGTTTGGGGGATGTAGTGGGTCAAATGGGGGCCGAGGCCGCCTTTGAAAGCCAGCTTCGCGGACAGTGGGGGGGGCAACAGGTTGAGGTGGATAGTGCCGGTCGAGTGCTAGAAATTTTGGGGGACAAACCTGCCCAGTCGGGCCAAGACATTCGTCTCACCATTGACCTTGAGCTGCAAAAAGCAGTAGAGCTGGCCCTGGGCGATCGCAAGGGCGCGATCGTCGCGATCGATCCCCGGGACGGTGCCGTGCTAGCCATGGTGAGCCGTCCAGCCTTTGACCCCAACATCTTCACCACAAAAATCACAGACGCCCAGTGGGCACAACTCCAGGGTTCCGACTTCCCCTTCGTCAACCGTGCCCTCCAGGCCTTTCCCCCCGCCAGTACCTTCAAGATTGTCACCACTGCGGCGGGGATTGAGTCCGGCAAATTTTCTCCCGAGGTTATCCTGCCGACCTATCCCTTCATCCGGGCTGGCGGCATTCAGTTTTGGGACTGGAATAATGCCGGATTTGGCCCCCTCGGGTTTCGGGGCGCAATGGCGATGAGTAGCGATACCTTTTTCTATCAAGTCGGGATGCGTATCGGTGGCGAAACCCTGATCGACTGGACGCGACGCTTTGGCTTTGGTGAAAAAACAGGCATCGAACTGGCCCCAGAAGAAAGTGCTGGCCTGGTGCCCGATGACGCCTGGAAGGAAGAAAACATCGGCTACGGCTGGGTTCAAGGGGACACCATCAACATGTCCATTGGCCAGGGCTTTTTGCAAACCACGCCGCTGCAAGTCGCCGTGATGTTTGCGGTGGCGGCCAACGGTGGATATAAGGTGACGCCCCACCTGTTGCTGGATAATTCTCGATCGTGGCGAGAATCGCTGAACCTCCAACCCGCAACGGTGGATGTGTTGCAGGATGGCCTGCGTCAGGTGATTACCCAGGGTACGGCAAAAACGCTGAATTCGCCGAACTTGCCACCAATTGCGGGTAAAACGGGAACGGCTGAAGCCCCCCCCTATGAAAGCCATGCGTGGTTTGGGGCCTATCTCCCTGCTGACAACCCAGAAATCGTGATTGTGGCCTTTGCAGAGCACTCCGGCGGCGGTGGCGGGTCGATCGCGGCTCCAATGGTGCTCAAGGCGCTCGAAACCTACTACAACGGTCAGGCCCAACCCACCACAGCCCAGACGGCTCAGTAGGCCCAGAAGATACTGGGAACTTGGCCTGTAGCGTCGGGCGCATCTGCGGCAGGCCAAATCTACTCCGAGGCGGAGGACTGATTTTGGGCATCGATCATGGCCCGCAAAACCAGGGCAGGGTCGAGCCAACTGCCGCGATATTTTAGCCCCCAGTGGAGGTGTGGCCCGGTGGTGCGTCCGGTCATGCCGATGCGCCCAATGCGCTGCCCTGCGGTGACGGCATCGCCCTGGCGGACTTGCAGATTACCGCCAGAATCCACCATCCAGCGATCGCCATCCTGCTCAACCACCACGTGCCCTTGCAAGTGACAGTAAATGTGCATCCAGGCTTGGGACTGTACGACAACGCTGGTGCCACAGGCGGTGTCGTCGGACACCTCGACCACTGTACCGCCCCACCAAGCGCGAATGTAGCTGCCCATCGGCGCAGCAATGTCGAGGCCGTAGTGGAACCGCCAGCCGCCGTAGGGATGCTGACGATAGCCGAAGGGGGAGGTATAGGCGACAAAGTTATCGACGGGGAAGGAGGCTAGCCGCCACACTGGCAGTTCAGCGGGAAGGGTTTCGATGGGGGCGATTGCACCTTCCAAGGATTCTGTCTCGAAGACAACTTCGGCCTGGGATCCGCCCGACTCCGGCACCGCTTGAGGACTCGATCCGGCAGTGGGCTCCGGGGCCACAATCGCCTGCTCCACCACACGACTCAGCACAACGGAAAGAAAGGCCGCGATCGCGAGCACAATCCACCCCCACGGCCATTGCCCTGGGCTGGGAGAGTCATCAGGAGACCGTGAGGGACGCAAGGGCGGTGACAGTGGAGCCTAATCGCTGGGGAGCGATCGACGACTTGGGGGGCGCGGCATGGCGATCGCAATTCTCAGAATAGAACACTTGAACTATTCTGAGCACTGTCGATTTATCCGTCAATGGCGGCCTTTTGGGCGTTGTATTTTTCCTTGAAGCGGGCCTGCTGGCGCTTGTGATCCACAATGGGCGGCACATAGCCCACGCGATCGCATGCCGACCGGGGAATCTTGCCCGTCACCAACTCCGCCGTATCCAGGTGGCGAATTTCCGGCACCCACTGGCGAATGTACTCCGCCTCGGGGTCAAACTTTTGGGCCTGGCTGGCTGGATTGAAAATCCGCAAGGGTTTGGGATCCATGCCGCTCGATGCGCTCCACTGCCATCCCCCGTTGTTGGCAGATAGATCGCCATCAATGAGGCGCTGCATGAAATACTTCTCGCCCCAGCGCCAGTCAATGATCAAGTCTTTGGTTAAAAAGCTCGCCACAATCATGCGGCAGCGGTTGTGCATCCAGCCCGTTTCGTTGAGCTGTCGCATGGCCGCATCCACAATGGGGTAGCCCGTGCGTCCGTCGCACCAGGCTTGGAAGTGGGCTTCGTTGTTTTCCCACGGAAAGTCGCGCCACTGCGGGCGATAGGGGCCGTCTGCGAGTTCTGGGAAAAAGTACATCACGTGCTGGTAAAACTCGCGCCAGGCTAGCTCTTGCTGCCAGGTTTGGATGTTGGCGCGGGCTTCATCGCTGCGGCTGCGATCGCGGGCGGCAGCCGCAGCAGCCCACACCGTGCGAATGCCGATCGCGCCAAACTTGAGCGCGGCACTGAGGCCCGACGTGCCCACCTCAAAGGGAAAGTTGCGCTGTTCGTCATAGGCTTCAATGGCGCGATCGCCCTCACAAAACTGGGCCAGCCGATCCAGGGCAGCCCCTTCACCCGGAGCCAAAAACAGCGGCCCCTCCCACCCAAAGCCCAAGTCCTTGGCCGTCGGCAGCGCGATCGCCCCGGCAGCCTGGGCGCGTTCCTGTTCGGTGGGGGTGAGCCCCTCCGCATCCGTCAGGGTTGGAACAGGCTCTGCCTTGGCCTGCTTGAACCAGTTGCGCCAGAAGGGAGAGTAGACCGTATAGGGGGTTTGGGATCCGGTCATCACCTCGCCGGGGCCGTGGAGGAGTTGATCCCAAAAGATGGTTTTGATGTCAATGCTCTGGGCTTTGAGGGCCTCGGCAACGGCGGTATCGCGATCGCGGGAATAGGGCTCCACATCCCGATTCCAATAAACAGCCTGGGCCTTCACGGCGATCGCCAGGGCCGGAATGGTGCGCGCAGGTTCGCCCTGAACGATGAGCAACTCACTGCCCGCCCCGGCGTAGCGCTGCTGGAGGTCTGCCAGACAACCCAACATGTAGGCCACCCGGGCGGGGGCAACGTCATCCCGCTGCAAAATGCCCGGATCTAGGCAAAACACACCCGTCACGCGGGGCGATCGTGCCCGCGCTGCCGCCAGCCCGAGGTTATCCCCGATGCGCAGATCTCGTCGGTGCCAAAACAGGATGCGATCGCTCATCGTTGCGTGTAAAACTTTGTAAACAATAGCGATTTCAGTATACCGATCCGGGTTCTTCACTGCACCTCGCAGCAAGCTGCTCAGGCCACGCTGCAATCGCCCCAAGGGTGAAGAAATACATCAAGCCAGCCGCAGAGCCTAAGGGAGCCCATACAATAGAAATATAAACAGTATCAGAGAATACAGTTTTGAGTGTCATTCAGTTTGAGTGTCATCCAGGAGCTCTGATACGCTGCGTTGCGGGCACCCCCCTATCAATCCGGTTGGAGGTTTAGGTCATGCAACTTTCCTATCGTGGCAAGCACTACGAAGCCAATCTTCCCCATCTAGAAGCGAAAGACGAAGAGGAAATCGGCGTCTACCGGGGCGCAACCTTGCGGCGGAAGCGCTTTGCGGTGGAAGCTCCTCATCACGGCAAGGTGCAGTTGACCTATCGCGGCGTCAAGTATTCCCACGACGTTTAGGGTGTTTTGGTGCATCTCTGCCGCACAAACCGTCACTCTGAGGACAGCAAAGGGGCGATCGCGCAGGACGGTCAGGGAGGCAATGCGAGGCTTCCACTGGGACGAAGGTTTCTCTCCTGAATCTAGACAAGCAGCGGAGTGCAGCATCCTGTGCTCCGCTGTTTCATCGTGGGATAACGTCAGTTCGGGTCAAGTCATTGGCCCGTATTTTCCCCTCCCGGGGAGGGGTGTCCGCAGAACGGGGTGGGTGAAACCCAGAGACAACCCCACCCCTGGCCCCTCCGAGGCGGGGAAAGCCTCTGGCAACGAATCGGTCTTACGCAATTGAGGACTTATATGAAGTCCTGCTAATCACCCGCAATAACGATGCCAACTCTGTAAAGGTTCCAGGAATTCTATTTATGGGTAAGCAACCGGACTTGATATTAACCCGAACTCAGGTTGGGATAAGGCTTCCGGCAATGGTGTGCAGGCTCTTGGCAGAGAGCCTTAAGCCTACCATCGGTCTAGCGATCGCCCCTAACTGTCGCGATCGCGGGCCTCGGCTTGGCGCGATCGCTGCACCGTGAGCTTGAGCAAAATCTCAGCATGAACCGCGCGCGTAATTGGGTAAAAAATACACAGCACCATGCCGAGGATTAACAGCACCATCGGCACTGGCCCCATAAACGCCCGAATCGCCGTCAGCGCCGACTCTGGCTGCACCTCTGCCTCGGCCAAAAAGCCCGACCACTCCAGCGCCAGCCCCACCCAAAACAACCCGACTGCCAGCCCAATTTTTTGCAGCAGCGTCATAAAGGCATAGAACACGCCTTCTCGGCGCTGTCCCGTGCGCAGCTCATCCAGTTCAATCACATCGGGCAGCATGGCCCAGGGCACCACGTAGGCCGTCGCCACCCCAAAGCTAGCCACGATGCAGAGGCCATAGAGCGCGAGGGTTTGCCCTGGCTGTAGGAAGAAGAGGGCCAGTTGCGCAATCAACCACACCCCAATGCCCAGAAAGAAAAGCCCCTTTTTACCAATGCGCCGACTGATGAGGTTACAGGGCAGCATCATCAAAATTGCGGTGCCCTGTACAAGCAACGCGGGCACAAAGTAGTTGTCCATGCCCATCCAAAAGGTGACGTAGAAGGGAATGATGCTGGCGGTAATTTGCAGCGCCAACCAGGCAAAGAGATAAATGCCGACGACAAAAAGAAAGGGGCGGTTTTGCAGCGCGACGGCAATTTGTCGGAAGAAGGGGATTTCGGTCTCGGGATCTGGTGTGGGTGCGATCGCAAGGGCATTCATGCGCTGGGCGTGGGGATAGGTGCCAAACACGCACACCAGAATGGGAAGCACGGACAAGACAGCGCACAGACCGCCCAATGCCACATATTGCCAGATTGCATTCTCGATGCTGTCGGTGATTACAAGCCCCAGGGCCAATGCGCCGATCGCCCCAATCAGCGAAAATGACAGCCGAAAGCTGGTGAGATCCGTGCGTTCGTCATAGTCCTGGGACAGCTCAGCGGTGAGGGTGGTGTAAGGCAAGTTCACCGTAGTGAAAAAGACCTGAAACAGCACCGACGTGAGGACGTAATACCAAAATTTGAAGGTGGGGCTGCCCCCCGGCACCAACCACATTAGAAAAAACGTAATGCCGAAGGGGATGGCGCTAAGCAGAATCCACGGATAGCGACGCCCCCAGCGGGTTTTGGTGCGATCGCTGAGCACCCCCACAATAGGGTCATTCACCGCATCCCACACCTTACCGATCAGCAGCACCGTGCCCGCCCAGAGGGGACTGATGCCCGCCACATCCGTCAAAAAGATGAGAAACGAGAAAGCAATGAGGTTAGAGGTCATCCCCGCCCCCATATCCCCCGCGCCATAGGCCAGCTTGGTGCCTAGGGAAAGTTTTGGAAACAGAGCACTCTCAGCACGATCAACAGTCATTCGTGTCTCTCACATCGGTGGGATGGGTATAACAAGTAGTATCATGGCTCAATTCCACGCCAATACGGCTTGTCTGATGCCGCGATCGCGCCTATGTCTGATCTTCCTATGTCTGATCTTTATGTCACTTGGGACGACTACCACGGGCTAATTGAGTCCCTTGCCCTTAAGATTCATGAATCGGGCTGGCAGTTCAACCAAATTGTTTGCCTTGCAAAGGGTGGGCTCCGGGTGGGCGATATTCTGTGCCGCCTGTTTGATGTGCCCCTTGCCATTTTGGCGACGGCCTCCTATGGGGGCGAAAATAACCAAACGCGCGGCTCTATCACCTTCTCCCAAGACCTGTGCATGACCACGGCGAATGTGGGCAGTCATGTGCTGCTGGTGGATGATTTGGTGGATTCAGGGGCAAGCCTGGAGCGCAGCATCCGCTGGCTCAATCACAGATACGGGTTTTATATCGACGAAATTCGGACGGCGGTGCTTTGGCAAAAGCAGTGCTCCGCGATCGCCCCAGACTATGCGGCTCAATTTTTGCCGGATAATCCGTGGATTCATCAGCCCTTTGAAAAGTACGAGCGGATGAGCATGGCCGAGTTTGTCAAAGACGCCCAGGGGACAAAGACCCCGCAGGTGGTTTAACCTCGATCGCCCTTGGAGTCTGACCTATCTACCCCGCCCAGCAGTGTGATCAGGAGATGGCTAGGGCGCTTAGCAGCCTTGGAGCCCAGGATTCAGCCTCTGACAGGGCGCTGAGATCGAGCACTTGGTGGGCGAGGGCGTGCGATCGCAGCATTTCTCCACAGGCGGCGGCTTGGGCAGCGGTGGCGGCGATCGCGATCACGGGCGGAGTGGGCACTGGACGATAGACCCGCAGCGATCGCAGCTCAAGGCAGAAAGGCCCAGGGCGGAAAGTGGGGTTCTTTTCGCCATCGTACTCAAACTTGCTGAGCATGAGCTGAAAAGAGCACACCCGCCGCACATCCAGCGGTGGGGCGGTAGGCTGCGTGCGGGCGCGGAAGGTGGCCTGCATCGCCGCAAAGGGAATATCCACGCGCATCCAGCGATCGGCCTCGGTGTCCCACGAGGCGCAATAGGCCGGACTATCCCAGCCCATGCTGTTTCGTAAAATCAGCTTGTAGCGCTGGCCATCACCCTTCACCTGGAGACGAATGCCCTGCCAGCCTTGGAAATCGAAGGGGGGCTCAAAGTTGCGGGTGCGGACGGAGGCGAAGCCGCCGGAGTTGGCGGTGGAAACGTTTCCTTGAAAGCGCGCGACATCGGCCATGAGCGCCAGTTGACTCTCGCTGACGCCACCCATCACCACATCATCGACTGCGCCCCAAATGGCCTGGAGGCGATCGCGACTCTCCTCAGCCTGGAAATCAAAAATCGCTTGATCAATGCTAGCTTTGAGGCCAGATATCCACGCCGCCCAAGGGGCAAGGGCCGAGTCTAGCTGGGTCGTGCCATCCCAGAGAAAGGCTCCGACGTTGCTCACGGCAGTGCCCTCAGGCACGGTGGGCTGGGGCTGCATGGCGATGCCTGCCTCGTTGAGGGCCGCGATCGCGCGATCGCTGAGCCTCCCTAACCCCAAAACCTGCTGGGGATTTTCCGTTGAGATCACTGGAGCCATTGGATTCGGCTCACCTCCTAACCACTGCTGCAACCAACGCACGCTGCCCAGGCCGGGCACCTCACCAAAAAAATTGAGCGTTTCCACCAGCCGCAGCGGATTCCACCTCGACGAAGCGGGTTGTATCATTGCGAACCTCCCGTGCGTCTTTTCATCAGAGTCTTGCCAGGGCGATCGCGGGCATTCACTCAGCGCAGCCAGTGCAGGGCGATCGTCCGAGCCAGCATCCCAACCCCAATCTTTGAGGACACAAGCGCCCGCGTGTAGGAATGCCCTCAGAACCCGCTCCTAGAAGCCAGCGGACGGCCCGTTGGGGTTCGAGAAGGTATAGATATAGCCGCCCCCGGTATAAGACCCTGGCGGGCGGGGAATGGCATAGGGCTCTGGGCCGATGGTCTGAAATGGCTGGGAGGCATTGGGAACCACCGGAGTTGGTGAGGGGAAAGCTGACCCTGCTGCCGCCCCAACATCAGGATGGCTGAGGTCTAGCGGTGCGCCCCCCGCTGTCGGCACCGTCGGCGCAGTCGGGAAGCCCGGGATCGGAGCAGGAAAACCGCTAACAGCATTTGGCGAAGCACTGTTCGCACCCGTCGTGCCCGGCGGGCGAATGTTCAAGCTTGAGGGTGGAACGTAGCCCGTTGTCCCAGGTGGGGGCGACATATTAGGCGTGGTGGGCAATACCGGATAAGGAATACCGGGGATATATGCCGCATTGCTGCCTGCTGTTGTGCCCGGCGCGTTCGCTTGGCCACCATTCAACAGGCTTGGCTGAGCGGTGCCGGGCTGTGGGGACGAGGTTGCCGTACGCTCCGCATCGGCAGCTTGAGCATTGGGCGCGGTTGTAGTCGTTGTGCGCCCAGAGGCCGCAGTGCGAGAGGCCGCAGCACTGTCCCCCGGATTCGCGATGTCTATCAAGGCTTGCCCCAAGGCGCTCAAGACTTGCCCCTGGGCGTTCACCCCCGTCTGAGACTGTCCCGCCCCAAAGGGTTGGGACGCACCACTTCCCTGTGAGCTACCAAAGGTTTGCGTCGTTCCAAAGGTTGGCGGGCTGCCTGCCGGAAAGGGCGTTGTGCCGACGCGGGGAACGGCGGGCTGCCGGAAGACGCCTTGGAGGTTCGGCGGCGCAGCATCTACTTGGCGCTGCCCTCCGAGGAACTGATACTGCTCTAAATAGGGCTGGAAGGGCTGGGCACTGGTGCTCGATCGCTCCCTGCCTGAGTCAATTGGGTTGCCGCTGCCCAGCAACTGCTGCAATAGCGACTGTGGCCCCTCAGCAGTGGCCTCGCTGGCGGGGGTTGAACCCGAAACGTCGATTTCGTTGAAGAGAACAGACAGGTTATCGATCTCCGCGATCGCCGACTGCTCCTCTGGCGTAAACTGCGACAGATCGAGGTTTTCGGTCGGTCGGTCAGTTTCTTCTGAGCTATAGGCTCCAAACCAGTCAGGATTGTTGCGATATTCCCACAGGAAGATACCAATCAACACCAGAAACAAGCTGGAGGACAGCACCAGCGGACGAGCCAATGGGCTCAGCCGTGCTAAGAAATAGCGGAAAGAAGCCGGAAGTGCCATAGTGCATCACGCGAAGCGCGGATTCAGCACCTTTATGTTAAACCCAGGATTCCAAGACCGCCTGAATTCTTTAAGGTTTCCCAACCAGGCACACGCGATCGGTCATTGGGTGTGCCGCCATTGTCGAGCTGACGCGCTTGGGTTCGGAGATCAATGCTGACCCTGAGATGCCCATAAAAAAGCAGTGGGAAGTTTCCCACTGCGGCTTGGTCGTTTTTTGTTGAAATCAAGAGTTTTGTCGCGATCACCTCCAGTCTTCACTGGCCACGGCGTCTCACAACGACCGCTTAGCCAAATCGGCCAGAAACGTAGTCGCGGGTATACTCCTGTTTCGGGTTGCTGAAGATGGTCGAGGTGTCGTCGTACTCCACGAGGTAGCCGACCTTACCCCCCTTATCCGTAGCTTCAGCGTTAAAGAAGGCAGTCTTGTCCGAAACCCGTGATGCTTGCTGCATATTGTGGGTCACGATGACAATCGTGTAGCGCTCTTTGAGTTGTTGCATCAACTCTTCCACCTTCAAGGTCGAAATGGGGTCGAGGGCGGAACAGGGCTCATCCATCAGGATGATTTCAGGCTCGATCGCGATCGCCCGCGCAATGCAAAGGCGCTGCTGCTGACCACCGGACAAGGACAGACCGCTTTCCTTCAGCTTGTCTTTCACCTCATCCCAAATGGCGGCAGACCGCAGCGATTGCTCCACCAGTTCATCCATATTGCCCTGGTAGCCATTAATCCGTGCTCCAAAGGCAATGTTTTCGTAAATCGACTTCGGAAACGGGTTTGGCTTTTGGAACACCATGCCAATGCGGCGGCGCACCTCAACGGGGTCAACCCCCTTGGCATAGAGGTCGCGACCGTGGAAAGTAATCTTACCCTCAACACGGGCCCCACTAATCAGATCATTAGTGCGGTTAAAACAGCGCAAGATCGTACTCTTACCGCAGCCAGATGGCCCAATAAAGGCCGTAATTTTGTTCTTCGGAATATCTAACGTGACATCCCGAACAGCTAGGGTGGAGCCGTAATATACGAAGACGTTCTGAGCCCTCAGCGCGGCCTCAGTCAGGGTTTGGTTCATGGAATCGGAGATCATGGCAAGCAGTGGGTAAACAGATGGCGGTCAATGAACGGATCTGAGGACGGGTGAGCCAATGGGCGATCGCCCGCCAACACAGACCTACTTCTGGAAACGGTTCCGCAAATAGATGGCCGTTGCGTTCATCAACAACAACACCACCATCAGAACAATAATTCCCCCTGCGGCCAAACTGTAAAAGTCCGCCTGAGGGCGCGAAACCCAGTTAAAGATTTGAATCGGCAATACCGTAAATGGACTCTGTAGCCCCTTTAGCGAAAGCTCAGGCAAAAAGGGAATATAAGTCAGTGCCCCGATAGTAATCAGCGGCGCAGTTTCGCCAATCGCGCGCGACAGGGCCAAAATCACCCCCGTCAACACCCCCGGCATGGCCAAGGGCAGCACGTGCTCACGCACCACCTGCCAGCGGGTTGCACCCAAGGCAAACCCCGCCTGACGAATACTGCCCGGCACGGCCCGCAACGACTCCCGGGTCGCAATGATCACAATCGGCAACACGAGCAACGATAGCGTCAGCGCCCCAGATAAAATACTACGCCCTTGAGTAATGGGAAACATCACCCGCACAAACACCTGAAGCCCCAGCAAGCCGTAAATAATCGAAGGCACTGCGGCTAAGTTGGAAATGTTGATTTCGATGGCGCGGGCAAACCAGTTGTCTGAAATGAACTCTTCTAGAAAAACGCCAGCCCCCACCCCAACAGGGAAGGTAATGAGCGCCACCAATACCATGACCCACACCGTCCCCACCAAGGCCGAAACCAGCCCCGCCTCTGCCGGGCGACGAGAGGGGAAAGAGGTCAGGAAACTCCAGTTCACACGACCAATGCCATCGATGAAGACATCAATCAGCAAAACCGCCAACACAAACAGTGAAAAAACAACGGCAAGGAGCGCAAGCGTCGCAAACACTTTGTCAAAGGTATACCGCTGGCGCAGCGCCTTCAGGAAGGTCGCCTGGTCAATATTCCAGGAGCTTTCGCGCTCAAAAGATTGTGGGTTTGAGGTTGTCATTCGTACTTCTCCCGGAAAGTGCGGACAAACCAAAAGCTAAAGATATTGAAGATAAGCGTGATGATGAACAGGGTCATCCCCACCGCAAAGATAGACAGGAAGGCGATCGACCCGGCGGGTGTGTCTCCCAAACTGACCTGCACAATGTAGGCGGTCATAGTCATGATGGGCACGAGCGGGTTGAGCGTCAGGTTCGGATTTTGGCCTGCTGCCAATGTCACAATCATGGTTTCCCCCAGCGCCCGCGAAATCGCCAAAATGCAGGACGCCACAATCCCAGAGAGAGCGGAGGGCAAGATGACACCAACAATGGCTTCGCGCTTGGTACAGCCCAGGGCATAGGCTCCCTTCTGCAGGCTTTCGGGTACGGCGTAGATGGCATCCTCACTCAGGGATGCGACCAAGGGGGTGATAGAGACGCCCAGCACCAAACCAGCACTGAGGGCATTGAAGCCTCCCAGATTAGGAATGAAGAACTGTAGGAATGGCGTCACCAGCAACAGCGCAAAGTAGCCAAAAACCACGGTTGGCACCCCGGCCAGAATTTCTAGGGCAGGCTTGAGCCATTTACGCAGCTGCGGCGGGGCATACTCGCTGAGGTAAATTGCTGAGAACAAGCCCAGCGGCAAGGCAACCGAAATCGCAATAATCGCAGTCAAAAACGTGGCGCTAAACAGCACCAGAATGCCGTATTGCGGGTTAGAAAACAGCGGCGTCCATTGAGTATCGGTCAAAAAGCGCCAAATGGGAACCGTCTTAAAAAAATTGATCGTCTCAAGCATCAGCGACATGATGATACCAAAGGTTGTCGCGACAGAGACGAGAGCAAATGCGCCAAAGATCCAAACCACAACCCTTTGAACGTACTTGCTGGCCTTGCGGTTGGGTTTCCAAAGCGAACTGGGATCGGGGGGGGAAGAACTAATAGTCATCGCGAGAGAACTCAGAAACGGCAGGAGGGTCAGAGCCGGAGAACTGACCCTCTCAACAACTCAAACGAGCTCAACCAAGAGCAGGCTCAAGCCAGAGGACTAAGTAGCCTAGGTCTGCCTAGAGCACTTCTTGTAGTTTCACACCAACGGTCGCGCCGCCTCCAAACACGGTGCCCACGGTGCCATTTTGGAAGCGCTCGTTTGCCTTGGTTTCAACCGCTGGAGGCAAGCTCACGTAGCCCACTTCATCCACCAAGTAAGCATTTTCAGAAGACAGGTAGAACTCCACAAACGCCTTCACAGGCGGCTCTTCAGCTACCGACTTCTTCACGTAGATGAACTCAGGCCGAGACAGGGGCTGGTAGGTGGAATCGGCAATGGTTTCAGGGCTGGGCTCAACGCAGTTCCCGTCACCTGCGTCAATTGCAACTAATTTGAGTCGATCCTGGTTTTCCACGTAGTAGGCATAGCCAAAGAATGCCAGACCGTTGACATCATTCGTTACGCCTTGTACCAGAACGTTGTCATCTTCGCTGGCGGTGTAGTCGCCACGGCTCTCGCCATCGGCACCGATCGCTTCCATAAAGTAGTCATAGGTGCCGGAGTCAGTTCCTGCACCATACAGACCCAGAGGTGCATCGGGGAACCCATCCCGAACTTGGCTCCAGTTGGTGATTTTGCCCTGGGCTGCGGGCTCCCATATGGCCTTCAGCTCATCCACAGTGAGGCATTGAACAAAGTCATTCTGAGGATGGACAACGACAGAAAGACCGTCGAAGGCAACGGGCAGCTCAATGTACTCAATTCCGTTTTTAGCGCAGAGGTCGATCTCCTCTTGCTTAATGGGGCGGGAGGCTCCAGTAACGTCGGTTTCACCGGCGCAGAATTTCTTAAAGCCACCACCGGTGCCAGACACGCCCACGGTGACTGACACACCGGGGTAAGCTTTCCCGAATTCTTCAGCCATGGCTTCAGATATGGGGAATACGGTGCTAGAACCATCGACCAGTACACTGCCGGTCAGGTCAGAGCCTGCGGCGGCGGTGTCGGTGCCACCTTCGGTGGTGGTGTCAGCGGTGTCGGTGGTGCCGCCGCCACACGCTGCCAGGCCAGCCAACAGGGCAACGACAGACAAGGAATAAGCAAACTTTTTAGACAGCATCGGAAGAACTCCCTCACATAGGATCACGGATCTGTGTCCGAACGCATCCTACCGGGTCGATGTAAAGGCTAGGTTAAGGCAGGCGGAAAAAGTCAACGCATTTTGGGGATCACAACCGTATTTCGCGACACGATTTGCTTAGCAATCTATCCAGCGATGTTGAGGGCACGGGTTCTAAGCAGGCAGGTTATATGAAGTCCTGCTAATCACCCGCAATCACGATGCCAACTCCGTAAAGGTTCCAGGAATTCTATTTATGGGTAAGCAACCGGACTTGATATTAGGCGCGATCGCGGGGATATTCAATGATGAGAGATAGAGGGGCTGAGTCGTGCGATCGCGGGGACTGGCTTGCGGCTTAACGCACCAGACCACGCCATTATTGTTGGTTGAGGTCATCGCTCCGATTTCCCTGCGATCGCGGTGCTTTACTTCCCCTTTCCCATGCTTGAAAAGAATGCTTGACAGCCCCAAGCTCAGGCCAGTTTCAGGCCAGGTTTATGGATAAAAGGCGAGGCGGGGAAGGCCAAGCTGTTCCTCTAAGCCAAACATCAGATTCATGCATTGCACGGCTTGGCCAGCTTGGCCTTTCATTAAGTTGTCGATCGCGGACATGACGATGACGCGCCCCGTGCGGGCATCGACCTCAATGCCCAGGTAGCAGCGATTGGTGCCCCAGGCCCATTTGGTTTGGGGATAGCTGCCGTTGGGCATCACCGTCACCCACGGAGCATTGCGATAAAAGGCGGAATAAATGGTGTTTAAGTCTTCGCGCACCAAGCCTGGATCGCGCAGGGTAGCGTATACCGTGGCCAAAATGCCGCGCACCATCGGAATCAGGTGTGGGGTAAACTGCACGAGCACTTCGCGACCGGCCAGACCGGTGCAGATTTGTTCGATTTCTGGGGTATGGCGATGTTTGGCGACGCCGTAGGCCGCAAGGGAGTTATCGGCCTCGGCCAGCAGCAGGTGCTCTGCGGTTTTGCGCCCGCCGCCAGAGGTGCCAGATTTGGCGTCAATAATAATGCTGTCGGGCTGGGCGAGCCCTTGTTTCAGCAGGGGGGCGATCGCGAGTAGGCTCGCTGTGGGATAACAACCAGGACAGCCGATGAGATTCGCCTCGCGAATGCGATCGCGAAAGAGTTCTGGCAACCCATAGGCAGCCTGGGCAGCAGTGCTGTGGTCAGCGCGATCGCCCCCATACCAAGCGGTGTAGGTTTGCAAATCGGCAAACCGATAGTCTGCGGACAGGTCAAGCACCTTGCAGCCCCGTTCGAGCAAGGTGGGAGCGAGCTTGTGGGCCAACCCATTGGGCAACGACAAAAACACCGCGTCACATCGCGCCGCGATCGCCCCCACCTCCACCGCCTCCACCTTGAGATCCATTTCGCCATGGAGGTGAGGATAAATTTCTGGGTACAATCGGCCCGCACTGCTATCTCCTCCCAGGTAGGTGATCTCAACCTGGGGGTGTTGGCTTAGCAAGCGCACAAGCTGGATGCCACCATAGCCCGATGCGCCAACAATCCCCGCCCGAATTTGACCTAATTCGCCCATAACCGTGCAGACTCGCCAAAAAACACATTAGATAAGGACAAAAGCGTGAGCAAGGCCGCGTCTATGCCGCCTGCCCTTGCATAGGGCTTATTTCTACCACGGTTCGCACGCTTGCAGAGGAGCCGCGATCGGCTCAGCGGTGTCCATAGCTCTAAGAAATTCAGGATAGATCAAGATCCAGAAACTTATGGGAGTGATTTGAAAAGTTTCCCCAAAAGGCGAAGGCACACGCTTCCTCTGTGAATGGCGTGCCCCAACACACGCTATTCACAAAAGCGCATCTACACAGGCTAAACTCCGCGCCATTGGGTTGTGGCAGTGCCTCAGGATTTCTAGCGCCTCCCCTTGCCGTTAGCGTCCTCAAACTTAATGCCTTCAAAGGGACGTGTGCTGATGTTTTGCCGAGCCGGGGGTGATATACGGATAGCGGAAATACGCCATCACAGATTCGTCGAGATAGCGGTTGATGATCGCAAGATCGCGATCGCTCAGCAGCGATCGCCACCGCTCATTCAAGTAATAGTCTTGATAATAGGAGAATCCCTTTTCTTGCTCTCGTTTCAGGGATTCATCAATGTTGACAAATGCCTGTTGTCGGCGTCGGCAGTTCGTAAAGCGCTGAATTTGCGCGATCGCGTCCTCTGGATCCGCCAAAAGATCCTCATACCTCAGCATCAGCAACCGAATCTGTGGACTCTGACCCGCCGCGATATAGGATCGATTTTTCTCATTCCACATCACCATTGGATTAAGAAAAACCCGTTCAGCCTGTTCTCGCCGCACCGTTTGCCAAGGATGCTCCAAATAGTCTGAAAAACTAACCGATTGGACATGATATCGGCTGTGGTAGGGACGCTTATAGAGTGAAATCAGCCAAGAATAAGGGTTTTTAGTCAGCGTAATAAAATACGTCGTAGATGCATTTCGAGTTTGGATAAGACGATGGGGAGGAAGCAGTGCAGCATGTTTCCAGCCCAAATTCTGGCCAGACATTATCCCAAAGTACGCATCCTTAAGAAACTCGTTAGTGTTCAAAAAGTACCATTCATTCAAACCAGACAGAGGCTTGGATACTTTTACGAACCAACGAGCCACGGAATTCGGAAGATTACCCCGCAGGGTATTTACCTCAAGGTTGATGCGGACAAGTTTCTCAAGGTAGTTCGTCCCCGTGTTTCTTTCCCCATATATCTTGATGCGAGGTACATTCATGGGCGAGTAGCGGGTACCGATCGCCGCCAGAACTGCCAACCCGCATGGGACGATGTTGACACGGGAGTCGTGTTATCCTCTTGTGGAACAAAAATAATGTTGCGAATAGCAACTCCTTTTTGACGGCGATCGCGATTCTGGGGATCTAAATCTGCATGGGACGCTGTAAACGGCACCTGGATCATGAACTCTGATGCTTGATCAGGATTGATGTAAGCTTTGGGGAGTTCTACAGTGATCAAAAAGCGCTTGCGAATACTGAGCCTCTGAATCGTTTTCGGCAATGGAATTCCGTTAAAGAGAATAGTGCAATTGTCTAAAATCTCCCGCTTCACAATACTGACAACGTAGATTTGCACCGTGTAAGGGCGGGGCGCAATCGCGACAAAAATTGACGACTGTTTTCCTGGCCCAGTCCATCGCCACAGCGCATCGGGTTCGCCCTCGCGCACATGCCAGCCAATTCCCGGCGTTGGCATCGCCATCGTAATCTCGGGAATATCCTGGCTCCTCAAATCTAGAAATTCTTCTGCGGGTGCAGGCTGCCGCAGCGCAAGGTTTGCCGTCTTCAAAGAAAGCGTTTTTGCATGCTCGTATAGAGCATAATCCACCGCATTTTTGTCCTTAACAAATGCAATGGTGTCGGCGTCTAAATCCTGTGCTTTGAGGTGATGGCGGGCCGTGTTCAGGGGCTCAATAACCCGTGGATAATGCCAACCCATATGAACACATAAAGAGGACAAAAACACCTCAAACGCTTCGGTGATGCCGACGTAATCAAACGTATTTAAGTTTTCGAGGGCAGCGTGGTGTAATTCGGCTCGATCTAGCTCACACCGAAAAGTGCTGGCCAACATCTTGGCCTGCGCATCATAAAACAACCTTGGAATGAGTGGATGATCTGTACGAATAAAGTCTTCAAAGGATTTTTCCTTGGCGAGAAAAGCGAGGCTTTTCTCCAAATCAGGGGCAGTTTCTAAGTTTTCCTCGGATTTTGTACGCCAATCATTGTAGAGTGAGACAACTCGACGCAAGGGGTCGCGGAGCACGGTAACCGTGGTAAACGTATCGACAAACTGCCGACAAATTTCGTAGCCATAATGACCGCGAAATAGCGAGATTCCCGCCAAGTCTTTCTGGTGCTCTTTAAGATCCTCAGCAGTGACATACAGTACATTCTTGCCAAAAAATCGCCGAGGAATAATCTCATCGTAAGAGTATTGCTGCTCTAGGAAGGCATTAAATGTTGTCCCGGCGGTTTTGGGGATATGTAGAAAAAATAGTTTCTTAGGCATTGCCGTTCTATGAATTCGGGGGAAAGAGTAAGCAAAAAGCACTAGTTTTTTGGAAAGCTCAGGATAATGACAACCATCACCTAAACGAATCTAGGGTTTGTAGTGATCGCTGATGCGGCGGGCTGTTTCCAGCCAAGAATGTCGTTCAATATAGTCAGTGGCTCGCTGCTCAAGCTCCGCCTGAAGCGGTTTATCTTCAATTACGGCAGTGATTTTCATCGCTAGTTCAAGGTGCGCCATTGGTTGAAAGAGAACCAAGCAGTTCGCGTCTTCGTTTAGTTCACGAAAGGCCGGGATACTACTCGCGATCGTGGGTTTTCCGGATGACAAGGCCCAAGACAATGCGCCAGACGCAGACAAGCGGGTGGGATGATAGGGCGCAAGGCAGATGTCAGTTGCGGAATGAACTGTGCGTAACTTTTCAAAGGGAAGATAGCCTGTCACCAAAATCCGGCGCTTCACATCGTTGCCGACAGACTCAATGCAGGCAAGGATCTCCTCTAGGGCGAGATCTCGGTTTGGCGCTTCAGGGTGCGTACCGCCTGCAATGACTAGAAAGTAGTTTTCCGGCAGCTTGGCAAGGGCTTTAATAGCGACATCATACCCCTTATAGGAGGACAGAAAGCCAAAAATTGTCAGTACCTTTGCTTGCTCAGGTATCCCTAAATCTTTCTTGGCACGCAACTGCTCCTCAGGGCTTGGCTTCTCTTTCTTGTCAGGAAAGCCATGTTCAATTACTGAAATACTGTCTGGAGAAAATCCCTTTTGAATCATGACCAGACGGGTCTTTTTTGAATGCACGATCGCGTGGAATCTGTGATGATATTTAGGCTGAAAGAAAGGGGCAACTTTCTTTTCCCAACGCCACGAGAAAAAACGCGACTTTCCTCGATCAACGGTTCTCCGCAATAGAGAGATAGGGCTAGCACCCTCCCCATCGGTTTCGAGGATGGGCTTGGTGTCAAAAATCGGTTCCGTATGAAAGGTAACAATGATGCGCTTCACCTTGCTGCGACGGAGATTTCGGAGCACTTCATTGAACACTTTAATAGATTTACGAAACGAGTAAGAACCATTAAAGAAAGCGTGTTCATGCTGAATATGAACAGCGTCAAAGTCCTTTGCTTTTTGGCAAAATGCCCGGAAATACGAGCTGATTTCCTCAAGAGACATGTATTTCATGTCCCTACGAGGAATTGGATAGATCTCGTTTTCAATTCCGATCTGGTCGAGCGCTTTAACAAGGTTCTTCGTATATTCGGCAATGCCGCAGACTTCTTGCCAAGTGCTCAGGTGAAGAACCTTCATCTGCTTTGCCTTTGGTTTGTGTTTAGCATGTGAGGTTATCATACATCTGACAGTGGCATCAATGCTGGAGTGGTATCAGAATGCCGACTCCGGGAATCTCTGTGCGATTTGTGCTGGGTTGTCTGGTGCGTTCTCAGACTGTGTTTTCTGCCATCAAGTTTGGGACATTCTGGCGTGAATTGCCCCGATAGGGTCTACACCGATCGCGCAAAAACTCCCGGTTCTCTCCAGACCCGATGCTCACCCCCCTCCATCCTGAGAGCTTGAATGACACCGCCTGTTTCGACGTCATCGGTACAAAAACGTGCCCGATCGCCCCTTCCCCGTCGCTTACTCGTGACCGGCGGAGCAGGTTTTATTGGCAGTGCCTTTGTCCGGCTCTGTCATCGCCAGGGAAGGGTGTCTGGGGATGCGGATTCAGGACACTGCATTGTCCTGGATGCGATGACCTACGCTGGCGATCGCGATCGCCTGACAACGGTTCTCGACGCCTCTCGCCCAACCCAGCTTGTGGTCGGGGATATCTGCGATCGCGCCCTCGTTGATCACCTCCTGCGTAAACACGAGATCGAGGCCATCGTTCACTTCGCCGCAGAATCCCACGTTGATCGCTCGATTTCTGGGCCAGCCCCCTTCATCCAAACCAATGTCGTGGGCACGTTCACCCTACTAGATGCCTTTCGTCAACACTGGGATGCGTGTGGGCAACCCGCACACTATCGGTTTTTACACGTCTCCACCGATGAGGTGTATGGGAGCCTCGCCCCCGATGCGCCCGCTACATCAGAACATAGCCCCTACGCCCCCAACAGCCCCTACGCGGCCTCAAAGGCAGGGAGCGATCATTTGGTGCGGGCCTACTCACGCACCTATGGCTTGCCTACGCTGATCACCCACTGCGCCAACAACTACGGCCCCTATCAATATCCCGAAAAGCTGATCCCGCTGATGTTTATCAATATGCTGCTGGGGCGATCGTTGCCCATCTATGGCGATGGGCAACAGCGGCGCGAATGGATTCACGTTGACGATCACTGCGACGCCCTGCTCGCGCTGCTGGAGTTGGGGGAACCAGGGGAAAGCTACAACATTGGCACAACCGACGAAATGACGAATCTTGCCCTAGTTGAGGTGTTGTGTGATCTTATGGATCGTCAAGGTATCCCTTTGCCGATCGCGCCCTGCCGCCAGCTCATCCAGTTTGTGCGCGATCGCCCTGGCCACGATCGCCGCTACTCCCTCAACTGCACCAAGCTTTACCATGAACTTGGCTGGCACCCTAAAATCAGCCTCGAAACCGGGCTCAAAGATACCCTCACTTGGTATCTCACCCATCGCTCCTGGTGGGAAAAACTCCTCAGTGGCGACTATCAAACCTATTACCAGCAACAATATGGTTCACGAACCTCGGCACCGTAGAACCCAACCTCCCGTCGGTGCCGGTGAATGACTCGTAAGGACTTGGGTTCAGGCGGGACAAGAGGCATAACCAATCTGATACAGATCAGAGAGACAGACAATTTCCAGCATAACACGCGAAAACCCCGTGGCAGCAGTCTTCTCAACTGCTTGAAGAACACCGCTGTGAACCATAACTCTGAACCCCTGTACCCCAGCCATCGCCAATCAGAGACAGGTTGCTGCCGCCGTCCACTCGCAATGCAACTATCGGGCAGAAACTAAAACAACGCCACAAACGATGAGCCCCAGCCCGATCGCGTGCTTCATGGAAATCGATTCTTGGAAAATCAGATAGCCCATCATCACAGAGATAAAGTAAATCAACGAGGCAGACGGGGCGGCAACACTCAGTTTGACGCGCGTGAGCAGCAGGATGTAGGAAACCGCTCCGAGCCCGTAGCAGCCCAACCCAATGAGGAGTTCTGGTACGGTCACCATACTCATCACATGGGAAACGGCGTTTTCTGAGGTGACCTTCCCCAGTTTCAACGCCCCCAGCTTCAGAAAAAGCTGGCCCAGCGAACTGGTGAGGATGGAGATGAGTAACAGTCCAAATTCCTGTAAAGACAAGGGTCTGCTCTCGAAGGTAAAAAGTTTTGGGACAGGCCGCGGCAGGACAGAGGGCTGTCAGCCCACTCAATCGCAAAGCTTCAGTTGCGAAATGGGCGAGCCAGTCCGCCAAATGGCACATTCCTTAGCCTAGCCCAGGACGCTCCGAAACAGTGTTTGGGGCGGCTAGAGGTGGGAATCCTGTGTCACTGCTAAGAGTGGATGTCGCCCAAACCTCCTCTCCGGAAACATTGCACGCTACTCTGAAGGATGAGACAGCCATTTCTGTCGAGGGGTGTAGTGCGTTTGACGTGGGTCTGCGCACATAAGTCATGCGCAACACAGGACTCCCCTGCGTGGTCAGTCCCAGAAGTATTTTGGTGCGATCGCCCATTTCGCGCAATTCTGTGCAGTCGCTCACGCGCTGGCGACAGTGGATGCCTCATCTCAAAGAACTCGGTGTGATCGCGATCGCAGGACTCACCGTCTCCC
>JACYME010000019.1 GCA_015272155.1 Leptolyngbyaceae cyanobacterium T60_A2020_046
GGGAGGGATGGCAGGTTCTCAGGCACTGGATTCATCTCTCTGTTAGACCAGATATTTGCTCTCTTGACAACCCCTCTCTCGATTCCATTTCCACCGTCTTACCAGCGGTTATTGAGAAGTTACCAAGTCCCAACATGACAAACCAAGTGGTTCAGCCCTATCAGGGCAATCCAGAACTGGGCCATCTTTCGACGCCCATTAGTGATTCGGCATTTGTGCGAACCTTTATTGGCGCACTACCGGCCTATCGCAAGGGGATGGCTCCGCTTACCCGAGGCTTAGAAATTGGGTTGGCCCACGGCTATTTTTTGGTGGGGCCAGAGGTGATTGTGGGGGCGCTGCGTGACTTTGATGCGGCTCCCTATCTCGGCGGGCTGGTGACCGCGATCGCCATTGTTCTTCTGGGCACGGCTGGCATGAATGCCCATGGTCTCGTGTCCCTCAAGCCTGCGGCTGAGATGCCTGCCGGAACTGATGCTCTCAAAACCTCTGAGGGATGGAGTGAAATGGCGGCTGGCTTCTTCATTGGTGGCATGAGTGGGGCATTTATGGCCTATTTTCTTCTGGCTCACTTTGAGGATATCAACGCCATTTTCCGAGGCTTTGTGAACTAACCCGCTGACACCGACCTTGAATACCGCACAGAGATTAAACCTACGGAGATTTTAAGCATGGATGGAACCTATGCCGCTTCTTGGCTGCCTTGGATCATGATTCCAGTGGTGACTTGGTTAATGCCTGCTGTTGTGATGGGACTGCTCTTTTTCTATATCGAGAGCGACGCTTAATGGCGTTTTGCCTGCTCCTTACTCAGGGCCAGGATTCTTCTCGCTCTCTACAAACGCAAACACGACAAACGCAAACAAGGACTTCAGAGACGCGATCGCCGCGTCTCTTTTTTTGTTCTGTGTTGGCAATGGCTCGGACTCACGGTGCCCGAGCCGTCCCCGCGATCGCGTTGATCAGCCCCTTTCCCCGTTCATCGCACACTGAGGAAAAGCTGACGAAACTCAGGCCATCCGCGATCGCTCAACTCAGCATCCCCAACGCGGAGCGAGGGCACATCGTAACAGAGACGCTCTTCGTGGAACGGAGACTGACCGATGTGCCCTGGATGGTCGCGCTTATCTAGAGCCACCATAGCCTGTGGCGCTTGCGAAGGCGGGTGTGCGTTCAGGGCGGACACAAACCTGCCCCTCTGCATCGACATCTAGAACCGCCTTCGTGCCATCTACGAGATCTCCCGATAGGATGGCCTCGGCCAACACGTCTTCAACCAAGCGAGCGATCGCGCGACGCATGGGCCGCGCCCCATAGCGCTCATCATACCCTTCGACGATGAGGCGGTCTTTGAGTGCTGGGGTGAGGGTGACCTGAATCTGGCGATCGGCCAGCCGCTGGTTCACACCCGTCATCATGAGTTCTGCAACCTGCCTCACCTCATCGCGGCTCAACTGCCGGAAGACAATGATTTCATCCAAGCGATTGAGCAGTTCTGGGCGGAAGTATTGCTTCATCTCCTCCTGGACGAGGCTGCGGATGTTGTTGTACTGCGTGGTGGCTGCATCCGTCAGGGCCAGGTCAAAGCCTAGGCCGCTGCCGCCTTTCTCGATCACCCGCGACCCAATATTGGAGGTCAGGATGATGAGCGTGTTCTTGAAGCTGACCGAACGACCCTTCGCATCTGTCAGCCGACCGTCGTCTAGCAGTTGGAGCAGAATATTGAAGACATCGGGGTGGGCCTTCTCAATTTCGTCCAGCAGGATGACGGTGTAGGGCCGACGACGAACCGCTTCGGTGAGCTGACCACCTTCGTCATAGCCCACAAATCCAGGGGGTGAGCCGATCAGCTTCGAGACGGTGTGACGCTCCATAAACTCCGACATATCGAGGCGAATCATCGCCTCCTCAGAGCCAAACAGCGCAGCGGCCAGAGCTTTGGCCAACTCGGTTTTACCGACCCCGGTGGGGCCAGAGAAAATGAGGCTGGCGATGGGGCGATCAGGACTGGCAAGATTCACCCGCGATCGCCGGATTGCTTTCGACACCGCTACGACCACTTCATGTTGCCCAATCACCCGCTGGTGCAGCGTCTCTTCGAGATGGAGAAGCTGCATTGCTTCAGACTCGGTCATGCGGGTCACCGGGACGCCCGTCCACGATGCCACAATTTCGGCAATGTCATCTTCGCCCACCGTGGGCAAGGTCATGGGGGGCAGTTCGGCAGCCTCGGGCTGTGGCCCCTGAATTTCCCGCAGTAGGGTTTGCTGCTGGGTGCGCAGGTCTTGGGCTTGGCGATAGTCTTGGGTTTGCACGGCGGCATTCAAGGCTTTCCGCACCTCCCGCAAGGATTGCTTGACCTCGCCGGAGGGGTACGCGACAGGGTAGCGCAGCTTGACCCGTGATCCGGCTTCATCCACAAGGTCGATCGCTTTGTCGGGGAGTTGGCGATCGCTAATGTAGCGATCGGACAACTGCGCCGCTGCGCGAATTGCCGCGTCGGTAATGCGCACTTGATGGAATTGCTCATAGCGACTCCGCAGCCCCGCTAGAATTTCTACCGTTTCATCAACGGAAGGCGGATCGACCGTCACGGGTTGAAATCGACGCTCTAGGGCTGCATCCCGCTCGATGTACTTGCGGTATTCGTCGAGGGTCGTCGCCCCAATGCACTGCATTTCACCCCGGGCCAAGGCAGGTTTAAGAAGATTCGCCGCATCCATGCCGCCTTCGAGGGAGCCTGCCCCGACTAGGGTGTGGATTTCGTCGATGACCAGCACGATGTTGGGATCTTCGCGCACGGCTTGTACCAGTTGGGTGAGGCGCTCTTCAAAGTCGCCGCGAAACCGGGTGCCCGATACTAGGAGGCCCATGTCCAAGGCCAGCACCCGTTTGTCAAACAGGGTTTCGGGTACGTCTTGGTTAACAATGCGCTGGGCCAATCCTTCCGCGATCGCCGTTTTGCCGACACCGGGCTCGCCAACCAACACCGGGTTATTTTTGGTGCGGCGACCGAGAATCTGCACCACGCGCTCGATCTCGCGATCGCGACCCACAATGGGATCCAGTTCGCCCGCGATCGCTCTGGCCGTCAAGTCTGCGGTGAATTCCGCCAGGATATTATTCTTGCGCGATTTGCCCTCACGCCGGGGTTCAGGTTCGGCTCCGGCGGGCACGGCTGCCACTTCGCCCAACTCCTGAATCAGGCGCGTCCGCACCTTGCTAGGGGAAACGCCTAAGTTTTCCAGCACGCGATAGGCCACACTTTCCTGGCTTTGGGTGAGGCTCAATAACAGGTGTTCAGGCTCGATGTAGTCTGCATCGAGCTTGCGAGCTTCTTGAAACGCCTGCTCGAAAACCTGTTTCACTTTGGGGGTAAACGGCACTTCCGCCGGGGGATTTCCACTGCCGCGACCAATAATGGCCTCAACCTCTTGGCGGGCGTCCAGCAGGTTAACGCCAAAGTCCTTTAGGACAGAGGCCGCCAAACTGCTGCCCTCCTTCAGCAGCCCGAGGAGGAGCTGCTCGGTGCCTACAAAGTTGTGCTGTAGGCGGCGTGCCTCCTCTTGGGCTTTCATGATGACGGCGATCGCAGTATTCGTGAAATGCTCAAACATAGCCCCAGTGTTTGCTTGAATGTGCAAGGGAGAAATGCCATGTCCTGGAAATTAGCCGTCGAAACGGGAGAAAACCCCACTTCCAGGCAACAGTCTGTGACATCCCTGTAAAGAAACTGTACAAAGGATCTCGGTCGATGGGCAGTAGGGAGAGCCGAATGTCATCCGGGAAAGCCTCGCTCCATTATCCTTTGGCCAATTCTCACGATGGGGGAGAGTGCCCCAAAATGCTCTGGCAGAAATCTATATCCTGAGAGCCTGTTTACATAATTTAACTAAATTTGTTACGGTGTATGCACTTTTTGGAAGAAAAGGCCGACAGTTCATCAACTTGCGATACTTTCTTCGTCTGTGCTTTTTCTTCGGTGGTCAGTATTTTGGAGGAGTTTGTGATGTTTCAACCGACGCACTGGTTGGTTTCGCGATCGCGCCGTTTGCCGGTGGTCGTCACCTCATCTCCTGAAAAGTCTCTGATTTACACAGAGGACGAGTGGAACGCGGGTAAATCGCCTGCTTTTGAACTCCATCCCAAGCTGGGGATGTTTTGTCGTGGGGTGCAGGTGCTCGGGTTTGAGCTAGAACCGATGGAGGGCAGTGCTGCCACGATGTCCGCTGCTAGCCTGGTGCAGGCATAATGGCAAAACCGCCCTGGGCGATCGCCCAGGGCGGTTTTGTGTGGCTCGGGATTGTGCAGATTGGGCGAAGCGTAGGGCTTAGTGAGTGCGGCACGTGGCAAGCATCGCCAAATCCTGCGTACTGAGGGTTTCAAGGGCAGTCATGCCCTCTGGGGCGCTGGGCAAGGTTGCACCGTTTTGTCCTGCGATGAGGCCGCTTTGGGTGAGGGCAATTTGGTAGGGCTGAGCCGTTTGATCGTAGCTATTGACGATGGTGATATCGAGGTCGCGTCCGGCCAGTTGCCCATAGAAGCAGTCGAAGGACGAATTTGGCATATAGATGGCCCCGACGACTTGGCCTTGATTCACTTCCATCACCAGATAGGTCGCGCCAATTTGGTTGGGGGTGGCGGATTCACCATACAGGTAGCGCCCATCAGCGATCGCGCCTTCGGTTCCTTTTGCTCCTGCAGAGAAGGTTGCGTTGGCGGTTTGAGCGAGGGGTGTCCCCAACCACAGCGCGGCCCCCAGTAAACTCAGCACCCCAGTCCGCATTGCCAGGGTGGAAAACCGCTGCATCAAAGAACGGGTTTGGAAATGGGTGGGGAGTGCGTAGGTCATGGTGGATGCCTGGGTTACTTTAGTATTTACTATCAAGGAAAACTGTTGATTTTCCAGTGATGAGGGCAAATCTCTAATATGATCTTGGTTCATAACCTGGGTGACAGGCATCCCGCAGAAGGTGTGACGCCGATCATGCGTTCGATAGAGATCGGGACTGGGATTGGGTCGGGTGTGGAACGATCGCCTGGAATGCCTCAAAACGAGATCGCGATCGTCCTCCAAAACACTGGCCGCTGACCTGCATTTGACGCTGTGATGACTGCTGCTGACGCACTGGCCCGACACCTCAAAACCCTGGATGGACAAAGCTACCGTGCCTATCAATCCCTGCGCGGTGAGTATTCGTTCCCTGGCTTTCAGCTACACGTTGACCATGTGCAGGGCGATCCCTTTGCAGCTCTGAGCCAGGTTCGGGTTTGGGTGGATGGCGCGATCGCGCAATTTCCGGCAGATCTGTTGACGACGGCGACGCGGCGCATGGCCGTGGCGGATTTTGTGGTGCGCCAGTTCCATCATCAGGCTCAGCAATGGCGGCGATCGCAGGGCTCGGGCAAAAGCGGCCTAATTGAAATTGCGCGGCCTTCCCAGGCGGTACTCGTGCGATCGGCCTGCACGGTTTCGGCGGCGGGGATAGAGCTTCGGGTGGCGGTGGGGCTGCCCGCCTTTGGCCGCCGGATTGCGGGCCACCAAGCGGCAGAATTGCTGTGCCAGCAGTTGCCAATGCTGGTGGAACGCAGCGCCGAGTACAAAAACTTGGCAGCGGCGGCGCTGCGGCATCAGGTCGAGGTGGTGGAAGATGCAGAGGCGATGCGATCGCAGCTTCGCGAGCGCGGGCTTGTCGCCTTTGTGGCGGATGGGTCGGTGCTGCCCCGACGCAGCGGCGTGGACGATCGCCCGCTCCAAGAGGATGCAGCGGTGCGGTTTGAGTCGCCGGAGTCGCTGCGCGTTGGCCTGACGTGCCCCAACCGAGGCTCGGTAACGGGGATGGGCATTCCTCAGGGGATTACGGTGATTGTGGGGGGCGGCTATCACGGCAAATCGACCCTGCTGCGGGCGATCGAGCGCGGCGTTTATCCCCACATTCCGGGGGATGGTCGTGAGGCAGTGGTGACGGATCCCGCCGCTGTCAAAGTGCGGGCGGAGGATGGCCGCAGCGTCGTTGGGGTGGATATTTCGCCCTTTATCAACCACTTGCCCCAGGGAAAATCGACGCGCCATTTTTCGACGCCGAATGCCAGTGGCAGCACCTCCCAAGCGGCCAACATCATGGAAGCCCTAGAGGCTGGAGCGCGGGTTTTGCTGGTGGATGAAGATACGTCTGCGACGAACTTTATGATTCGCGATCGCCGGATGCAGGCTTTGATTGCCAAGACCCGTGAGCCGATTACGCCCTTCATTGACAAGGTACGGCAACTCTATGAGGAGCATGGGGTTTCCACCATTTTGGTGATGGGGGGCAGTGGCGACTATTTTGATGTGGCCGATACCGTGATTGCGCTGGATAGCTATCGCCCTGAGGCGGTGACGGAGCAGGCAAAGGCGGTCGCCCAGCGATACAACACTGAGCGCCTGGCGGAAGGGGGCGATCGCTTTGACCTCTTGACGCCACGCCGCATCTTGCCCCAAGGCATTGACCCCAGTCGGGGGCGCAAGGCAGTGAACCTGAAGGTGCGCTCGACCGATGAAATCCGCTTTGGAGAGGAAGAGATTGACCTGTCGGCGGTGGAGCAAATTGTCGAACCGGGGCAGATTCGCGCGATCGCGCGGGCGTTGGTTTACCTGCAAACCCATTATCTGGATGGGCAGCGATCGCTGCCGGAGGTTCTCGATGCGGTGATGGACGACCTGGCGCAGGCGGGCTTAGATTGCCTGGACGATCGGCTCAGCGGTAATTTGGTGCAGTTTCGTCCCCTAGAACTGGCCGCTGCCCTCAATCGCCTGCGCACACTCCAGGTCGCCCCAGTGTGATCCCATTGCAAGGGGCTGCGGTTAGCCTTGTATTGCCGCCGCAAGATGAGAAAATAAGACGAACGCGATCGCTGTATTGCAAAGATTATTCAAGGATATTCATGGTGAAACGACTTGCTGCCCTACTCCTCGTCGTGGTTGCGCTTTCCCTCCAAAGCTGTGTGGGGTCTGGGGCGGGCCTCAAAGCCTATAGCGACAGCTACGACGGCTATGAATTTCTGTATCCCAACGGCTGGACTGAGGTCAAGGTGGCCGGGGGCGCAGATGTCGTATTTCACGACATTGTGAACGAGACTGAAAACGTCAGTGTTGTGATCAGCGACGTGCCTGCGGGGCAGACCATTGAAGACCTCGGCAGCCCGACGGATGTGGGGTACAAACTCTCGAAAAGCATCACCTCAATGGCGGAGGACGATCGCAACGTGGAGTTGCTCAGCGCCCAAGCCATCACCAAAAATGACAAAACTTACTACATTCTGGAATACCTCGCTGATCTGCCCTCGGGGCTGCGCCACAATTTTGCTAGCGTAATCGTGCGTCGCGATCGCCTCTATACCTTCAACGCTTCCACGGAAGAAGGTCGTTGGCAAAAGGTGAAAGACCTAATGAAACAGTCTGTGGCGTCCTTCTCGGTGTACTAACCCGCCCCCTGTGGGATTGCAGTAGGGGGCCCAAGGTTATCCGGGGCTCGAAGTCCCAAAACCAGAGCCCTAGGCGACGGTTCACCAACGGTGAGCGGAGTGTGGCAGTGTCGGATGAGGAGTCGCGCGATCGCATCCTTCGCAGAGGGCAAGCTTGCCGTGATGGCTGGCCTCAAGCCAACAACGGGGATTAGCCGTTAAGACGGGGATAGGCGTTCGATGTTGGTTGTCACTTTTTGGCGGTTATGACTCTGCAATTTGTCTTGGCTTCGGCGTCGCCTGCTCGCCGACAACTCCTGATTTCGGCAGGGATTCAGCCCTTTGTCTGCCCCAGCAATTTCGATGAATCGCAGCTGACGCTGACGGATCCGGCGGCGTTGGTGCAAGCTCTTGCCCTGGGCAAGGCGGAGGTGGTCGCGCCGCAATTTGCGAATGCGCTGGTGCTGGGGTGCGATTCGGTGTTGGCGCTGGATGGCAAGGTTTATGGCAAGCCGGAAAGTCCGGCGGCGGCGATCGCCCGATGGCAGCAAATGCGCGGCCAAGTGGGCGAGCTGTTGACCGGGCATGCGCTCATCGATACGGCCAATCAGCGATCGCAGGTGCGCTGTCAAGTCACGCGGGTCTTTTTTAGCGCAGTCAGCGATGCCCAAATTGAAGCCTACGTCGCTTCGGGGGAGCCGCTGCGCTGTGCCGGAGCCTTCGCGATCGATGGCAAAGGCAGCTTTTTTATTGAAAAGCTGGAAGGCTGTCATACCAATGTGATTGGCCTGAGTATGCCACTGCTGCGAGAAATGATGGATAATCTCGGCCATCGCATCACAGAGTTTTGGTAACTACGTGGGGATAGGGCTGTGAGTTTATCGGCGATCGCGCATCGGGTGCCGGGCGCAACCCGGCTCTTTGTGGGTTTGCATGGCTGGGGGGCCAACGCCGCCGACCTGGCAGCCTTGGCGGATTATCTTGTGCTGGAAGACTATCACCTCGTGTTCCCCGATGCGCCCTTTCCCCATCCCTATTCCCCCGAAGGCCGCATGTGGTACGACCTGCCAGCGGGCTATGGCTTTCAGTCGCCGCCTACCGAGATGCAACTCACCCATCTGCCAGAGAGTCGTAACCGGCTGAAAACCTGGCTACCCCAGGCCGCTGCTGAATTCGACGTTCCCCTGGAACACACCGTACTGGCAGGATTCTCCCAGGGTGGGGCAATGGCGCTGGATGTGGGGCTTCAGTTGCCGCTGGCGGCGGTGTTGGTGTTGAGTGGCTATCTCCACGGGCCAATTCAGCCGCGCCATCCGGCGAGTCCGGTGCTGATGGTGCATGGGCGTCAAGATCCGGTCGTTCCTCTAGCGGCGGCCCGGGCTGCCCGGGCGACGCTGTTGGCTCACCAGGTGCCCGTGACCGACTATGAACTAGATATGGGGCATGAAATTCAGCCCACCGTGCTGAGCTACATTACTCAGTTTTGCCAGGGTCTTTCGGAACCTGGGGAAGCGGGTTGATACAGTGGAAGCTCCTAATCTGGGACAATTGAGGTGAGGGTGGGACGATCGCAACCGGTGAGGATGGGAAGCCGTGACCAGTAAAGCAGGATGGATGGGCGCGATCGCGCTATGGAGTGGTTTTAGCTTGGCGGCGATCGGGGCCAACCCGAGCCACGTCCAGCAACTTTTAATTTCTAAGCAGTGCGTGGCCTGCGACCTGCAAGGGGCGCTGCTACAGTCGGCCAACCTGCAAAGTGCGGTGTTGCGCGGGGCAGATTTGCGGCAGGCCAATCTCCGCAACGCCCAACTGAACGGCGCAGATCTCCAAGGGGCACTGTTCAATCAGGCGGTTCTGGATAATGCGGCGCTCAATCAGGCGCACCTCACTGGGGCAGACTTTAGCGATGCCAGCTTGGTGGGGGTACGCCTCGCCAGAACGGAAATCCGGCAAGCGAATTTCAGTGGGGCCGACCTCAGTGGTTTCACGGCCCTCGACGCTACGTTTCAAGATGTCAGCCTGCGGCAGGCCAACCTGAGCGCGGCGGTGTTGCTGCGGGCGAGTGTTGCCGAGGGTGACTTTACGACGGCAAATCTTCAGGCTGCGGATATGTTTCAGTTCCATACCACGCGATCGGATTTCAGCGGCGCGGATTTGACCGGGGCGGATTTGACCAATGCCCGCATCCTGCGCAGTCGCTTCGATCAGGCGAATTTGACGAATGCCAGCCTGCGAGACGCCACTTTAGTGGATGTGTCCTTTGAGGGTGCATATTTTTGCGGCACGATCATGCCCGATGGCAGCGAAAACAACAGCAGTTGTGGAGAGGAGGTGGCGCTGTCTCAGTCTGCTGGGCTTGGGGTGTGGGTGCGCTGACGGCATTCACAGGGGACTTGAGCGCGGAACTTCGGTGTGTGCGGGTGTGCGCCCTCGATTGTCACAGTTTGCCGAGGGCGTTGCGGGCGTTAGCGGGCGGTATGGCGGCGGGTGGCGATCGCGCAGGCTCCCAAGCTCAGGGCGGCAAAGATCCCGATCGCCTCGGGAGCGAAGGCCGCGTAATGAACGTCGCGGTTTTCTACACTGCTGATGCGGTTGTAATCTACGCCGTCCTCCCCGACGGGCACGAGCAGGATGTCTTGGTGACCGTCGCTGCCAATCTCAACCCGCCATTCTCCCTGGATGGATTCATCCGGCAAGAAGGAGAAGGTGCCGTTGGCGTCGGTGGTGGTGGTGCGCCACGGCGTATCAGAATCGTTGGGTGCGTAGATTTCGACGGTGGCCTCTTCCATCGGCTCGCCGGTGCTGAAGGTCGCGGTAAACTCAAGTTCTGCGGTGATGACATCGAACAGATAGTCGGTTTACACCGCGTGACCCCAGGCGGCGGAGGCCAATCCCAGCGTTCCGGCGATTCCCAATGTGACTCCGAGCAATCGCGTTTTCATGTTTAACCTCCTGAGGATATCCCCGATCGAGAGCGGGCAATACGGTCTGATGTTTCCACTATCAAGGATGCTAGGCGGGATTCTAACACGCTCGTTTTTGCTTGAAATCGGGTAATCGGCTTGACGCCTGTGTGACTTTTCCACCGAATGTGAAGGTTGTGACGACGATGGACTGGGTGACCGATCCCTTGAGGTATGAATTTATGCGGCTGGCGCTGGTGTCGGGGGCGCTGGTGGGGGTGTTGTGCCCGGTGGTGGGGGCGTTGTTGATTGTGCAGCGCATGGCGCTGATCAGTAATGTGGTGGCCCATTCGGTGTTGCCGGGGTTGGTGATCGCCTATGCGGTGCGGTGGCCGCTATTGATTGGGGCGTTGGTCTCGGGGCTGCTGAGCACAACGGTGATTGCCTGGGTGCGATCGCACTCGCGCATCAAGGCCGATGCCATCATGGCTCTGGTGCTGTCCAGCTTTTTTGCCCTAGGGGTGGTGTGCATCACGCTTTTTCGGACGCGGCTGAACCTGGAAGCGCTGCTGTTTGGGGATATTCTCAGCGTGACGCCGACGGATCTCTGGCAAGTAGGCGCAATCGTGGCCATTGTCGTGCTGGCCGTGCGCTCGTTTTACAAAGAACTCTTGTTTTTTACCTTTGATCGCGGTGGCGCTGAGGCCGCTGGGCTCCCGGTTCATCACATTGACCTAGGGCTCACGGTGGCGACTACGCTGGCGATCGTGGCTAGCCTCAAAACCGTCGGCGTCATTCTGGTGGTGGCCATGGTAGTGGGGCCAGCGATTACCGCCTATCTTTGGGTGCGCGAGCTTCACACCATGCTGATGCTGGGGGCCGCGCTAGGCATCTTGGAAAGCCTGTTGGGGATTTATGCCAGCTTTTACCTCGATCTCCCCTCGGGGGCAGCGATTTCATTAACAATCTTTGCCATCTTTGGGCTGAGCTTTGCCGTCAGCCCCACCCAGGGCGGTCTGCAACGCTGGCTCAAGCGGAGCTAATCTGGCGGGCGGTGCGGGGGGTGGGCCACCTGCTAGGATCGAGTGCGTACAGTCCGTTGATGGGTTCAGGCTGCCATGCAAATTTACCTGGACTATAGCGCCACGACCCCTACCCGCCCCGAGGCGATCGCGGCGATGCAGCAGGTCATGGCAGACCAGTGGGGGAATCCGTCGAGCCTGCATCAGTGGGGCAATCGCGCCGCCATGGTGCTAGAGCGGGCGCGAATGCAGGTGGCGAGTTTGTTGAATGCGCCGATGGATGCGATCGCGTTTACCGCTGGCGGCACAGAAGCTGACAACCTTGCCATTATGGGCGTGGCGCGGCAATACGCTACACCGCAACACCTGATCATTTCCAGTGTGGAACACTCTGCGATCGCGGAACCCGCCCGCCTGTTGGAGCAGTGGGGCTGGGCGGTGACGCGCCTGCCAGTGAATCGAGAAGGTCGTGTTGACCCGGCGGAGTTGCAGCGATCGCTGCGCGAAAATACCGTGCTAGTTTCCATCATTTACGGCCAGAGCGAAGTCGGCACCCTGCAACCGATTGACGCACTGGGGCGAATGGTGCGTGACCACGGAGCCTCTTTTCATACCGATGCGGTGCAGGTGGCGGGGCGGTTGCCGCTGGATGTCCAAACCCTGCCCGTAGATTTGCTATCGCTGTCGAGCCACAAGCTCTATGGGCCGCAGGGGGCCGGAGCACTCTATGTGCGTCCTGGGGTGACGCTGGCACCGCTGCTGGGTGGGGGCGGTCAAGAGTTTGGCCTGAGATCGGGCACCCAGGCGCTTCCCAGTATTGCGGGTTTTGGGGTGGCCGCGGCCCTCGCAGCGGCGGAAATGCCCTCGGAAACGCTGCGCCTGATGCAGTTGCGCGATCGCCTCTTGGATCATCTGGGATCTGTGCCGGAACTCGAAATTACGGGCGATCGCCGCCATCGCTTGCCTCACCATGCCAGCTTTTGTGTTACCGCTGCCGATGGCAACACAGTGAGTGGCAAAACCCTGGTTCGGCAGATGAACCTGGCGGGCATTGGCATCAGCGCGGGGTCGGCCTGCCACAGTGGTAAGCTGAGTCCCAGCCCGATTTTGAAGGCGATGGGCTATAGCGATCGCGCGGCCAAATGCGGCATTCGCCTGACCCTGGGGCACCAGACCACCGCCGCTGACATCGACTGGACGGCAATGGTGTTGCGCCAGGTGCTCGATCGCACCCTACCCCAGTGCATGACCGCGTCGGTATAGCGCCGTTGCGTGTTCCTGCCTTGCAAACCGTTCTGTGTTGAGATAGGTTCCCCCGATGACTGGAGTGCCCCGCAGTTTAGAAGACGCGATCGCCCAAGCCAAGGTCGCCACCCATGCCGCGATCGAAGCGGGCCTGCCGCGCATCTTGGTCGAAATCGTCATCCCCGAACTCAAAATCATGCCCGTGGCCGAGCAGGTGTACCCCCTCTTTGAGGAGAGGGGCCTTCAGTTCAAGGTGTATTTCCCGGATGCCGGGGCCGCAGCCCTAGCCAAGCGCGATTGGGGCAATCCAGAGTTCAGCATTCGCGGCATTAATGAGATGAAGGGGCGCATTGAGCCTGATGACGAGGCGTTTCTCATCATCGAACCGTCTTCGGTGGAAGTGAACGATGTGGAGGCGTTTTGCAATGAGGCAACGGGCCGCTATGTGGTGATGCTCAATCCCAAGCTGGAGGACATCGCGACCATCGGTATTGGCTATGCCGGACGCCAGCTCCGGGAACGATTTTTGAGCACGCTGGAGTCGGTTTACTACCTGCAACCCCTGGAGGGGGCGACGATTTTGCGGCAATATCCCGGCCCGTGGCAGGTGTGGGGCGAAACAGCGGAGGATGACTACGAGCTGTTGGGTGAGTTTCCGACCAAGCCGTCTGGGGAAGCGATCGCGACTCTTTTTGCTGCCGAAGCGGAAGCGACTCCCGCCGAGCCCGGTGCGCCCCAACCCCGCAAACCTAAAAAGGCCGGCCTCTTTGCCGAATTGCAAAGCTTCCTCCGTGCCCTCAGCCAGTAACGTCGCCAAGGTCAGCATTGCGTCCCCTTCGCCTTGTGGTGTGTGAATCAAAAAATCGCGGGTTGACCAAAATTTTGAAGGTGAGTTGGGGTTGAATTTTGAGGGGCTTTGACCCGTCAAAATTTTCCGGACGGAATACTAGGCATCCATACGGGCTTTTTCGCGATCGCCCCAGGACTTGGGATTAGGGAGGCGTGCGCCAGAGGCGGATGTCGGGATTTTCGCGACTGGCGGTGATGACCTGCTGATCGGCCAGGAGGGCCACGTGGTCTACGGGCATCCCAAAGTCGGTGAAGACCTGGCGGAGTTCTCCAGTTTTGATATCCCAGATGCGAATGGTGGCGTCGGCTCCGCCGCTGATGACGACCTGCCCATCGCGGCTCAGCACCAGGGTGTTGACGTAGCTGGTGTGGGCGGTCAGGGTATCGAGTACGGTGCCGGTGCTGAGATCCCAGCGGCGGATGGTTTGGTCGGCGCTGGCGCTGAACAGAATTCTGCCATCGGGGCTGACGGCGATCGCGTTGATAAAGCTGTCATGCCCTTCAAGCACGCGCAGTTCTTCCCCCGTGCTGACCTCCCAAATCCGAATAGTGCGATCGGCCCCGCCACTGATGATGTGCTGTCCGTCGGCGGTGATCACGAGGGTATTGACGGCACCGCGATGGCCTGCGAGCGATCGCACCGCCATCCCGGTGCCCGCCTCCCAAATTTTGATTGTGCCGTCTGAGCCGCCCGTAACGATCAGTTGCCCATCGGGCAAGCGTTCTAGGGTATTGATGGGGCCAGGATGGGCAGAAATCTGCCGAACCAACGCGCCCGTCGTCATCGACCAGATTTCGAGGGTGCCGTTGGCGCTACCGCTGTAGAGCACGGATTCGTCGGGGCTGAGGGCGATCGCGTTGACGAACCCGCCCTGACTGGCAAAGGTCTGGAGCGTTTCCCCCGTGGTCACATCCCAGTGGCGAATGGTGCCATCGGCGCTGGCGCTGAGTAACTCCCGCCGGTTTGAGAGCAGCAGCAGGTCGTTGATGGAATTGGTGTGGCCGAGGAGCGATCGCTCCGGCAAGGCCGCGACAGTTGAAATTTCTGGCGCAGCCTCCGTGACGCTTGCGGGCGGTGGGGCGGGAATTTGGGCGCGATCGCGCAGGGCGATTCCACCCATCACCAGGGCAACGAGCACGAGTCCGCCGCCTATCAGATAGGATTTCCGGGTTTGCCACCCAGGAACGGTGGGCGGTGGGGCCGCAGCAGGATCTGGGGCCGCCTCAGGGGCGATCGCGGCCAACTCAGCCTCAAGATCCGTCGCGGTGGGTAGGTCGGTGTTGGGTACGGTGGCTGACATTTCGCTGCGGGCGGGCAGTGTCGTCTCGGGGAGCACGGTGGCGGCCTGTTGTTGGCTCACCCAACGGGCCAGGGGCAGTTGATGGAGGCGATCGAGGATTTCCTGGGCGGTTCTGGGGCGATCGATGACGCGCGGAGCCACCAGCGCTTCCAGTAGGGCGGCAAACTCTGGGGAGATTTGGGGGGCATAAATCCGCCAGTTAAAGGCGTTCAAAAGCGGATCATAAATGGCCGAATCATTAGGCGATCGCGCCGTGAGCAAAAAAATCATCGTGCGCCCCAGGGCAAAAAAATCCGACTGGGGAACGGCCTGCCCCTGTTCTTGCTCGGGCGGGGTGTAGCCCGTGGAGCTGAGGGTCGTCACGCCGGAACTGCTGACTTGTGCCAGGTAGGTTTGGGTCATTTCGCGGGCCGCCCCAAAATCCACCAGCACCAACTGCCCGGCATGGCGCAGCATGACGTTATCGGGCTTAATGTCGCGGTGAAAATAATTGTGGTGATGGACGCGCTGCAAAATTTCCGTCAGTTGCGTCAACCATTGGATGGCCTGGTGTTCGCTAATGGGGTGGTTGCCTTGCTGCTGCATCCACTGCTTGAGGTTCAGTCCCTCAATTTTTTCCATCACGATGCAGTGCAGGGGCAGGGTCTGTCCTTTGGGAAGCACAGTGAAATAGCCTTTGACTTCGACAAAGGGCACCCCCGGATGGCGGATGCGGCTGAGCACCTGGGCTTCTTGCTGAAACAGGCGCAGCACCTTGGGGTTTTGACTGCGATCGCGCCGCAGTACCTTCAAAATCTTGGGGATGTCGCGCTCATAGGCTTCGTAAACCGTGCCAAACCCCGTCTGGCTGCTGATCAGCCGCATGACACGATAGCGCCCCTGCAAAATCAGGTCGGAGCCGCACCCTTGGCAGATAACGCCCCGATGGTTGTCAGGGTGATTGGAGGCCGGACAGTCGGGATTGATACAAAGGCTCATGGATCACTCGACCGCTTCTTTATTTCAGGATGTCGCAGGTTGCGCGATCGGTCACAGTCCATTCACAGAATCACGCATTTGCCCCGCCACACGCCCTATCCTAAGGTGCCCCTATCCAAGGCTCCATTGAGGTCGCGAGGGAGCGAGCCGATGGAGAAAGGTCGTCAATTGTCGAGGAGAAACCGGGGTTCTGTCAGAATTTCGATGACCTGCCATCCAATTTGCCTCGGACACCGAGTATCTTGCGACTGCGCAGTGCACGAGTAAACTGGCTCGCAGCCTTGTCCTGCTCGGACTGGCAACTGCTATCAATGCGCCCATTGACTGAGCCGGGTCTGGAGATCGTGATGAACAAAATCATCTAGATTGAGCCCAGTCAACCCGAGATTTCCCTTCCGGTCACACCGACAGCAGCCCCCGCGATCGCGGGGCAGGATCTCGTCTACATTCTCGCTGCCTTGGCCGTGCTGAAGATGTGCTGAAGATCATGAAATCGTGAGATTATGCGGCCAGGGCTTGGGCGATGACGGATTCCGCGAGGCCAAAGGAGAGGGTCATGCCAGCCCCGCCGAGGGCATTGACCACCGTGACACCGGGTTCTGGCTGGGTGATGAACTCGGTGTGCCCCGGCAGCTTGGCGTAGATGCCGTGCCAAGTTGCAGCGATCGCGAAGGATGGCACCCGGGCGAACCCCTGGAGATAGCGCAGCACAAAGTCGTTGATGTCGGCGCGATCGAAGGGATCAAAGGTGAGGGCGTATTCGTGGGAGTCGCCGAGGATGAGTTCGCCTAGGCCGTTTTGGGACATCATGACGTGGATGTGCCACGCGATCGCGAAGGGCAGTTCTGTCTCGAAGCGGTGTCTCAGGGCGGGCAACGACGGACAGGCGGAAAAGGCCGCATAGTGGGCGAGGGTGAGTCCCCCACAGAGGGCAGGGCCGATGCGAAAGCCATTGGGCTGGGGGCCAGTCCGCATCATTTGGAGCTTGGCCTTGGTGATGCCGCTGGTGCGGTAGAGGTTGGGGTAGAGGGTTTCAAAGTCCGCCCCTGAGCAGACGAAAATCCGCTCGGCGCGCCAGGTTTCACCGTTCACCGTTAGGGTGGGGTGGGCAATGTCGGTGACGGTTGCGCCAAAGTGAAACGCCACTCCAAAGGCCGATCGCAAAACCTGGGGCAGGGTGGCGATCGCCTCACGGGGATCGACGATCACTTCCGTTTCGCTCCACAGGGCTCCGAGTAAGCCGTCGGTCACCGCTGCTGGACTTTTGGCGGCAACTTCTGCGGCGGTCAGCAAGCGTACAGCGGCGTCAGATTGCTGGGCGATCGCCACAAACTCTTCCAACACCGACAGCTCATCGGCGTGATAGGCCAGATGTAGAGAGCCGACCGGATCGTGAAAAAAGCCGCCTTTGTCGGCTAGGTCGAGCCAAATCTCCCGCGATCGCAGGGCGCGATCGCGGAGCGGCCCCACGGGTTGCCCAATGGGCCACACCATGCCAAAGTTGCGAATGGAGGCACCGACGGCGCGATCGCTGCGTTCAAACACCGTGACCCGGTGTCCGCGCCGCGCCGCCGCTAGTGCATGGGCTAGCCCCACAATGCCCGCCCCGACAATGGCAATTTCCGTGCTGTGCGACGCCGTCATGCAATCCAGTGCTCCAGTTTGGCTTGAAAGTCTGACAGATTGGCGAATAACCCATCATTGGGGTGGGCAGCCAGTTGCGCTTCTGTGTGGGTGCCGTTGGTGACTGCACAGGCCCGGCAGCCCCCATTGCGCCCCGCCGCGAGGTCAGAGGGCGTATCCCCAATGACAATCACCCGGCTGGGATCGTGGATCCCCAAGCGATACATTGCTTTTTGAATCATGAAGGGGGCGGGGCGACCCTCATTGCCATAGATTTCTGAGGGCGTGACCGAGGCCTGAATCGGGGCTGTCGCATCGCCGATGTGGTCGGCATTGAGGCCCACATCCCACCCCAGACGCTGCAAGATAATGTCGGTCACGGCACGATAAAACCCAGTGTTGAGGGCGATCGCGATGTTTTGGGTGTGTAGCCAGTCAAACAAGGCCAGGCAACCCGGCGTCGGTGCCACGGGCTGGGTGCGATAGTGGGTTTCCAAAATGGTGCGAAAGCGATCGTAGGAGGTTTCTACCTGAGGGCCATAGTCGGCATGATCAGCCCCAATCTGATCAGCCCATAGGGTTTGAAATACAACTCTTTTAGGAAGGCCCATCATGGCGTTGACGCGATCGGCACTGGCGATCAACCCCGTTTGTTTTGCCGCCTCAAAAAAACAGGCCAGTACCTCGTTGTTGTCTTGGACGGTGGTGCCCGCCATATCAAACACCACTAATTGAAAGTTGGGCATGGGATAAAATCTCACAAATTAGGCTGTTCATCCGCAGAATATTGCCGATGATTTTGCTGTCATAGAACAGTCAACCCGTGAACCTCAGGGCTGAAAATTTTCACGCTATCGATTGGTCGCAGGCGTTAAATGGCTGGCCAGGGTGTGTCATGGTGAACTAGCGGCTGAGCCAAGCTTCAGACCGCTTTCTCACGCCTTGGGTGAGGAAAGAATACAACAGCCGTACCCCTAAACTGGTCAACACAATCAGCGTAGACATGGCGGCAGCAGCAGCAATATCGCCAGCGTCATCCATGTTGACGATCGCGACGGATGCGAGGGGTAACTTCGCCGGATATAGGAAAATCAACGCCGACACCGTGACCATTGCATTCACAAAATAGTAGATGCCAATTTCGAGGATTGCGGGGAGAGATAGGGGGACAGTGACCCGCCAAAAGGTTTTATAGAAGGGCACAGACATAGAGGCAGAAACCGCCTCGAATTCCGCATCAATTTGTTTCAGTGCCGTCGTTGCAGTCAAGAAACAGACGGTATAGAAATGGACGATGTTGACCATCACCAGAATCGCCATCGTGCCATAGAGTCCGTGGAAAGGGTTGTAAATGGCAATTCCCGTAAACGGAATCCACCAAATCCGAGTATTGAAGAAGAAGACGTAGGCTAAGCCTAGAACCAGCCCCGGCAATGCAAGGGGAATTGTGGAGAGAAAATAGGAGAGCGATCGCACTCCTTTGAGGCCCCGCCCCTTTTCAATCAGATAAGCCCCGATGAAAACGATTCCGGTGCCGAATAGTGCCGTGTAGAGTGACATTCGGATGCTATTCCAATAGGCGGCGTATCCTCCGCCCCCCACGCCTCGAAAGCTATAGTTCTGAAAACTAAGGGAAAAGTCGTAGGGCCAAACCTTGACCAAGGAAGCCAGAATAATCGTGGCAAAAACCGTAAAGGCAAATAGTACCACCAGCAAACAAAAGCCGAACATGACCCAGTCTAGAACGGGCTTAGGCTTGGGCTGGAGTGGGACAGATTTTGCACTTACGAGGGCCGTTTGCCGTCTCTGCACGATGCGATCGATTACAAAGGCCAATACTGATGGCACCAGCAGAAAGACGCTGATCGTAGCTCCCATCGATAAGTTTTGCTGGCCAATCACCTGTTTATAAATATCGGTGGCGAGCACGTTGTAGTTGCCGCCAACGACCTTTGGCACGCCAAAGTCCGTAAAGGCGAGAATAAAACAGACGAAAAGCGCACTAATCAATCCATACTTGACGCTAGGCAACGTCACCGTAAAGAAGGTTTTGATGGGAGACGCACCGAGCACCTCAGCCGCCTCATAGAGTCGCGCATCTGTGAGATTGAGTGCCGTAATGAGAATTATGAGAGCTTGGGGAAAGCAGTATAAGAACTCACCCAAAATAATACCGTTTGGCCCATAGAGGTTAATGTTAATTCCGGGCAGAATGCCAGAGATTCCATTGGTGATTAATCCTTGGTTTCCGAAGAGATAAATTAAGCCGATGGCGTTGGCAAGGGGCGGAATGTAGAGGGATAACAGTCCCAGGGTGCGAAAGAATTTCTTGCCCGGCATTGCGGTACGGGTAAGGGCATAGGCATAGATAAACCCGAGCCCAACGGAAAGTAATGTGGTCGCGATCGCGACCCATAAACTATTCGTAAGGGACTGTGCCAAGGCGGGGGTGGTGAGATAGCGCACATAGTTGGCCTGTCTGACCCAGGTGCCCGCCGTATCTTGAAAGCTGCGGGTCACCATCGGAAACAACGGCAGCACAACGCCGACTACCAGCCACACAATACCCAGCCCCAAGAGGCCACGCATGATCCAGGATTCGGTATCGATAAAAAAAGCGCGATCGCGCGAACCCGTCCGCTGTCGAGAAGAGGTCAGTGCCATTGCTGAGTCAGAGAAAAGAATAAAGGGCCAAAAACTAGGTGAAATCCTGCCAAAATCTGAAACGCCCTGAGAGTTTAGACGCCGAAGTGCCGCCCTATTGCTCTGCCCTACTGCTCCGCAGGAAAGACGCGAATCATGTCGGGGGGAAGCTGAATCGAGAGCGTTTCTAAGGCATCAATTCCCATATTGCGTGCCCGATTTGCAGAGATTTCCAACGTGATTGGCTGTCGGGCATTGCCAGATAATGTGAGTTCTAGGCGGTAACCTGCACCCAAAAATTCAGTGCTGATTACTTCAGCCTCGACGCGATTTGGTAAATCGTGATCGGAGGGGAGATCGCTCACAACGCGCATATCCTCAGGTCGAATGGCGATGACAACGGCTTGCCCAATTGGCACGGTATTGTGGGGTGTATGGAGCACAATATTGCCGCACCGGACGATATTTTCAGCCTCAACGGTGCCATTCAAAAAGTTCATGACACCGATGAAGTTTGCCACAAATGGCGTGCTGGGATTTTGATAAATTGTGCGGGGTGTGCCAATTTGGGCAATGTAGCCGCGGTTCATCACGACGATGCGATCGGCCATCGCCAGAGCTTCGGCCTGATCGTGGGTCACCATCACGGTGGTGATGCCCAGCCGACGTTGCAAATTCGCAATTTCAGACCGGAGTTTGACCCGCACTTGAGCATCCAGGGCTGAGAGCGGTTCATCCAGCAATAACAACCCTGGAGAAAGGGCTAAGGCGCGGGCAAGGGCAACCCGCTGTTGCTGTCCGCCGGAGAGTTGGGCAGGGTATTTGTGCCCCATGCCAGCGAGCCCTACCATGTCGAGCAATTCATTCACCCGGGTGGTAATTTGTGTCCGGGGTAGGCGCTGGTTTTGTAGTCCGTAGGCGACGTTTTGCTGAGCAGTCAGGTTGGGAAATAGGGCATAGGACTGAAAAACAATTCCGAAATCGCGCGTTGATGCGGGCAAATGGGAGACATCTTGACCATCTTGGAAGATGCGCCCTTGGGTCTGAGTTTCTAGTCCAGAAATAATGCGAAGAAGTGTCGTTTTTCCGCAGCCACTCGGCCCGAGGAGGCAGACAAATTCACCTGGATATACGTCCAGATAAATGTCTTTTAGGGCAACGAATTTGCCAAAGGTTTTGTGAATATTTTCGATGCGGAGATAGGGCTCACAAAGGGAGCGAGACTCTGGCGCGATCGCGGGAGAACCTGAACCAGGTTTAGCAACGCTTGGGCCAGCGGTCTCATAGCGTTTAACGGTGGCGGGCTGCTCTGAAAAAGTCATGGCGGAAAATATCCGATAAACAATACAAGGGAAGCCCGTGGGCTCCCCTTGTGCCGGGAGGGCGATCGCAGTTAGCTCTTGGGTTCAGACTTGGCGTCGTAGCGCTTTGTCCATTCCTCAAGGATGCGATCACGATTGGTGGCGGCCCACTTCAGATCGTTCTCCGCGAGCTGAGCCTCTGCATTGGCCGGGAAACCTTCTGGGGGAGGTACGTCAGTTTTTACCGCAGTAATGGCAAAATTCTGGGCGTATTTCTCAGAGGCGTCAACGGAAATCGCCCAATCCAAAAAGGTCTTGGCGGCCTCTTTGATGACTGGTTTTTTCACCAGTGCGTTGGCTTCCACATCCCAACCCGATCCTTCCTCAGGAAAGACGGCTTCAATGGGTTCGCCCTCAGCTTTTTGCTTGACGGCCCGGTAGCCAAAGGAAATTCCGATGGGATATTCCCCTTGTCCTGCGGCTCGACAAGGACGAGAACCCGAGTGCATATACTGAGCAACGTTCTCGTGCAGCGCATCTAAATAGGCCCAGCCTTCCTCTTCACTCGCAGAATTTTGAAGGATGGTCGATACGGATAAAAATCCAGTCCCAGAGGAGGCAGGATTGGACATAACAATGTGCCCTTTATAGGCTGGATTGGCCAGATCAGCCCAAGATTTGGGAATTGGCAACCCAAGCTTTTCAGACTCGACGGTGTTTACACAAAAGGCAGACATCCATACATCAATGCCAACCCAAGTGGGTGGATTTGCACTGTCGCGGAATCGAGGATTGACGGCTTCTAGGCCCTTGGGAGCATAGGGTTCGAGCAGTCCGCGATCTTCTGCAACGAGAAGACTGGAGGCGGCAGTGCCCCACACTACATCTGCTTGCGGGTTGTCAGCTTCGGCCAAGAGTTTGGCAGTAATAATCCCCGTAGAATCGCGAACAATATTGACTTCAATATCCGGATGCTGCGCTTCAAAGGAGGTTAAATAATCCCCAATTTGGTCATCCTCAAGGGCGGTATAGACTGTAATGGAGGTGTCGTCGGAGGTGGCTCCTCCCTCGGCTTGTTGCAGATCCTCTTGGGAAACCGCGCAGGCTGCGACGAAGAGCGTAACCAGACAAGACAAGGATAAAAGGGAAATAAATCGACGCCAACGATGGCGACTGAATGCTGACTGAATCGTCTTAAAACGCGTGCTGACCATTGCTAGAAACCAGCCAGGGAAGTTGCTACCTGATCTTAGGAGAGGTGCTCTGTCGGTGTGTAAAGACTAGGTTATGGAAAGCTTTAGTCAAGATTATTTAGACGCAAATAAAAGGAGGAGGCTAGGGATTTGGGAATCTGTGGAAAACCTGAAGTTTTTGAGAGCACGATCGCGTCACAATATGGTC
>JACYME010000053.1 GCA_015272155.1 Leptolyngbyaceae cyanobacterium T60_A2020_046
GGGGCCGAAACCCGGCGCATGTTCCAATCGCTGCTGTCAGGGGATGCGCCGAGCCTTGGGTTTGAGAATCGCTATGTGCGGCGTGATGGCTCACTGATCTGGGTACAGGTGACGGTTTCGGCCATTGGGGATGGGCAGTCCTCAGCGGATGTGTTTGCCTCGCTGGTGACGGATATCAGCGATCGCAAACGAACCGAAGATCGGCTGCGCTACAACGCGATGCACGATCCCCTCACGGATTTGCCGAACCGTGATTTACTCATGCTGCGGCTAGAAATGGCGCTTCAGCGCATTCAACAACAGCCTAACTACACGTTTACTGTGCTGTTTTTGGATCTGGATCGCTTTAAGTTCATCAACGATACCCTGGGGCATTTGGTGGGTGATCAACTGCTGATCGAAACGGCGCAACGCTTGTCCTCCCTGGTGCGTCCGGTGGATTTGGCGGCCCGTCTGGGCGGCGACGAGTTTGTCGTACTTTTAGATGGTCTGAGCGATTGGTCGCAGGTGAAACCCCAGGCCGAGAATTTGTTGGCGGCGATCAAGTCACCCATGCGCGTCGCCGAGCGGGAGATTTCCCTCACAGCCAGCATCGGCATTGTCGTCGGCAGCAGCACTTACACCAAGGCGACGGATTTGCTCCGCGATGCGGATATCGCCATGTATCGCGCGAAGGAAAAGGGCCGGAATGGTTACGCGCGCTTTCAGAGCAAATATCTGCAACAGCTTATCGATCGCCTTCAACTTGAGCAAGACCTCCAACGGGCGATCGCGGATAACCAATTTGTCGTCGTGTATCAGCCCGTGGTCGAACTGATGACCGGAGCCATTGTGGGGGTCGAAGCCCTAGTGCGCTGGCAACATCCCCAGAAAGGGCTACTGTCGCCAGGGAGTTTCATCGGCGTCGCGGAGGCAACGGGGCTGATTGTGCCCCTGGATCGCTGGGTGCTGCGAACCGCGTGTGCCCAGGTTGCCCAATGGCAGCATACCTATCCATCTGCGCAATCGCTGCGGGTCAGCGTCAACCTTTCGGCCAAGCAACTGGCCGACCCAACCCTAGCGGAGGTGCTCGAAACCCTGCTGGAGGAAACCGGGTTGCCGGGGCACTCCCTCACCCTAGAACTCACCGAGAGTCTCCTGGTAGATAACTCTAAGCAGGTTTTGCAGCTCATGGCACAACTGCGTCGCCTTTCGGTCAAGCTGGCGATCGATGACTTTGGCACCGGCTACTCGTCCCTCAGCTATTTGCATCAGTTCCCCTTCAATGCGTTAAAAATCGACCAAACCTTCATCACCCACATGGATACGGGCACCGTCAATGCAGATATTGTAGAAACCATTGTGGCGCTCAGCGATCGCCTGCACCTGACGACGATTGCCGAGGGCGGGGAATCTGCCCGCGAAATCCAAAAACTGCGCCAACTGGGCTGTGAACTCAGCCAAGGCTATTACTTTTCCCCCCCGGTCACTGCCGACGAAATGGCCCAGTTTTTGAAACACTCCGCGCCCTTTTTGGACAAAATTATGAACGAAATCTTAATCGTCCCCTAAATGTCCGAGGGCCATAGCGGAGAACCCACGAAGCCTATCCCAACCTGAGTTCAGCTTAAGCTTCACTGTCCCTCCGCCAGGGAATTAATGGCTCTGGCTCATTGCAGCAGTCCATTAAAACGGACTCGTCCCCCTGGTTGCCTGACACATCTCTGGAAATCCTAGATTTTTCGTTGAGAGTCTATACGCAAAAGGACTTTAACCCAAGGCTTTCAGCCCTAGAGTTCGAGATTCCAGCTCCAGATGTGAAACAACTGAATATCAATGCTTTGAGGCACTTGTGTCAGGCAGTCAGCTCGTCCCCTTCCCCCCCGGCCCAGATCCGACTCCATTCTGAATGGACTTCAACCTGTAATATCAAGGCTTTGTTTTGCCACTCCGGTTGCCCTAACCCCAAACTCCTTTTCTAAGCTTGGGAGAGGGACTTTGAAGATACGGGTTTTGTAGTCCCGCTTTAGGGAATTGATATTCTTTAGGGAATTGATATTAGAGTACGCCAACGAATTCAGCATCCAAACTAGGCCCTCATCCCCCAACCCCTTCTCCTTGGGGAGAAGGGGAGCCGGATTCAGAACCCCTCTCCCTGAGGGAGAGGGGCAGAGGTGAGGGCAAAGGGCCATGACAAATGGAGAGTTATTTCTATGGAACACTCTTAGCCGGGAGTTCAAAATTCTCGGCGGGGTGACGGTGCGAATCCTAAACTGACGTTAACCAAAACTCAGGTTGAAGCCGGGTACGCCCGCAAAGCTAAATGGCAGCGAAAGAAATGAAAAAAGGTGAGGGGAAGGCAAGGAACCTATTCCTTCCGCAGGCTGAGGGGTCTTTCGCGCCCAGAAACCGTTTCCATCGCCGCCAAAACAGCCTGCTGTGCAGCGAGAATGTCTCGCTCTTCTCCACCTAGGTAGAGCCGCCCAAAGCTGCCGACGGAGCTAATTTGCAGGATGTTGATCAAAGCCGCTTTTTCGGCTTCGTTGGCAGCCAAAGAGGCGTAGGCGGCGGGCTCGACCTCAAATACGTAGAGGGTTTGTCCGGCTAGGATCATGTTGCCACGGCGATTCCGGTTGATGAGCTGCACATGGTGTGGGTCAAGGTTGCGAATCACTTGGCTAGAAATGACGCGAGGCTGGAGGCGATCGCGATAGCTCACCCCGAGAGCATCGAGCATGGCCCGCCCCGCTGCATGAACCTCGCCCTGCTTGCCAGAGTGGAGTTCTAATAAGCCGTACAAGCGCTCAACAATGAGCACCCCTGGCCGCACCACCGCCGCCTTGAGGCCAATATCCATAATGCGGTTAATCTCAATGCCGGGTGAAATCTCTATCCACAACGAAGCATCCCCCGGCAATGGCAAGAAACCCAGAGACACGGTGCCCATGTAGGCCGCGTGTTGAGGTTGCAAGTTGTCGATGTATACGTAGCTGCGCAGCTCGACGCCCAAGACTAACTCCCGTGGTGGTTTCCTGGCTCAGTATACTGGGCGATGGGGCCATGCCCAGTGGCCTAGGGGACTTAAATGCGATCGCCCAGATGGGATAAGTCGACTATGACGCTGCCGTGACAATCCGCTTGCGAAGGGACTCAGCTCGGCGCTTTGCGGTCTTGTTATCGGGCTCCAGCGCTAATGCCGCCTCATAGGTTTCCAAGGCTTGGGCTGTGAGCTGCTTGCGCTCGTAGCTATGCCCCAAGTTATTGAGCGCCGTGACATATTCCGGAGCGATCTGTAACGCATCCTTGTAGTGACGAATTGCCAGGTCGTATTGCTCTTGGGCAAAGTATGCAAAGCCCAAGGCATTGTGAATCAGCGCGGCATTGTCGCTTTCATCCTTATCAAGGAGCTTTAGGGCTTGCTTGAGCTGCGTGCTGGACTGGGAATAGAGTTTTTTATCGAGTAATAAACTACCGAGTTCGTAATATTCGCGCGCCGTCCCCTTTTCCTTAGTGAGCTTGGTTTGCAAGCGGTTGAGGGTCATTTCCATGCGGCGGGTTTTGAGCACCTGCCGCAAAATCAGCACGGCTGCTACCCCCAGCAACACGAGCAGGGTTATCAAATAGGTTAAGAGTAAGTTTGTATCTTCCATGAACCTGACTCAAGGGGGGATCTTAAACGGTGTGAAAGGGTTGATTGAACCAGTTCACCAGACTTGCATTGGCTCCGTCTGGGCTTGAAATCGCCAGCCCGCTGTGGATACTGTCAATTTCCCTTTTTCATCTTGCCACGTTGCGATCGCAGCTTTTCCCAACTTCACCGACTATCGGCCCAAAACGCCTGTCAATGGTGAGGGAAGTCCTAGGGTAGCCCCCACGCGGTGGCTCGTTCGTCGAGCCAGCCGTCATTGTGCCAAGTGATCAGGGCTGCATTGATGGCGCGGCGCAGTTCAGCGTGTTGATTGCCCTTAGGGAGGGCAATGGCCAGGGGCGCAACGGTCAGTACCTCGGGTAATAGGCGATAGCTTGGGTCGGCCTGTTGCCAGCCTGTCAAAATTGTAATGTCACCGGCAAAGGCGTCGGCGCGATCGCGCTCTAGGCTCTCGTGGGCGGCATGGTAAGACTCAACCCCCAGCAAGGTAGCCTGGGGCAAGAAGTAGCCCACTGCGGGCACCGCATCCGAGGCCGACAGTACTACGATGGTGCGGCGCGTCAAGTCCTGCACCGTGCGAATTGTGGGCAGGCGGGTAATGAATCCCGTGCCATCCAGATAGTAGGGAATGCTAAAGCTAACGATGCGCTCTCGGGCGGGGGTGATCGCTAGCCCCGCGATCGCAACATCCACATCACCCGAGAGTACCGCTGCGAGACGATCGTCATTGGCAACGGGGCGCAGCTCAATAGCATCCGCATCTCCAAGCAAGGCATCTGCAAGGTGGTGGGCAATGTCGATTTCGTAGCCGACCAGTTGACCATTTTCGTCCACAAAACCGAGGGGCCGACGATTGTCCTTCACCGCGACAATCAGATATCCGCGATCGCGAATCGTCTCAAGATTAGCCGCATCCGCAGATATGACAAATGAGGGCACAGCGAACTGTACCCCCAACACGATGCCAAAACCGAGAAGCGCGTCACGCACGCCCTGCCTCTCTCGAAAGTCCGACCAATTAACTAAGCCTTGTTGGCCAGTTCAACCACCTTGCTGAAGCCAGCGGGATCGAGCACCGCCATCTGAGCCAACATCTTCCGGTTGATCTCAATATTAGCCTTCTTGAGCTGGCCGATCAGACGGCTATAGCTCATCCCTTCCTGGCGGGCGGCAGCGTTGATGCGGGTAATCCACAGGCGACGAAAATCCCGTTTTCGGTTGCGGCGATCGCGGTAGGCATACCGCAACGCCTTCATCACCTGCTGATTTGCTGTCCGAAACAGCTTAGAGTGGGATCCTCGGAACCCCTTCGCCAGCTTGAGTACCTTTTTGCGGCGCTTCCGGGCGACATTACCGCGCTTAACCCGTGCCATTTCTGTGAACCCTTATCGTTGACAACTAATGATATGAAAGGTCGATGGTGAGACGCTGATACCCACTTAGGAGTAGGGCATCATCAACTCGACGTTGAGAGAATCTGCTTCCGTAACCACAGCCTTTTTGCCAAGACGCACCTTGCGATCGGTGCCTTTCTTTTGCAGCAGGTGATTGCGGAATGCCTTACGGCGCATAATTTTGCCACTGCCACTACGCTTAAAGCGCTTGGCGGCTGCACGGCGTGTTTTCAGCTTTGGCATGACAATATCTGACTTTCGACATAGTCTTTAATCATACACCGAGCCCTTCTGTCTTCACAAGGTCTGGCGAAACTTGGGATGTGAGCTCAACCGCATTGTCGGCGACCGCAGGCGTGGCTTCCCTCGTGACTTCCAGGGCTGCACCCGTCCGCTTTTCAAAAAAGAGGAGATGTTGCTGTGGCAGAGACTCGTCGGTTTTGAGCCAGTCGAGCCCCAGGGGAGTTATTTCGCGTTTGACCTGGGCTTCGCTCATTTTGTGGAGTCGTTTGATCAAAATCAGGGGATTTTCCGCGCGATATTCCGCCAAGACAAGCTGTCCACCAGGCTTCAGCGCTGCGATCGCGTGCGTCATCACTTCGTAGGGATATTCCAGTTCGTGGTAAGCATCGACCATCAGCACCATATCCAAACTGTTGGGGGCAAGCTGCGGATCCGTTGCCGTCCCCAGTACGGGATGCAGGTTGCTCACCCCGTCTTCGACCCTGCGCTGGTGGAGAAACTCGACCATCTCGGGCTGAATATCGACGGCCCAGACCACCCCTTCGGGAACCTGGGCCGCCAGCCGAGCGCTGATATATCCCGTACCTGCGCCAATTTCAGCCACTTGGGCATCGGTAGGGAGCCGCAGCAAATCTACTAACCGCTGGGGCTGCTCTTGTAGCTCTCGGCTGGGACGCTCTAGCCAGTACGCGCCTTCGTGACCCATGACTTGGGCAATTTCGCGCCCCTGATATACCTTGCCAATGCCGTCACGGCTCGGCTCGGTGAAGCGATAGGGCGTGCCGTCTACTCCCATCAGGGGAGCTTGGCAAGCCATTAAGCTGAGGCTGACGATCGCGACGATTTGGGTCAACCAACCTCGCCACCTGCGGGTGGAGCGGGGCGATCGCTGCTTACCAAGAGTCCGCATCACACATCAAAATTCAACCGAGGAACCACAGGTAGCATACTCCCAAACAGCACAACCGTTGCGCGTATCAGCTTTTGGCCGGATTGGAGCGCGCGATCGCCGATTGCCCTGTGCCATGATCAGAGAAACTTCCCTGTTGTGACGCACTCAGTTGCACCAGCAATTAGAAAATTTCTTAAGTTAAGGCTGGTTAAAGCCGAACGTACACCTGCACTCCCTACACGGCAGACAGGTATTCGCGCAGTTGTCCGCGATGCTGGCGCAGCTTATTGACTGCCTGCTGCTGGAGCTGTCGCACGCGCTCGCGGCTGATATTCATGCGCTTGCCAACCTTAGCCAGGGAAAGGGCGTTGCCGTCTTGCAAGCCAAATCGTAGGGACAACACCTCCTGCTGCTGAGGGGTGAGGGAAGCCATGACCCGCTCTAGATCGGCTCGCAGCGATCGCTGAGTGGCAAATTCCTCAGGGGTTGTGTCATCGGATTCAAGCAGGTCGGCGAGTTCGGTGTCATTATTGTCGCCCAAGCGAATTTCGAGGGAAATTGGCCGACGGGCATAGCGCAGGCAATCGCGCACGCGATCAGTCGAAAGATCGAGGTGCTCGGCGATTTCCTCAACCTTGGCCACTCGGCCCAGGGATTGCGCCAGCTGTCGCTGAGCCTGCTTAATTTTGTTGATGGTTTCGTTAATGTGAATCGGCAGCCTTACGGTGCGGCTCTTTTCTGCGATCGCCCGCGTCATCGCTTGCCGAATCCACCAGTAGGCATAGGTGCTAAAGCGATAGCCCTTTGCGGGGTCGAATTTCTCAACCGCCCGATTCAGGCCAATTGAGCCCTCTTGCACCAAATCAAGCAAGTCTAGGTTGCGCTCGGTGTATTTTTTCGCGATCGAAACAACCAACCGCAGATTTGCACGAATCATTTGCTGCTTTGCCCGCTCCCCTGCTGCCAGGGCTGCGCGTAGGTCGGCAACCGTGGTCTCAGCCCGTGCTGCCCAGGTTTCCCAATCGGGGAATTCCCCAAATTCTTCGGTCAGAGCTTCCCGCACGGCATCGTAAGCCATCATGTGCTTTACCTGTTTGCCATAGAGAATTTCTTCTTCATGGGTTAGCAAAGGAACACGGCCAATGGCTTTGAGATAGGCTCGAACGGTATCAGAAGACTTTGAATTTCGCATAAAAGATTTTGGCTTGGGGTGCGTTTCTCCAGTGTGTCGATTTTTTTCTGCCCCCTCATCCGCCAGAAGGGTGAGATGGCAGGCCATCGACGGATAGAGGGGAGTCTTCCCTGTGAGCAAAGACAGGATGAAAAATGCCCGCTACGAACGCAGGGCGCGGGCGCAGCGGGCGAGAAACCCTGGGCTACAGTGTCGCAGGCTGAGCAACGGCACGATTGCTCGGTTGGGGGCGTCCAGCGATCGCTTCGCCGTCAATAAACGACCGCAACATCCAAGCCATTTCTTCGTGAGTCTTCATCAGACCAATGAGGAAATCTGCGGTGCCTTCATCGTGCAGCGTTGCGCTGCATTTATCCACGTGATGGCGCAAATTACGAATCAGGTGTTCATGATCCAAAATGAGGCGTCCGACCATTTCTGTGGCAGCGGGCAAATCATTCGGATGCTCCTTCAGCGTGGCATAGCGCAGAAATCCCTCCGCTGTCCCGATGGGATATCCCCCCAAGGTGCGAATGCGCTCCGCAATGTCATCAACTGCTACTGCCAAAGCTTCGTACTGCTCTTGCCAAAGCTCATGTAAGGTGCGGAACTGTGGGCCGACGACATCCCAGTGGTACTTGCGTGTTTTAATGAGCAGCAAATAGGTGTCTGCCAGATCGTGATTCAACAGTTCAATCACGTCACATCGCTGGGCTTCCGTCAGGCCAATATTAATCGGTCGCATAGACCTCCTGTCGTGTCTTCCTCTCTATTCAAGCAAGAAGAAACGGGGGGATGCATCCCCGATGGGAGGGAGCCTACCCCCAACAAAAGATAGAGATCAGGAAAGAGCGTAAACAGATCATCAATTTCACCAATTCCGAAGTTGATTGAGCGACGCATCAGAGATCGCTGACAGAGCCGATATTGCAGCCCTTGCAGACCGTTGGATTAATCTAATCCACTGCTAGTTTGAGCAGTGGATTGCAAGATCTCTCTAAACGGTAAAGAAAACTCATGAATGATAGATGAAACTTATATGTTTTCGAGGTTGTCATCTGTAAAAATTATCTTTAGAGTAGGAGGTGTTTCACGGCATTACTACCATGCAGGTAACTACCATGTCTTACGTCACTCTTACACCAGTCGATGCAGCTTGTGTGTCTACGACGCGATCGTCAGTTACGCTTGAAGCTCAGCTAAAGGCAGCCTTAGAACATGCTCGCCGTCTAACGGAGATGCCTGCCACTCGCAGTATTGATGTTGCGATCGCTTGGGAAACGGTAGAAGAGTTGCAGACGGCTAAAGCTCGTAGGGACAACGCCTTGCTGTCAGCCTTTGATCAGTATTGTGCAACTCATCCCAGTGCCCCCGAATGTCGCATTTATGAAAGCTAATCTAGCCTAATCTAGGCAACTAAACGAGTCTGGCGTCTGCTCGATTTTCATCAACCTCTCATCAACACAGATGGCTGCGGGAACCTAAAAAGGTTCCCGGTTTTTTGCTTAAGTCTATCTAACACGCCATACGAAGGCGAGATCGCAGATCATGACTCAGTAACATCGTTGCTGTCGCGATCGCCCTCAAGATCATAGCCCCGAACCATACGAGAAAAGACTCGACAGGCTTCTAGGGTTTCCAGCGTCCATTGCTCAGGCGTGCTTGTCTCTGGAGAAATCAAGTTGTACTCCACATTCTCGGCATAAATTGCGAAGGTAACTTGAAACACCTCTAAAAAATTGATCACCCAGGCGCATTGTTCTTGGGGAAACTGCTCGTAATACCGAATTAGATCCGCAATTCTGGCCTCAAGGTAAGGGTGGGCACTACGACAAATCAGAATCAGTTTGAGCAGGACGATCGCGAGGGAGAGCGAACTGCCCTGAGACAACATCAAAGTGAATAGCTGTGATGGCGTTCGTTTATCCTCAGTCATCAAATGGTCGATTAGGCGATTGCAGGTTCTCAACTGTAATGAGCGATCAACTTCACTCTCGTCATGTTCGGGATAAAGCGCATCAAGTTTGTGGCCTAAATGTTGCTTCAGAGCCTTGACCAAATCCGCTTGATGAACTGAGTAGACAAGGTATTCCAGCAGGCTTTTCTTAAAGTCGCGGTAATGTAATTCTTTGACCTGTTCTAAAAACAGGTGGGCCAAATTTCGATGGCTAAACTCACCCCGGCGAGCCACGATCGCTTTAATAAGACGCAGGACGCTATCGCCAAGCTTGGTCGGATTTCTGAGCTTTCGATGGCGAGACACTGGAGCCTGAGAGTGGGCCGTATACATGGCCAACTCAAACTTAAATTTGTCCTTCAGACGACGCGATAATGCCCGTGCCGCTTCCCGCTGTTCAATGGGGTTCTCGACATTCGTGTATTGGGGGACAAGTAGGTACGAGGCATAGCGAGCGCTCCAGGGTTGCTCGCGAGCTTCCTCAGAAAAGCGTGAGGCAAATAGCCGTAACTCCCGATAATCTTCGCTTTGGGAAAAAGAATATAACCACTCGCGCAGTCGCTTTAAGGTTGGCGATAGGGTATAGCGTTGCAGGAGGGGGTTCTCAAATAAGGCAACAAAGGTGCAAATTGCCTCGTATTGACGGTTTACTTCCCAGTTGTTGACCAGGATGTAGCAGGAACGCTTTAGGGTGTTGTGAAATTCTTGGGGGTTGTTGGCAAAGAGAATGGTGTAAAGCGCAGAAACTGAGCCCGAGCCCGTTGTTTCGGTGCTGTGAAAGAAGAGTTCTTCAAACTCGTGAAGAACGTCTTCGGGTGGCCACTCGCGGACAATGCTGAGCAAAAAGTCGAAGATTTGTTGCTGCGCTTCCGGCAGTGTCAGCTTCGGGCGGCCATAGCGGCCAGGAGACTTCGACTGGCTATGATCTAACACGTATTCTGCAACCCTTGCCATAAGGAACCTGATTTCTTGAGTGTTGGCACCACGGGGCTAAACGGTCTAACACTCCGTGTCAGATATTCTCTGTAAATATACTGATTCTACTGGAAATATACTGATTCTACTGGAGAGTTCTTGGGGGAGGTCAGGGGATGTTTAAGTCGTAGATGCCGAAGGGTGTCTGGTAATGCACCCTCAAAATCAACCCGTCTAGTGACTTTTCCGGAGATAACCCTGAAATCCACCTAAGATTTTCCTGAGTCGCTAGAGGCTGCGATCGCGCCGAGTGAACGAAACCTCGATGGATGGAAAACTGGGAGCTTCATCCTGTACAGAGTGATGAATCCAGTCTTGAAGACGCAACCCGTGGCGTGATGGGTCGCCAAAACTAGTAGAAATGGGGGCGGAGGGACTTGAACCCTCACGGCCTTGCGGCCAACGGATTTTCATCCTCCCACAGCTTTCGCTGTTGCCAAGCGGTGGTCAAAGATTGGCTCACTTTGATTGCACCGCGATGGCTTTGAGAATTGGACCCTCCCTTTACCCTCGGCTTTACGTTAGGGTAGCTCCCGTCGGGCCTCTGCACCTTCCAAAGGGAACCCGGCTCGAAACATCATGCCGCGATCGCAGTTGGCTTGGCTCAGGATTGCCATACCTAAATCACACAACCCATACCAGGCCAAAATTTAGGGTTAGGTTTCCCTGAGTTTGAGAGCTTCCACTTGTCAGATTTCTCCAACAAGGCTCAGTTATCTAAGTCCGTAGCGTCTACCATTCCGCCACGCCCCCGCTCTGATAGTCCTTGAAGCGCCCACGCCATCAGCTTTGTGAAGCTTTGGGTCAGGCATCCCCAAGGATTCCCTATTCTATCGATCAGATCCGCCAATTGGTCAACCCTGTTACGAAGATATCGACCTCCTTTAGAATAAGTGTGGTTTGTGCTGTGGATGCCCTACGGGCATGGCTCTGGGTAACCCTGCTGCAAGCTCTGCTGTCTTGAAGGAGTCCCGCAATCATCGCGATGTTCACCGACCTGCCGCTTTCTACTGACTTGTTGTTGACGCTGGGGCTTTATGGAGCACTGGGTGGGGTGTACCTGTTGGTGGTGCCGTTGGCGCTGTTGCTTTACCTCAAGGCGCGCTGGCATTTTATCGGCTCTGTGGAGCGCACTCTGATGTATGGGCTGGTGTTTCTGTTCTTCCCAGGCATGTTGTTGCTGAGCCCGTTTATAAACTTTCGCCCGCAACCGCGATCGCTCGACACCTAATCTCCAGGTTGAGGGCTTGTTTCAGGATTCAACGCTGGCGATCGCGGAGCCTAGGATTTAGGATGCAGTCTTTTCAAGATGCAGCCTTCTCGGTTGACGAAGTGAGACGAAGCGATGCGATCGTGAGTGTTTCTTGGATCACCTGAATTGTAGGAAATTCGGTTGGCTTTGCGTGCCAAGATGACCAGGTGGGAGAGGGGATAGGCACACTGCCATGCGACGAATTGACGTAATTGGAATTGGGCTCGGTGTCACCGTGGTGGGGGGGCTGCTTTATCTGGGTTTAAAGCTAGGGGGCCTGGATGATCTCTCTGCGGGGCTGTGGAGCCAGGTCATTTTTCTGGGCGGTGTGTTGGGCTGGGTTGCAACCTATCTCTTTCGGGTGGTGAACCGAAAGATGACCTATAACCAACAATTGAAAGACTATGAAGATGCCGTTTTGGCGAAGCGTTTGGCGGAGCTAAGCCCTGAGGAACTGGCCCAAATCCAGGCGGAGATTGCGGCTGAGGATGGGGCGTCGAAGGATGTGGCGGATACGCCGATGGGCGATCGCTAGGGGCGTGCCATCCCTTCAAGCCAGCATGCCAGGCAAGGGGCCGAATACTCCCAAGGATTGGGATTGGATGTGCGGTTATCCTTGCGGGCGAAGTATCTTACCGTCAAGGAATGTGGAGCCTGTGGATTTGGGGGAGATCGCGCCGGGGGGATTGTAGTCTTTCCTCCAAGGTATGACACCGTGCGCTCCTGCAAGTTTGCAGGTCGCTACAGACTTCCTAGGGGCGAGTCCTGGGGGCGACGGTGGTGAGGGCCAAGGGTACGGTATTGTCTGAAATGGCTGTCTGTGGGCAGCCAATTTTGTTGAAGGGAGTTTAGGGGTTATGACGTCGGTATCTGAAACGTTTCAAAGGCTCCGCGATCGCGGTGAATGTGCGCTGATTCCCTTTGTGACGGCGGGTGATCCAGACCTGGAGACGACCGCAGCGGCCCTCAAAACCCTGGCGCAAAATGGTGCAGATCTGATTGAGTTGGGGGTGCCCTATTCCGATCCGTTGGCCGATGGGCCAGTGATTCAGGCAGCGGCGACGCGATCGCTCCAAAATGGCACTACCCTTGATGATGTGCTGAATCTTGTGAAAACCGTTTCCCCAGACCTTTCAGCCCCGATCATTCTCTTCACTTACTACAATCCGATCTTGAATCGTGGCATTGAGACCTTCATGCAAGACGTTGCGGCGGTGGGCGTGCGCGGGCTAGTCGTGCCTGATTTGCCCCTCGAAGAGGTGGATGCGCTGTTGACTGCGGGTGATGCAGCGGGCGTTGAGGTGACGTTGTTGGTCGCACCCACGAGCCCCGCAGATCGAATTCAGGCGATCGCAGCGCGATCGCGAGGCTTCATTTATCTCGTGAGCGTCACTGGCGTTACCGGAATTCGCACCGAAGTACAGGGCCGCGTGCAGGACTTGCTCAACGATCTGCGCCAAGTCACCGATAAGCCGATTGCCGTGGGCTTTGGGGTTTCTCAACCCGAGCAGGCCGCTCAGCTTCAAGGGTGGGGAGCCGATGGCGTCGTGGTTGGCAGCGCCTTTGTAAAGCGTCTCGCAACAGGAACCCCGGATGTTGGCCTGGCGACAATTTCACAATTTTGTGCCGAATTAAAATCCGCCATTACACCACTAAAGCCTTAGTCCCCTGTGCAAAACACCGCCAAAGATGCGCTGAATCTAGGATTCAGAAGTTGATCCCAAAGGAAAGATAAATAATTTGTCTGCTTGACTAGGAACCATAACTCTAAAGTTTAGACAAGGGGGGATTGTGATCCCTCCTTTTTTATGGCTTAATACTGGGGAAATTACGGCTCCTATCGCTACGGCTGGCAAATGGTGACGCCAGTTATTCTCGTTTCCTGTGTTGCTCTTTCTAGTGCATTTAGCACTCAGTTCAGCAAATTTCTGAGTTGCTGAAGTGTTTGGCATCAGGTGTGTGTTGTCTGTTAGCGCAGTCTGTGGATACTGGGTGGAGAGCCCTTAGTCCGCAGGTGTGGGGTGATTTGCCATAGTTAAAAGATGCTAGAACACAGCCTATTTGTGAGGTTGGGGAGATTTTTTTTTCTGCGCGATCGCCGATTTCGCCGGGTTTTCCTTCGCGCATCTTTCCGGTTTTTCAGCTTTTTGATCGTGTCCTTCGTGCTGACTGGGTTTCTGAGTCAGATCGGGGATTTTTACTATCCTTTTCAGCCGCAGCCCGCGATCGCTCAGGTCAGCGTGGACAATCAAGCCGGGGGCAGTTTTACGGACGCGGCAGGCAATCCCGGTGCGGTAACGTCGAATACCACAACGATTGCCACCGCTGGGTCTGCGGGTTTGACAATTATTAAAACCGCTGATCGCGCCGCTGTGGAACCGGGCGATGTTGTGGTGTATCGACTCTTGGTTCGGAATACTTCAACCCGACCAATTTCACCGATCACCCTTGAAGACCGCCTGCCCCTGGGGGTTCGGTATGTTGAAAACTCGTTTACGGCAGCGCCCCTCAGAATACGTTCGTCCCGCATTAACGGTCGCACATTTACCCTCGAATTTGGGAATGCCACCCTCAATCCTGGGGATAGCTTTACCGTGGCCTACGCGGCGCTCATTACGCCAGATGCGGTACGCGGAAATGGGCGGAATGTTGCCCAAGCTTCGGCCCCTGGTGTGATCAGTACGGCGACGTTTCGGTTGACGATTCGCCCCGGGATTTTAGCCGATTGTGGCACGATTGTGGGCCGTGTTTTTGTGGATAAAAACTTCGATGGTGAGCAGCAGTCCGGTGAACCTGGGGTGCCCAACGCGGTGGTGTTTATGGATGATGGCAACCGCATTGTGACCGATGTGGATGGGCTGTTTTCGATTGCCAATGTGATTTCGGGGAATCGGGTCGGCACCTTGGATCTGTCGAGCTTACCGGGATATACCCTCGCGCCGAACCTGTATCGATTGTCTGACAATAGCCAGTCTCGCTTGGTGCGTCTTGAGCCCGGTGGACTGGCCCGAATGAACTTTGCGGTGACGCCAGCCTTTGGGGAGGGCCAAGAGCAATGAAGATGTGCGTTGCGCTAATGGGGTGGATGGCGATCTGGGCGATCGCCGCTGAGCAGATGGCGGGACGAACCGCGATCGCCGCCGACCCTACCGGCTTAACCCCGGAGGTCAGCACGGTGGAGGTCAGCACGGTGGAAGCCAACACGGTGGCAGAGCCTGCGCCAGAGGCGGGGACGGCTGACATTCCGGCCTTAACTGTGGAAACTGTGCCAGGGAACGATTTTGCCACTGCGATCGCGCCTGCTGCTGAGGCCGCCGGATATCCCTCCTCCCTCACGCTGGGGCAGGCGGATGCGGACATAGAGGAACCCGTCTCCGCTGACTACCAGATTGAACTGCTGCCCAGAGGCGACGCCTTTGTGCCTGCCAACCGTCGCTCGGCGATTGTCCTAGTGGGCCGCATTCTCGATGCGGATGGAAACCCCGTACCCCGTGATGTGGTGGTCACGCTGACCACCAGCGCGGGTGAGTTTCTTGGGGCTGACTACGATACCGATCGCTCAGGGTTTCAGGTTTTGGCCCGTCGGGGTGAGTTTGAGGTGCGGCTGCGATCGGCCCTTGAGGCGCAGCAGGTGCGGGTGCGGGCCTCTGCCAGCGGCGATGCCGTGCGCGGCCTAGAACCGGAAACCACCCTGCGCCCGCTGCCCGATCTTGAAGCCTACGCCGAGCTTGAGTTCATCACCGACCTGCGGCCTTCCCTGGTGGCTGGGGTGGTGGATCTACGCCTTGGCCCCGGCGGCACCGACTATTGGGGTAGCTTCCGCGATTTCCTCAACCCCGACCAAATTGGCACCACCCAGTTCGGTTTTGGGGCGGCGATTTTTGCCATCGGCGCGATCGGGGAATGGCAGTTTACCGGAGCCTTTAACAGCGATCGCGCCCTCAACGAAACCTGCAACGGCAACCGCCTCTATCGCGACGTGCAGTTTTGCGAACAGCGCTACCCCGTCTATGGCGACAGCTCGGAAATTGATCGCCTCACCCCCTCCATCGACAGCTTCTACGTTCGCTTTCAGCGCGATGCCACCATCACAGGGGCAGAGCCCGACTACTTTATGTGGGGCGACTACAGCACCACAGAATTTGCCCGCGCCTCCCAAAGCTTCACCGCCATCAACCGCCAACTTCATGGCTTCAAGGGCAACTACACCCTGGGCAACTTCCAGTTCACGGCGATGTATGGCGACAACCTGCGGCCCTTCCAGCGCGACACCCTCGTCCCCGATGGCACCAGCGGCTACTACTTCCTCTCGCGGCGGCTGATTCTCCCTGGCAGTGAAGATGTCTTCATTGAGGTTGAAGAACTTAATCGCCCCGGCACCGTCATCGAGCGCCGCCGCCTGACGCGGGGAGCCGACTATGAACTGGACTACGATCGCGGAGCCCTGCTCTTCCGAGAACCCGTCCGCGCTGTGCAGGTTGACCCCCTCGGGAAAACCCTGGTGCGCCGCATTGTCGCCACCTATCAAGTGGACGGAGCCGGACGCGGCGGCAATCTCTACGCGGCCCGCCTGCAATACAACTTTCAGCCGGGCAGCGACGCTCGGGGTTGGACGGGCTTTACCGTGCTGGCGGAAGACCAGGGTGCCCAGGACTTTCAACTGCTGGGGGCCGATATCAGCCTGCCCCTGGGCGAATCGGGCCAACTGGTGGGAGAAGTCGCCAGTTCTTCCTTTAGCCTCGGCAGTCAGGAAGCCAGTGGCGAGGCCTATCGCCTCGAATTGCGGGGGCCGGTGTTTTCCCAAAACCTGGTGGGCAGCGCCTATCTCCGCAGCGCCACGAGTGGCTTTTCCAACACAGCGACGACCAGCTTTAGCCCCGGGCAAACCCGCTGGGGGGGCAGCCTAGATGCGACCTTGGGGCCAACCACTCGCCTGTCGTTCCAGGTGGATCAGGAAAGCAATGAAGGCCGTGCCCCGGAAGTCTTGACGGATTTTGAGGAGCTGCTGTCGCCGGGGCAATTTGCGCGGCCAGGAGCGCTGCTCGACAATACCCTGACCACCTATCGCGCCGGACTTTCCCAGCAAATTGGCAGCGTGGATGTGGGGCTCGACTGGGTGAATCGCAATCGCCGCGATCGCATCACCAACACCGACACCACGGCTAACCAAATCGTGCCGCGTGTGGCGGTGCCCCTCTCCCCAACCCTGAGTTTTCAAGCCCAGAGCGAGCTGAACTTTGGCTCCGAGGTGGATCCCCTATACCCCACCCGCACCACCCTGGGCCTCGACTGGGCCGTTGAGCCGGGGGTGACAGTACGCTTAGCCCAGCAGTTTACCTCGGGCGGATATCAGCCGCGATCGATCACCAGCCTCGATACCCTGGTGGACTACGACCTTGGCGAAAACACCAGCCTGCGCAGTCGGTATTCCCTCATCGGCGGCTATGGTGGGCTGATTGGGCAATCGGCGATCGGGCTGAATCACCGCATCGTACTAGCCCCAGGCTTGCGGGCCAATATCGGGTTTGAGCGCATCCTCAGCGACAGCTTTACCGAAACCGGGCGGGGCCAACAGTTTGCCCAGCCCTATGCCACGGGGCTCGGCGCGTCGGCCCTGGGCCTCCAGGGCGGTACGGCCTACTCCGTTGGGCTGGAGTATACCGATAATCCAGCGTTTCAGGCCAGCGCGCGCATTGAGCATCGTCAATCTTCGGCGGGTAACAATACGGTGCTGTCTGCCGCTGCTGCGGGGCGTGTTACCCCGGCCCTGACGGCGCTTTTCCGCTACCAGCAGGCGAACTTTAGCAACCAGCTCATCACGGGCAACCTGGGCGATAGTATCAGCCTCAAGCTAGGGATGGCCTATCGAAATCCGGTCAGCGATCGCTTCAATGGACTCTTCAGCTATGAATTTCGCCGCAACCCCGCCAGCACCCCAAACTCGATTCTCTTTGGCACGGGCAGTGGAGCCAGCGATCACACCCTTGCCCTAGAGGGCATCTATGCCCCAAGCTGGCGCTGGGAATTCTACGGCAAGTACGCCCTGCGACTGAGCAACGTGGAACTGGCCGACACCCTCAGCGTGAGCAATGGTATTCACCTCGCCCAGTTGCGCGCTGCCTATCGGTTTGCCTATCGCTGGGATGTCTTGGCCGAAACTCGGTTTATCACCCAGCCCGCCGCCAGTTACAACGAAGTGGGCTGGGCGCTGGAACTCGGCTACTACCTTACCCCCGACCTGCGAGTGGGGCTGGGCTATAGCTTTGGGCGCGCCAATAGCGACGGCTTTAATGGCAATGACTTCCGCTCTGCCAGCGGCCCTTACCTCGGCATTCAGCTCAAGGTGAATGAGCTGTTTAACGGCTTTGGGTTGCAGCAGGTGGCTCCGGCCCAACAGGAGGAGTCCTATACAGATCGGGCTACCCGCCGCTCCGGCGATGACGCTGCTGGCGATGACGCTATTGGCGATGCTGAGCCAGAGGTAGACGCGGACGCTTCCCCCCCATCCGACGGCCTGACGGCTCCGCTCCCCACTCCGGATAGCCCAGGAGGTGAGCCATGAAGTTCGCTGTTGGAATGGTGACGGGGGCGGCGATCGCGGGGCTGTTTCCTGGTCTTGTCGCGGCCCAGACCTCGCCCGAGACGCTGCCTGCGGTGCGCATTGTGGTCAATTCACCCCTGGATGGCCCCATCCAGCCTGATGGGGCGTTGACCCTACGGGAGGCGATCGCGATCGCGAACGACACCCTTGCCCTCGACGATTTATCTGTGCCCGAGCAAGCGCAGATTGAACCCTTGGCAGCGGGCGAAGCCAGCACGATTGTTTTCAACCTGCCGCCAGAGGAAACCACCATCTACCTCACGGCGGTGTTGCCCGATCTGGCTGCGCCCGGCCTCGTCGTGGATGGCACCACCCAGCCGGGGTATGGCGCAACCCGCCCCGACCTGCCGGAAATTCCAGTGCCTGTGGTGAGTCTGACCCCGGCCCCCGGTCGTGAAGTGTTTCGGGGGTTCACGGTGTCAGGGCCGGGGGTGACGGTGCGGGGCTTTAGTTTATACGGTTTCTGGTCTCGCGATCGCGCCACCAAAACCACGCCTCCGGCGGATATTTTCATTGCCAGCGCGCCGCCGCCTGCGGACTCCAGCCCCGATGCACCCCCCATCGAGTTTTTTAACCTCGAAGATCCGGAGATCGCGCCCCAGCAGGTGGTCATTGAGCAAAACTGGCTCGGCGTCAAACCCGACGGCACCACGCCCGCCCAGCGATCGGCCTTTGGCGTCTCAATCTTTAACAGCGTCGGGGCACAGGTGCGCAACAACCTCATCCAAAACCATGAGGGCAGCGGGGTGATCACGGGTTACCGCGCTACGGGTCTCGCCCTTGTCGGCAATGCCATCATCGGCAATGGCGTGGCGGGCATCCCCGATGCCGTTCGCCTAGAGGGGGATGTGACCGAAGCCACGATTCTCAATAACCTGATCTGTGCCAACGACGGCAGCGGCATCTTCTTGTTCAAGCCGGAAGGCGGAACCCTAATCCAAGGCAATGACATCCGCTTCAATGGACGCCGCTTTGAGCGCGCCGCCGTGTACGTGATGGGTGCGGGCCATCAGATTTTGGCCAATGACATCGGCTATCAGCCGGGGCCAGGGGTCGCAGTGGCGGCGGCGGCCCCTAGCGATCGCACCCTCATCCGCGACAACCGCTTTACCCAACTGCAAGGGCTCAGCATTGACCTGGTCACCCAAAACAACGCTAGCATCCAGGATTTTCAACGGGGTGACGGCCCCAACCCGCCGCGCAACTCCCGCCAGCGACGACGGGATACCGCCAACGGAGCCATCAACGCCCCCAGCTTTGACCGCTATGTGTTTGATCGCGGGGGCGATACAGTCCGCCTCGTGGGCAAAGCCGACCCCGGCAGTGAGGTGGATCTCTACCGGGTGGTCGAAGATGCAGGGGTCTACAGTCCCCTCGCGGAGCCCATGATGACAGTACCCACGGCTGCGGATGGCACCTTTGAAGCGGTTTGGGACGATCCGGCGGGGGGCTGGGTCAGCGCGATCGCCACAAACCCCGAATATGGCACCTCAGAACCCTCCCCCGTCATCCAAATTCTGGGCACCGACGGCACTTCCCCCGATCGCCCTTCCCCCGCGCCCTACCTGGCCACCTGTCTGGCAGACGCAGAACCCGAGGCTCCTGCACCACCCCGCGCCGTCACCCCAGACCCGATTCGGCTGCGCATTCCGCGCAACATCCACTTTGCCCTCGATCGCTCCGACATTAGCCCCGAAAGCGCCGCCATTCTGGATCAGATTGCCGCTGCCTTGCTCGACTATCCCTCCCTCGTCGTCGAGCTACATGGGCATACCGATCCCCGCGCCAGTGTCGCCTACAACCAAGCCCTGAGCGAACGTCGCGCGATCGCCGCCCGCGATTACCTCGTCCGCCGTGGGGTCGCGCCAGAACGCCTGCGCATCGTCCCCCTCGGGGAAAGCCAGCGCCGTAGCCAAGGCAACTCTCGCCTAGATTTTGCCCGCGATCGCCGCGTCGAGTTCATCTTTACCGACACCCAAGGGCTCAACATCCTGTTCGAGGATCTCGAAACCGATCTGCAATTGGAATAATCCGCCCGCGCCCAATCCCACGCACACCGTATTCCTGACGCCATGCTTGCCCTGATCCGTCACCTACTCCGAACCCAAGCCGCCGTTGTCACCCGCTCTCGTTCCTTTGGCACAACGGTGGGGCTCATCTGTTGCGCCGCGATCGGGCTCTGGGGTCGCCCCGCCAACGCCCAAAGCACCCTGCCCAGCTTCCCCGGCCTCAAATTCCAAACCAGCAGTCCCCGGCGATGCGCCGGAATTGGCGACTGGTACACCACCCAATGCGGTGGCACCACCGTTGGAGCCCCTGGCTACCACACATTCTTTATTAACATCACCGAGGCTGACCTTGCAGCCAATGGCGGCAGCATCGTCATCACCATTGAAAATGCCCCCAGCGGGTTAGCCCTTGATGAAACGAATGGCCCCCCTGATCCCACCCGATTTTCACTGTTTGCCCCGGGCGGCACATTGCTCCAGTCTCAGACCTTTCTGGGCCCCAACAACCCCTCCAACGACTTCTCCTTCCTCCCAATTACGGCACCCGGCGTTTACGAAGTTAGAAGCGAAAGTGGCGCACTGCTGATTAATGGCGACAACGCCACAAATTTGAACAACGACGACAACTCATTCCTGATTTCCGTCCCCATTAACGACTTCTTGATTGGCCAGTTCCAAGGTTCCTTCCAGCAAGATACGGGGAGTTCCATTAACTTCGATCTATTTTTCCTCGTGGGCCCCGGCACTGACGAACTCTTTCTCCGCAACTTCGACCTCGACAATCGCGGCACCGTTGTCTACGAAGACCCCTTAGGTGCTGGCACCACTGGCACCAGTAGTGGAAACGCCGTGTGGAATGGCGGCGGTAATCTCAACATGGGCGGCGATACGGTTCCCCTAACCCAGCCCATTAATCAGGCCGGTCGTTGGCGCTTAGGGATATCAGACTATAGCAGCAATAACCAAACTATTTTTGAAGCCAATACCCGTCAGCCGGACAGCACCATTCCGCTGTTTGACTCTCCGCCCCAGCGAGCTGGCAACTTTGTCATCACGCCCGATACCACCCGCACAACCGCCGTCGGGGCCGAAGTGTGTCACCCCTTCACCGTGACCAACAACTTTTTCACGACTGACATTATTAACCTCAATCTGACCGGCACCGACCCGCTCTATACCGTTGAACTGCGGGATGGTGCAGGCAATCCACTTGTGGATACCGATGGCGATGGCATTATCGACACCGGCATCCTACAACCGGGCAAAACGGCGTCTTTCCAGCTTTGTGTGACGCCCCAGGCAGGCGCTCCTCCCCAGGATGTCACCACCATTGAAGCGACATCCTTTATGGACACCACCGTTCGGGCTCAGGCGGGTCAACCTGCCCCCACCCCACAGTCGGTCGTCAAAACCACCCTCATCGGCGATGCTCCGCAGATTGGTTTAGCCAAGGAAATTTCTGCACCCAGGTCCGTCGCTGGATCACCGGGCTTCTTTGACTTTGACATCACCTACGTGGTCACGAATACGGGCAGCGTTCCGCTGAGTAGTGTGCAGGTGACTGACGACTTGCAAGATGTTTTGATTGACAACCCGACGACCAATGGAGCGGATGGCTTTACCATCCAAGGAGTAACGGTAACAAGCTTTACGGGGACAGGAACTGCCCCGACGGCCAATGGAGCCTACAACGGTGACACTGACCAAAATCTCTTTTCTGCCGCTCCGAATCAATTTGATGGGGGAGCCAGCGCGACGGTGACGGTGACGGTACGGGTGGATCTCAGCAGCGACGGCCTCCTGGATACCCAAAACTCAGCCACCGCCATGGGGGATGACTCGAATGGCACGACGGTGACGGATGTGTCGCAGAATGGCAGTGATGTTGACCCCGACGGCGATGGCGACCCGACCAATAACAACGCCCCCTCGCCGTGGCAAGTGGGCGGCGCACCCCAAATTGGCCTAGCGAAGGAAATTTCCGCGCCCACAGCGGTGGTTGGGCAGCCCGGCTTCTTTGACTTTGACATCACCTACGTGGTCACGAATACGGGCAGCGTTCCGCTGAGTAGTGTGCAGGTGACTGACGACTTGCAAGATGTTTTGATTGACAACCCGACGACCAATGGAGCGGATGGCTTTACCATCCAAGGAGTAACGGTAACAAGCTTTACGGGGACAGGAACTGCCCCGACGGCCAATGGAGCCTACAACGGTGACACTGACCAAAATCTCTTTTCTGCCGCTCCGAATCAATTTGATGGGGGAGCCAGCGCGACGGTGACGGTGACGGTACGGGTGGATCTCAGCAGCGACGGCCTCCTGGATACCCAAAACTCAGCCACCGCCATGGGGGATGACTCGAATGGCACGACGGTGACGGATGTGTCGCAGAATGGCAGTGATGTTGACCCCGACGGCGATGGCGACCCGACCAATAACAACGCCCCCTCGCCGTGGCAAGTGGGCGGCGCACCCCAAATTGGCCTAGCGAAGGAAATTTCCGCGCCCACAGCGGTGGTTGGGCAGCCCGGCTTCTTTGACTTTGACATCACCTACGTGGT
>JACYME010000059.1 GCA_015272155.1 Leptolyngbyaceae cyanobacterium T60_A2020_046
ATATCGGCTCATTCTCATGAGTGTCGATGATTTTCTGCCGCAGATCAGTGGTGTAAGCTTTCATGAGTTCCTTACCTGTGCTACACCCTTAAATCGTGTCACACCTTTATGAAATTTGCTATATTTCTATGGAACACTCTGACCGCGCGATCGCGGCCCATCAGCAGGGCGATCGCGACACCGCCCACCAGCTTTTGCACGCCCTCAGCCAACGCGCGGATGAGCCCTACGGCCACAAGGCCCAGGAATACCTCGCCACAGAATTCCATCCAACCTCCGAATAGTCCAAGGCCAACCCGGCCAGCCTCAGTCTCCGGATCCCACTTAGCTCCAGGGCTGTCGCACGGCGGGGGTTTGAGGGGTTAATTCACGAACTGGTGAAAAATCCGTTCCGAATCCAACCAGCTTTCCGGTTCCTCTCCTTGCCAAGGAGAGGAGAGGTTCTCCAGCCCTGGCCACCACCACAACGGATCTCCAAAACGACTGGCTGGAACGCTTGATCCTCACACCCACACCCGCCACTCATCCCCACAGGCGGCGGCGGCTCGGCCCATTGAGGCGATCATGGGCGTCGCGCAGCAGCGCCGGGATCGGCAGTTGGCTGGGGCAGCGGGGCAAGCAATCGCCGCAGTCCGTACAGCGATCGCCCTTGCGCCCCGGAAACCAATGCCCCGCATTTTCAAACATGCGATAGCGATATTCGCCATAGCGCGTCATGTCGTAGGCGATCGCCAGATTGCGCAGCCGCAGCACCTCTGGAATGTTGATCGCCTCCGGGCAGGGCAAACAGGCATAGCACTGCTGGCACTGTTCTGCACCGAGGGCAGTTGCAGCATGGTCGGCCAACCGCGCGATCGCCGCCTGCTCTGCTGGGGTCAGGGGCTCCGTGCGATCGCCCACCGCCAGCGGCAGGGCCAACTCCTCCGGCGAGGCGGGGCCAATGCTCAGCGTTGTTACCGAGGGCTGACTCAGCAGCCAGCGATAGGTCAGGTGCAGGGGATCGAAGGGATCACAGAGGGTTTTGAGGCGGGCGGGCGGGGTATACAGCAGCCCCCCCTTATCCCCTGGCGAAATGATGAACACCCCCATATCCTGCTCAGCGGCACGGGCGATCGCGGGCGCATGGCGTTGAAAAAAGTAGTAGTAATGCAGATTCACAAAGGCAAACTGCCCCGTTTCTATCGCCCCCAGAATCACGTCTAAGGAGCCGTGGGTCGAAAACCCCAGATGTCGCACCTTGCCCGCAACCTGGGCCGCCCGGGCCGCCGCCATACAGCCCTGGGGATCACGAACCCAGGCGAGGTGCTCAGGGGTATTGAGGCCGTGGATGGCGAGACAGTCGATCGCGTCCACCTGTAACCGCACCAGCGATTCGTCAATGTGCTGTGCCATCGTCGCTGCATCCGGCGTGGGCGGAATTTTGGTGGTGATCACCAGGCGCGATCGCGTGACCGCAGGCAGTCGTTGCAGCACCTGCCCCAACAACCGCTCACTTTGCCCATAGCCCCGCGCTGTCTCCAGATGGTTGATGCCCCGGTCAATCGCCGCCACCACCGTGTCATCAAACACAGAGGCCGAAGCTAGCGATCGCATCATGCCCAAGCTAAATACCGATAGCGCCAGTTCCGTTTTGCCAAATCGCCGATACTGCATTCCGTCGCGATCGCCCGTCACCGCTGGCACGATCCCAGCCTTCGGTGATCCTTAGGACTCATAGGTGTCGTTGCTAATCGAGCCGCCCCGCTGGGTAAAATCCGCCGGGCTCAGGCTGTCAATAAACGCTTTGAAGGCTCGCTTTTCGGCTTCGTCGGCATCGCGATCCACCGGAATCGAGGCATCGGCGATCACCTCTTCCATCACCCAAATGGGGGCATCGGTGCGCAGGGCGATCGCGATCGCATCACTCGGTCGCGCATCCAGTTCCTTCCGCAATTCTCCCTGCACCAGCGTCAGCAGGGCATAAAACGTGTTGTCCCGCAGGGCATGAATCACCACCCGCTCCAGCGACATATCCCAGTCCTCCAGCAAGTTGACGAAGAGATCATGGGTCAGCGGACGGGGCGCTTGCTGGTTTTCGAGGGCACTAATGATAGATTTTGCTTGATCTTGACCAATGTAGATCGGCAGCGCGCGTCGATCAGCCGTATCTCGCAGCAGTACTACTGGATTGCGAGAAATCGCGTCAAGAGCAATTCCGGCGACTTTCATCTCAATCATGAGTTTGGCCTCTAGACTCTGCTAAACCGATCAGGCAATCGGGGAAAGTAACGAAATCCTATGACGTGATCCGGTGCATCAACGAATACACTCGGTTTAATTTCAGAAGCCGATAATCAGATCGTCAATCGTGGTATCTAAGGAAACAGGAGCGATTGCCTGCGGCACCTGTACTATTAAGCTAGTGGGCTTTGCCAAAAAGTCAGGCACCCCGGTAAAAAACTTCATTGTCTAAAGTATGCCCCCTTATCCCAACCGATTGGGGACTTTACGGACAAGAATTTGGTAAAGGACTGTGTTCACAGGTCTGATTCAGTGTTTGGGCACCCTGACGCGGCTCGACGGTAGCCATCTCAAGATCGAATGCCTGCCCCTGCCCCACAACCCTATCCTGGCGGATTTGGCCCTAGGGGATAGTGTTGCGGTCGATGGCGTCTGCCTCACCGTTGAAACCCAGGTGCCCCAAGGCTTTATCGCCACGGCTTCCCCCGAAACCCTGACCCGCTCCACCCTCGGCCAGTTGAGCGATGGGGCGGTGGTGAATCTAGAGGGTTCTCTGCGGGTGGGCAGCAAAATTGGCGGCCATTTTGTCACGGGCCATGTGGATGGGCTCGGCAGGCTCGATCGCGCGATCGCCACCGCCAACACCTGGGAACTCCGGTTTTTAGTGCCCGATGCCCACCTCGCCCGCTATATCGTCTCCAAGGGCAGCATCGCGGTGAATGGCATCAGCCTGACGGTGGCAGACTGTAGCGATCGCGGGGATTGGTTCACCGTTGCTGTGATCCCCGTGACCTACACCGAAACCAACCTGCAACATCTCCAGGCAGGGCAGGCCGTCAACCTAGAGGGCGACATCCTGGGCAAGTACGCCGAGAAGTTTCTCAGCACCCCCGCCGCTCCGCCACCCGCGCCCGACATTTCCTTGGGTTTCTTGGCCGAGCACGGCTACCTTTAAACTCGCGAATGGCGCAAGGCCAGCAGACGCACATCGCCAGGGTCAGGTTTACCGATAGTTGGTAAATTGCAGCGCCACGGGCCAGTCTTCAGACTTCACAAGCTGAATTGCCGCTTGCAGGTCGTCCTTGGATTTGGCCGAAACCCGCACCGCATCACCCTGAATCGAGGACTGCACCTTTTTGAGGTTGTCGCGCATCAGCTTCGTCAACTTTTTCGCCAGTTCCTTATCAATCCCTTTCTGGAGGGTAATCACCTGGCGTACCCGGTTGCCGCTGGCGGACTGAATCTCGCCATAGTCAAAAATTTTGAGGGGGATCTGCCGCTTGGCCGCCTTGGTCTGCAACACCGTGTGAATGGTTTGCAGGGTAAATTCGCTATCGGTTTCGATGGTGAGGGTAGTCTCCCCGAGGTCTAGGGTGCTTTTGGTGTCTTTGAGGTCAAAGCGGGTACTTACCTCACGCCGGGTTTGGTCGAGGGCGTTCACCAGCTCTTGACGGTCAAAGTCGCTGACAATGTCAAAGGAGAAGGTCGTAGCCATAGCACGCTCAAATCTCTAACATCAATGGGATGCGGTAACACCCAGCACCGTATCAGCACCGGACGAGGTGGCCCAGAGTCCACTGTCCTAAGGCAGAAAGCCGCACGGGCGCTGACCCAGGGGCCAGAATTGCCAGGGTGACGCGGGTGCGATTGGGGCATACCGCCGCGATCGCGAATTGTGCGATCGCCCCCAATCAGGTTATCCCAATGCGGCGTAGCAGCCGAGGCCAAAGAGGGTAAAGGTGCCTAAGGAGCCGATCGCATACATCAGCGATCGCAGCAGCGGAATATTCAAAACATAGAACAGGCTATACAGGGCGCGGGCAATTAGGTGAACAATCGCGGCGATCGCTGCCACCGAAGAGTCTACCCCGGTCACGTAGGCCACCAGCGCCGCCGGGGCAAAGAGCGTCAACGCCTCAAAGGAATTCTCATGGGCCCAGGTGGCTCGCTTGGCATAGGGCGGCAGCTTGTCAAACATGGCTCGGGGTGCAGACTGGTCATAGCCCAACTGAAACCGTGCCGCACCAACCGCCCCAAAGGGGAGATAAACCAGAAACGCCGCGATCGCAATGCTGATGATCAGCAAAGCAGGCACCGATACTGAGGAAAGTACAGCCATACATCAACCGTAGGAAAACCCGACCAAAACCGTAGGAAAACCCGACCAACCCTGCTTTGGGAAACTATCGCGATCGCTCGTTACCGTGTGATCATCCCGGTATCTTGACCGATTGCAGAGCCCTGACCTGCAACGTTGGTTTAGTCAAAGTAAAACAACGTAACAATCTTACGCTGGTCTTCGGCATCTTGGCAGGTGCGCAGCAGCGTGGTGCTGTCATGGAAGGCGAAGCAGATCAGCTGCTGACACCGCGACACAATTTCCTGGTTGCACAGGGCACTTGCCTCAGCCAAAGAGAGCTGATCGTTGGTGGAATTTTCAACCAAGTGCATGACCTGTTCGAGCTGATCTCGCGACTCTCGGGGCTGGCGAGACAAGCTTTGGGGCAAGATGACCGTCAGCAAATTGGGGTCGGCCTTCAACGCCCCCCGAATGGCGGCAGAGTTGGTGCCCGTTGCACCGGAGGTCAAAATTTGATTACCCGCCATCACCAGCGCATAGGTCATCAGCTCGATGAGTTGCTGATGGGTGATGGGGACGTGACGAGACCCCAAAATCGCGATGCGCTTTGAGCCTGCCTGTTGAATAGCGGCAAGTTCTTGTAGAAAGACATCGACTTTGGATGTTTCTAAAGGCGTTTCGATGGACTGACTCAACGGAGATACACGATTTTATGAACGCGCCCATTGTATCAGTCTACGGCGAAGAATTTAGCTGTGGGGCGCGATCGCGGGGCGTTCTAGGCCCAGGAGCTGGATTAATCGGGCAAGATCCAGCTTTTTGGCAAGATGGGCCTTCACCAGCGACACCTTATCTGGATTATTGAGGGGCACGTGACCAAAGAGGCTATCAATGCGCTCGACGGTGGTGAGGGTATCCGTAGCGACGCTCAAGACGGGCACTTCCTTGTCTTTGGCGAGGGCCACCACATCCTCCGCGGGCGGAATTTGCCCCGTCAGCACCAGGCAGTGGGTGGAGGTTTCGAGAGCCGCGATTTGCAAATCGCGGCGATCGCCCCCAGTCACCACCGCCTGATGCACCCCCTGGCTAAAGAACCGCAGGGCTGCATTCACGTTCATGGCCCCAATCTTGAGGCTTTCGACCACCAGATCCAAATGGTCGGCGCAGCAAATCACGTCCGCATCCAGGTGATGGACAATCTCCGAGACGCGCACCCCCTGCAAAAAGGGAATTTGAGGCAAGGTCGCCAGAATTGGGATGCCGTGATTTTCTAGATAGGGCGCGACGACTTCTGCCATAAAGGTTTCATTCGCTTCATTGACGCCGTTGATGACGACGCCTAGCAGCGATCGCCCCAGCCGCTTTTGCGCCGAGACGATTTGGTCAACCATGTGGCGCGTGTTGCACTGCATCACCAAAATCACGGCCGCATCCAGCGCGATCGCCATCTCTGGCAACGACAGATGCATCAGCGCCCCTTCTTCCAAAGTGCCGGGGCCTTCGAGCAACACCACGTCGCTGGCGGACTCGGTGCGGTATTCCCGCAGGGCATCGCGAAAATCTGCTTCCTCGGCTCGCACCAGTTGGCGCGCCAGGGTGCCTTCATCCATGCATAGCAGCGGAGGCTTGCGCTGCTCGTGCCCCAAGGACAACATATCAGGCACAAAGTTGAGGTCTGTATCTAAGCATTCAAGGGAATCTCTCGCCCCGTCGCCCGACGCCAGTGGTTTGCCCCAGCCCACCGTAAACCCGCAGGATTGGAGTTGAAAGGCGATCGCGAACAACGCCGTAGACTTGCCACTGCGGGGTTCCGTAGAGCCGATGAGCACATACTTAGCAGAATCGGGCACGCTCTTTGCTCCTCTCCAATGCAGACAACAGGATTGAATTGTCCCTTTATTTTGCCATCAACTGTGAATGGGCCAAGGGGGCATCGGACTCGGGCGGGGTATCCTGCCCATCTGAGGGTGGCGGTTGAGGGGTGACTCGCGATCGCCCAGGCTCCATCAGTGCCGCGCGTTGCGGGGCCACCCCCACCCGATTGTCATCATCTCCGCAGGCTCCCCCTCAATCATCAAGCCGCAACAGCTTGCGATAAAAGGATTTTGAGAAATCCGCCGGACGCTTGTACCGCAGCGACACCACCACATCAAAGAGAAAGTCCACGAATTCAAAGGTTGCCATCGTGATCTCGTAGCTTAAGTCGGCGTCGTCATCAAACTGAAGCCGACACCGGGTGAGATCCGCCGGGAGGCTCGACACGTTCCACGTGGCAATAAAGGGAATGCTGCTTCCGCCTTCGATCGCGCGCTCCCCCTCAAGGTTGCCCTGCTTATACAGGCCGATGGCGTAGGGTAATGCGTTGCGTTTGCTGCCCTGGTAATAGGGCAGATAGACGCCAATATCTTGTTTGGTGGCCGGTTTGATTTCGTCGAAGGTAATGCTCATAGCAGATTCGTTGAACAGACTCTCAACAGTTTGGAGCAACAGTCATCCGGGAATTGGGCATCCCTGTCCCTTTTGTCTCAGCTAGCTTGCCCCTCACCTAGGCGGGGGCAAAATCCGCCTATCCTCGTCTGGGTTTCACGCACTCGTGTCCTGCTACCGTGATGACCGGATTTGGGAGGGCCACAGCCTTGGGTCAACATCAGCTTGGTCAAGCCCTGGGCTCGGGCTGATGAGGGGGTGGTCAGGCTCGGCGGGCGATCGCAACGGTTCACCACGGGGAAATCAAGTGACCCTGAGGGGCGAAGCGCTGCCAGCCCCCAGAATACCCTCACGGCTCCCGTTTACCTGCGTGTGGTCGAGCATCGGTTTTGTCCTAGCTCGCTGAATGTGGCCTAGGATGCCACGTTTTCTGAAGACGCAGGGACGTTTTATGCCGTCAACAGGCGTGCGACACGACCGCGAGGATTCCCCCAAACCGTTAGGATGATTAAGAGTATGTGACCCAACCCTTGCTCCCAAATGGGATAGATAATTTGAAGGGTCACAGCAACAACATCCCTGAGTATGCGTAAGACAATCTCAGGCTGGGGATTTCGGGAGTTCTCGAAACCCCCTTGAGGATACCGATGAATTGCAGAGATGTCCCCTGCGATCGCGGAGCCGATACAAATAGTAGGGGAATGGTTGAATTTGTGGTAGAGCATGGTGCTGGGATATCGGCTTAGGCAGCCCTCCTCACCACAACTGGTAAACGGCGCGGTGGCAGATCCGGATGTGAGGCTTCCACCGTAGGGGCAGCGAAACCTTCAGCAGCGAGAACTTCACAGGATGACAAGCGGGGCAAACGTGGACGCGACGGAGTCGGCGATCGTATCTCAGCATCAGACCACTCTTGGATATACGGGGGCGCGGCGGGTCAAGGCCGCTGTCGCGCTGGGCTGTCTTTGGGGAAGCGTGTTTGTGCTGCATGTGGTGGCGTGGGGGCACTGGCTTGTCTACGGCTTGACTGCCCTGACTGGGGCACATCTGTTGCGGTTGCTGGTGGCTCGCCCCGAGGCCATGCCCGAGCCTTTGCCGAGCACCGCAGCCCTGGGTGTGACGACCGCGATCGCGCCCGACCCCGCTCACTGGCCCTACGTTTCGATTTTGGTGGCCGCCAAAAATGAGGTTTCGGTGATTGGCGGCTTGGTTGAAGCCCTGAGTCAGATGGATTATCCCCGCGATCGCTACGATTTTTGGATCATCGATGATGCCAGCACCGATGGCACCGCTGAACTCCTTGATCGCCTGGCCCACCCAGCCGCTAATCTCCACGTCGTCCATCGCGAACCGGGGGCAGTGGGCGGAAAGTCTGGGGCGCTGAACCAAGTTTGGCGGCAAACCCGAGGCGACTTAATTCTCGTGTTTGATGCCGATGCTCGTGTTTCCCCTGACCTCCTGCGGCGGGTGGTGCCCTTCTTTCAGCGATCGGAGGTGGGGGCGGTGCAAGTTCGCAAGGCGATCGCCAACGGCAACACCAACTTTTGGACCCACGGCCAAGTCGCCGAAATGGCCTTCGACGCCTATTGCCAAATCAAGCGCATTGCTCGCGGCGGCATTGGCGAACTGCGCGGCAATGGCCAATTTGTAAGGCGTGCAGCCCTCGAAAGCTGCGGCGGCTGGAATGAAGAAACCATTACCGATGACCTCGACCTCACCTTTCGGCTCCACCTCACAGGCTGGACAATTGCGGTCACCTTGTTTCCCGCTGTGCAAGAAGAGGGTGTCGTGCGGGCGGTGTCTCTCTGGCATCAGCGCAATCGCTGGGCCGAGGGCGGCTATCAGCGCTATCTCGACTATTGGCGGCTGCTCAACCCATCGCGGATGGGTTGGGCTCGCTCCATCGATCTCTTTTTCTTTTGGCTGATTCAGTATGCGCTACCCACGATGGCGCTGCCTGATTTGGCGCTGGCCGTGGCCCGCAGTCGCCCGCCGATGCTGGTGCCTCTATCGAGCGTGGTCATGGGCTTCTCAATGTTGGGGATGATGAATGGCCTCTGGAAAACCCAGAAGACATCCCCCGCTCTACTGGTGCTACAAACTTTGCGCGGTATGGTGTACATGACCCATTGGCTGCTGGTGGTGAGCACCGTCACCCTACGGATGGCGATTCGCCCGAAGCGGCTGAAGTGGGTCAAAACCCAGCATGTGGGGCTTGATAAGCAGGGGTAAGGATGGCGTGGGGAGCCTCCCGCCCCGGCGAGCTAGGGCCAGAAGGGATCGTGATCGCCGGAGCGATAAATGTGCAGGCGGGCGGTGCCAATGCGCTGCGATCGCGTTACTTCACCCGCAGGCTCTGCCGCCACTTCAAAGAGGTAGATGCCCTCCCATCGGGGGTTACGCACGGGCACAAGGGCCACGGTAAAGTCTTGCCCTGGGGCGATGGGTTCCGCCAGTTCTACCGTTAGGCGCTGGGTTTCGGCATCGTAATCCACCGCCGCGATCGGCACCGCTGCGCCGCGATCGCGCCGCGTCCCCAAGAACACGTGTGTCGCCTCTAGACGATAGCGAAACAGCGGCTCGTGCCCCTCGGTCAACTCGATCGTCAAGGTTTTTAACGGTTCACCCGCCCCCGCAGGCAGATGCAGGGTGAAATAATAGGTGGCGCGACGCCCGACTAGGGTTTGGGTAGCAGCAAAGTTGACCAATTGAGGCACGGCTTCAAAGGCCACGGTGCCATCGGGAAACTGAACCGCCCAGCCCGCCGCTGTACCGAAGCCCATCCCAATCGCGATCGCGCCCCCAATGCCGACTGCTTGTGCGATGTTCATGAATCTGCGCATGGCTGTTTTGCCTCGCCGTCACTCTATGTCCACTGTAAGAAATGTGGCCGCGTCGGGGGCATAGACTGCGCTGATCTGTCCTTCCACACTCATCGCAATCATCCAGGGCCAAATGATTGCGAATCACAACAAAACATTGAGAAAAACTGAGTCATTTTTCACAATTTACGGCCAAAGATAACGCTTCTTTTCAGACGAGTGCCTTTTCTATCAAGGCTTATCAGAATGGAATTAGAGCCCCTGCATCAAACTTTTTTCTGAATTCATCCCGCTTGGTCTGATGCAGAACTCAATACAGCACGCCTTGGAAAAATTACCGTTCATTGTGCTGTTTTCCAACCTTCCATTCATGATTCTCCTTGCCGCCATGATACTTTCTCCCCGAATTCAAACCCGATGGGTCGCGATCGCTCTTGCGATCGCGGGCTTTTGGCTAAGCTGTACGGCTCTGATCGATTTTTTGATCATGCCTAGCATGTATGTCTCTGGGATGATGCGTGATCCCGGTTTTGCTGCCATGGGCTACACCCTGTTTTGGGCCTTCAACCGAGTTGAGTTGCTCTGCGCTGCGGGCATTGTGACTGCACTGCTAGCCCTGCGTCACCGGCAAAGCGCCTTTGAGGTTTCCCAGTGTGGCAGCCAGAGCCGCTGGGCGATCGCGCTCGGTGCGCTGCTGATTAGCCTCACCCTCCTCGATACCTACGGCCTCACTCCCCAAATGAGCGCCCTTGCCTTTGGCAGCGTGCCTGAACACGTTCCGGCCTCGATGACTTGGATGCATGGAGCCTATTGGCTAGCAGAGGGGCTGAAGCTCGGCGGTCTGGCCATGCTGGCACGGCTCTGTATCCCAGATCTGCAACCTACCTCTAGCCCTGCGATCGCCGGATAATCGGCGCGATCGTGGAGTCTCTTTCCCTCATGTTGCTCAATTTACGGCCCCTGCAATCCATCGCGATCGCAGGGGCATTTCGTCGCCACCTCCAACCCAACACTCAAGTTTTAGGGCTTCAGCCTGGAACCGATTCTTAGAGTGATGGGCATCACAGGATTCGCCTGTTGGACGACTCAGGAACATTCGCCGTACCAGCCCGATTTAACCTCCCGCCAAATCAATAAACGTCCCGGTTGTATGGGACGCTTTCTCTAGAAGGAGATAAAACACTCTTTGAAGCAACACTCCGGACAGTTTTTCGGGGTGGGTTGGAGAAAAGCTATCCACCGCATAGAGTGCAGGTGCAAGCAAAACACGGTGCACCGATGGATAGCCTCAACCGCATCTTAGCCGGTCTGCTGACGACAGCAGGCCATTTAGTAAGCCACAGCGTCAGTTTCTGATGACGCTGATGACCACGATTTTCGTGGTCTGTGTCAAGGTCAACGATACGAACCTGAGTCGCTACAGCGACCGCAGTGAGCGCACCTACCGTCGACAGTATGTTCACCTTTCACGTTTGGGTTGACATGGTTCGAGATTTGTTTACCAACTTGCATCGAGCGTTTGACCCGGTATCAGTTCAAGCTTCCTCAAAAAAGGCGATCGCGCACTTTTAAAATCGACCCCAGCCGTTAAGTGCGCCGTACAAGCCCCAGATGGCGAGGGGGCGCAGGTAGTGGCAGGCGCGGAAGGTGCCGAGGGCGGTGATGGCTTCCGGGGTGCGGAACTGGAGGCCGTGGGTGTAGATTTGGCGGACAACGGCTTCGGTGATTTCGAGGGCTTGGTCGGTCATGCCCATTTGGGCAAGGAAGGTGGCAAGGCCGAAGTTGATGCCTGTCCACACTTCGAGCTGATGAGTGCCGTCGGGGTCTTCGGGGGAGCCATCGGGGAGCACCCCATTAGCCGCGCCGATGCGGGTGCCGGGTTGTGCCGAGCGGAAGGTGCCGACTTGGGAGCCGATGAATTTTTGCTCTTGGGGGCGGGCGTGGATGGCGGCGTAGTCGTTGAATTTGACGAAGCAGGCATCGTAGATGACGTCGAGGGCCGATCGCACATACTTCTCTGCCACCAGGTCCGGCAGTCCCATCAGGCGGGCACAGAACTGACCGCAGAGCTGATCCGCCATCACCACCTGGGAATCGCTGCCGGTTTCAAGGCGGTAGTAGCGTCCGTTCCACAGGCGTTTGTGATACACGTTGCGGCTCTGCGCGAGCCAGCGCTGGTATTGGGTGACCAGGATGGGGGTGTTGCCGGGGGCGCGGTTCGCGGTGGTGAGGACGTGGGCGATCGCGATCGCGCTTTCCAGTGCCGCCATCCACAGCCCGCCGCAGTAGGCGCTGATGCCCTTGAGCTGCCAGTCGTCGAAGGTTTGGTCGGGGGCACCGCCGTTTTCGGGAATGCCGTCGCCGTCGGTGTCGAAGCGCTTCAGGTACTTCAGGGTTTCGGTCACAGCGGGCCAGCAGTCGGCGAGGAAGTCCACATCCGTTTCCCCGGTCAGCTTGTAGGCGCGGTAGACCTGGATGACGAAATCACTGGGCAGGTCTTTCCACTGGTTGCAGTCTTGGTAGCTGGTGTAGTTGGTTTTGACAAAGGGATGCTCATTCGGTGCGCCGAGGTCGTGGGGGGTGGCACCGGGGAGTTTGCGGGGGGCGTAGTGGTCGGTTTCGCCGATGGTGTCGTAGTAGCCGATGATGCGGGGGCGATCGTCGGCGGTGGGGATGGCGCGGGCAAAGGCGCGGAGGATGGCTTTTTCCAGTTCTGGCCAGAGGAGGAGGGTGGCAAATCCACCATAGAGGCGCACGTCTAGGCTTTCGTACCAGCGGTAGTCGATGCATTCCAGCACGCCAAACTGCCCGACAGGATCCGCCTCGGTGGCCGCCGTCCAGAGGGTGCCGCCGCTGGTGAGGTCATAGAGTTCGTTAAAGAGGGCCATCTTGAGCCAGTCGGGGAGGTGGGGCTGGTCGAGGATGGGCTGTTGCCAGTCGATAATCTGCTGTCGCCAGGTGGCGTAATTTGCCAGGGCGGTTTGGGCGATCGCCCAGGCATGGCACCCCTCGCGCCCAAAAAAGTCCGTATAGCGCCGAAATTCGGCAACGCCTGCGGCATATTCCGTCACGGGCAGATCCCATGTCAAAGTCACGGGAATTTCCCGCGTTTCCCCCGGTTGCAATGTGAAGCGCACCGCGATCGCGCAGCCAATCTGTTCCCCCGCTGCCGCTGGGCGATCGTCCTCGCAGTGGATTAAGGAACCGTCGCGGCTAAAGGTATTCCACAGGTCGCCCCCATCCCCTGCCGGATTCCAGCGGGTGTGGTGAAAAACTTCGACGCCGGGTTGGGTGAGGGTCGCAATCGCCCATTGCCCGTCTCCCTCCGCTGGAGCCATCTCCGGCGCGATCGCCCCATTCATCAGGCATCCGGTCGCCAGCCCCCTCTGTATCCGGGAATTGGTATTCCCCGCGCTCTTGCCCAGGGCCGGCACATAGTCATAATAGGGGCTACCGTCGTCCCGTTGCAGCACCTCCGGCGACTTGGCCGTGTTGGTAAACCAGCCCACCATGTTCTGCCAACTCAGCAGAATGCTGAGGGTCATCGGCTGATCCGTCGGATTATGCGCCGTCCATACAAACACCGCCACCGGATAACTCGCTTCCTGGTAGTTCTCCGCCCAAATCGGCGAAAACTGCTCACAGGTCAGCTTTGCCTGAAAGACGTTCTCATACACATACCAACTGCGGGGATAGAGCGCATGGTAGGTGCCAGTCGATGCGGATTGAGCGTCGGGAGTTGAGTTTTGAATGTTGAATGTTGAATGTTGAACTGCCGCCGGATACCACTGCCATGTCTCCAACGTCCCATCCGTCGGCGGCTCAGTGGAGAGAGCATAGGCGTGGCGCTGGTCGCTGCACTGTTCAAAAATGCTGAACTGGCAGGCGGGGAAGGTCTGAAACGTGTGTTCGCCGCCGTCGAGGTGCCACAGGTTGAAGCTGCCGTGGGGCGATCGCCCGATACAGCCTGCGCCAAAGCCGCCCAGGGGTGCGCCGTGGGCGGGGCCATCATCCAAATTGCTGGCATAGCGCACGATGTAGTAGTGCTCCCAGGCTTGGCCGATGGGGTGCTGCCAGGTGCAGGACGGAATAGCGGGGGTGTGGTCTGTCATCGGGCCAGGGGGCAACGCCAGCGATTTACATCCTCAATAGTAGAGGAATCGGTGGATCACGATGGCCGGGGGCTGAAGCCTGGGACAGAATGACCGATGAAATCGGGATGATACGGCCCTATCGTTCGGTCAACAGGCTGAGGATAGAAATGGGGTCGTTGAGTTCGCCGACGAGACGTTTGACGGGATGGGGCCACACGCGAACTAGGGTTGGGGTGGCGGAAATTTGGTCGGCCTCGGCTTGTTCGGGGTGCTTCGACACGTCGATCACTTTTAGGGTGTAAGGCCGATGGCGTGTGGTTTCTAGCACGCTTTGGAGGGTGCGCAAAATCTGCTCGGTTAAGGCGGAATGCCCGGAAACAAACAGCCGCAGGACGGGATCGTCGGCTTCGGTTTCGGGGATGATCTCCTGCGATCGCGCCTTGGGGTCGCGATCGCGCGACACATCTAGCACTAGGTGATGGCTGTCCCACAGTTGGGGAAACTGCTCCTGGTAGGTGGCAAATACCGACGGGCTACAGCTTTCGGGCAGGGGATGGACGACCTGCCATTCCACATTTCCCAGGTCGAACAGCGCATTCAGCAGCCCTTGGTAGCGCAACAGGGGCGGATAAATTTCCGCTACGGTTTGCAACTCCTGGGTAGCAGTGTCGATCCAGCGATCGACGGTGGCGGTAAAGTAGGGCACCAGAAAGTGGGGGCTTTCGGCAAGGCCTAGATGTTCTTGCAGGGTGCCGCAGAGGTGAACATGCCACTGGCCCTGCCGATCGCGATCGCGGCAATAGACCAAATCACCCCCCGGCGTAAAGACAGCAATGCCTTTAAACGCCAGGGAGCGATCGAAGTCAACCTGCACCAACGATGACACCGCTCTAGACTCGACCTCGCAACATCTGCGCCATCTCGTTCTGACGGGGCGACATTTCTAGCGCGGTTTCTTCGGTAATGCGGCCCGCCTCATAGAGGGCATAGAGCGACTGGTTCATCGTACACATGCCGTCAAAGGTACACTTCGGAATCAGCGCTTCCACCTCATCCAACTGACCGCGAATAATGTAGTCCTTAATGGCGTCGGTGTTGATCAGAATGTCATGGAAGGCGGCCCGCTTGCCGTCGGTGGTACGGCATAATCCTTGGGCGATGACGGCCACAAGGGATTCCGCGATCGACACCCGCACCGGAGCCTGCTGATCTGGCTCAAACAGGTTCAAAATCCGCTCAACGGTTTTCACGGCGCTATTGGTGTGCAGGGTACCCATCACCAAGTGGCCTGTTTGGGCAGCTTTGAGAGCGGTGTTGACGGTTTCTTTGTCCCGCATTTCACCCACCAGAATCACGTCGGGGTCTTCCCGCAGCGAAGCCTTGAGGGCGCTGTCAAATTTGACGGTGTGTCGCCCGACTTCCCGCTGTTTGATGAGGGATTTTTGACTGGTGTGGACAAATTCAATCGGGTCTTCGATGGTGATGATGTGCTTGGGCATTTCGCGGTTCATGTAGTCGATCATGGCCGCGAGGGTGGTGGATTTCCCGGAGCCTGTTGGCCCCGTCACCAGAATAAGCCCCTTGTGGTAATGGCACACATCGCGCAGGACGGGGGGCAGGTTGAGCTGCTCCATCGTCAAGATTTTGTTGGGGATGAGACGCATCACCATCGCAGGCCCCAACAAAGTATCGAAGACGTTGATCCGCACCCGTGAGAATTCAAACTGGGCGGCTCCGTCAAAGTCGAGGGTTTGCTTGAATTGCTGAATTTCCTCGGGCTTTAGCACTTCCTCCAACCAGCCATAGAACATGGCTTCGTCGGTGACGGGGTGGTCGGTGGTGGAAATTTGGCCGCGATCGCGGAACCGAGGCGTTTCCCCAACGCCCACGTGAATGTCCGAAAATCCCTTGTCAAATGCCTCGCGCACCAACTGCTCTAGGGAGGGGCCGCGACGACTAGCGGCGGCTCCGCCTGGCATGGGTGGCGGCGGTGCAGCCCGATGACCCGGCGGCGGTGGTACAGCCGGACGAGCGGCTCCGGCGGCTCCGGCAGCACGGGCGGGCGGCGGCGGCGGCGGCATACGAGGGGGTGCGGGTGGGCGTTGAGACTCAGCAGACATAAGGATGCTTCCCGTCTTTCTTAAGGGTGGTGAAGGCGTTGAAATCACACTGAAGGGCGATGCAGACCAACAACAGGCTGTGACCTCAATGATCCACAGATTTCCCAAATCTGCAACAGCAATGGCGATCGCGCGGGCGCTCAGCTCGCCGATTTTGGGGATGCAGATGCGCGATCGCGCCCCGTGAACCAACGGGTTGATCCGATTACGTTGCCGGACTTCTCCGCGATCGCAGCACTCTGCACACCATCATCCCAATCAAGACATTGAGAAATGTTTAGGAGAGGCTTCGGTGAAAGATGCCACCCTAGAAAAATCATTCCGTTGCGATCGGCCGCGATTGACCAGTGCCGCAACGGGTCGGCAACACCCCGTTACACAGTCGTCAAGAGTATACAGCACAAGACACTGAGCCCCTTTCGCGCGGTTCTCCCCTCATCCCAATGCTGCACTTTGCCGCGACACATGGCCCTCACCCCAACCCACGACTGGGAGAGGGGCTTTGAAGAGATCGGCTTTGTCGTCCTGCTTCAGAGAATGGGTATCATCCACCGAGGCTCAATGCTGGGCAGAGTTTGGACAACGGTGCCTCTGAAAAATCGCAACGATTGCGGGTGGGCTGTGATAGATTTGTAAAGTTGTCAAATTTCGCACACTCAGGAATTCGGGTGTCTAACCAGACCCCCTGAGTGGAGGCTAAACCCGAAGGAGCAAAATTTATGCCTGTGGTTTCTCTACCCCAGCTATTAGAGTCTGGGGTTCACTTTGGTCACCAGACCCGTCGCTGGAACCCGAAGATGGCTCCTTACATCTTCACCTCTCGCAACGGCGTTCACATTATTGACCTCGTCCAAACCGCGCAGTTGATGGACGAAGCCTATGGCTACATGCGCACTGCTGCCGAGCGGGGACAAAAGTTCCTGTTTGTGGGCACCAAGCGCCAGTCAGCGGGCATCATTGCCCAAGAGGCCATGCGCTGCGGAGCCAACTATGTGAACCAGCGCTGGCTGGGTGGCATGTTAACGAACTGGGCCACCATTAAAACCCGGTGCGATCGCCTCAAAGAGCTAGAACGGATGCAAGAATCTGGCGCGCTTGCCCTGCGTCCCAAGAAGGAAGCAGCGGTGTTGCGTCGCGAGCTTGAGAAGCTGCAAAAGTATCTCGGCGGCATCAAGACCATGCGGCGTCCCCCCGATGTGGCGCTCATCATTGATACCCGCCGCGAATACAACGCGGTGCAAGAGTGCCAAAAGCTCGACATTCCTATCGTGTCGTTGTTGGATACCAACTGTGATCCAGACGACGTGGATATTCCCATTCCCGCTAACGATGATGCAATCCGCTCGATTAAGCTGATTGTAGGCAAGTTGGCAGATGCCATTTACGAAGGGTCCCACGGTCGCGTCGATAACGATGATGTCTATGACGAGTATGACGATGCCGATGACGCATACGAATACAGCGACGACATCCCAGATGCTGACGACGACGAAGACTCTGACAACGCCTAAGGTTCAGCGTGTTCTCACGTCCCGAAGGTTTGAGTAACTGACAGTGAAGGTATAGCCACGAGGGTAATATGGCGGAAATTTCGGCAAAGCTAGTGAAAGAGCTGCGCGAAAAGACCGGCGCAGGCATGATGGACTGCAAAAAGGCACTGACCGAAAGCGATGGCGATATGGAAAAAGCCGTCGAATGGTTGCGCCAAAAGGGCATCGCCTCTGCGTCTAAGAAGGAAGGGCGGGTTGCCGCTGAAGGTCTAGTCGGCAGCTATATCCACACCGGGGGCCGGGTGGGTGTGTTGGTGGAAATCAACTGCGAGACGGATTTCGTCGCGCGGCACGAAGATTTTCAAGCGCTGGTGCGCGATGTGGCCATGCAGGTTGCAGCCTGCCCTAACGTTGAGTACGTCAAGGTTTCTGACATTCCCGCAGACATCATCGCTCGGGAAAAGGAAATTGAGATGGGCCGCGATGACCTGGGCAACAAGCCTGAAAACATTCGCGAGAAAATCGTGATGGGCCGCATCGACAAGCGCTTGAAGGAGCTGTCTCTGCTGGATCAGCCCTTCATTAAGGATCAGAACGTCACCGTGGGCGAACTGGTGCAGCAGATGATTGCCAAGCTGGGTGAAAACATCCAGGTGCGTCGTTTCTCTCGCTTTGTGCTCGGTGAGGGCATTGAGAAAGAGGAAACCAACTTTGCCGAGGAAGTGGCGGCGCAGGCCGGCCTGAAGTAAGCCACGGCTCTGGATGTGCATCTAGAGCGAAATTGATTCGATGGGGCGCGGGCGGGCAGTGGTTGCTTGCCCGCGCTTTTGTAGAGTGAAGGATGATGGCGCGGGAGCCGCGATCGCGTGATTTTCTCAGGACTAACGCCCTTGAAGAAGCTGCAACGTTCCGCAGATCCCCCCCGGTTAATGTTCAGAGGGTTGAACCGCGTCAGTCCTATGCTTGTATCCATCCCGGCAAAGTGGGGCGATCGCAGCCGAACTGCACCCTGCCATGCTGGGAACGTGTGTTGAACGTGTGTTGTAGATTTCCTGGCTTCCTTTACCTATGTCTAGAAGCCTCGACCAAATCCTAAAAGAAATCGCTGCGCTGGAAACTGCGACGGCGAAGGTTGATCACGACCTGCAAACCCTGTATCAGCGCTATCTAGAGGTGTTGGGTAATGCGGTGCGGCAACAACTGGTGCAGGCGGGGTATCACCTCTGTACCCAGGTTTACCCAGAGTCATTTTTGGCGCTGTCGGTGAGTCAGCGAGAAAAGGTGCAGGCGGGATTACGCAACCTGGGCACCCAGGGGCGATCGCAAATTCAAAACATGCCGCTTCAGGCTGAGCTGCTGGCGTTGCCCAGTGTGCCGCTGGCTCCAGGCATGCTAGGCCGATTGAAGCGGATGAACCTGCCCCAGGAGCTATTGCCCCAGGAACTATTGGGACAGGTGGCGGAGGCGGTAACGGAGGATGCACCCGCCTCAGAAGCAGAGCCTGGGGGGGAAGCCGAGGAGCCAAGTCTCGGGGTGGATCGCCCCCCTGACGCGGCACCCCCTGACACAGCGCCCCCTGAGCCTGAGCCGACCCCTGATCCAGCACCCCTTACAATGGATGCGGTGTCGCCACTGGCCCTTGCCAAGCGTCATGTGCTGCTAGAGCGGCAGATCCGCGCCGTGCTGCAAAGTCTGTCAAATATGGCAAACCTGATGCTGAAGCAGGCCCAGATTTTGCCCGACCTGCCAGAAATTGTTTTGGCCGCTGCAACGGAGTCTGAGGCTGGAGAGGTGGGGCCGTCGGTGCCGAATGTGCTGAATGTGTTGGTCGAGATGGGGCGCGATCGCCGAAATGAGGCGGACGACAGCGACGATGACAGTAAGGCGGAGGACGACGACGGTAGCGACAATAACGATGATATCGACGAGTTTGATGATGAGGAAACCGATCTCGACGACGAGGACGATGTGGTGGCCCTGCCCGACGCTGGGATTACCCAACTCGTTGCGGTGAGCTTGCGGCTAGCGGACATTGAGTTTATGGATACCCGCAGCGCCCTCTGGCGGAGCCGCATTCGCGAGGTGCTGGGTCGCCTGCGCAAGCTGGGCACCCAGTATCAAAAGCTCCAGCGCGAGAAGGCGCGGGCCGAGGCGGAAGCGGCTTGGCGGGCAAGCTGGTATGACGAAAGTTAGGTGCGGGGTGGTCTGGCTGATGGGGGCGGATTTGGGAAAGTCGGGGGCGATCGCTTTTGGGCTAGAATCCAGCCAGTGTCAACAGTTGCTGCCGTTGACTGTTGTTTGAGACGGGTTTGTCATTGCCCATGTCCACCGCTGATCACATCCCGATGGGGCCAGACTGGGATCGCCTCCAAAAGGCGCTGAGTGTTGAAGCCGGACGCGGATTTAATAATCTGGAGGGGCGACAGCAGCGCTTTAGTGAGTTTTTGCAGTCGGCGCTCTCGGCCCCGCCCGCAGCGCTGCCGGTGACTGAGCAGGGGCGCTGGCGATCGCTGGCAGAACAATACAGCCAGTACAGCGACCTCAGTTTTGCGGCCCGTCAGCATTTGGTGGCAGAAACCCGACGCACTATCTATCAAACGCGGCGATCGCTGCAAACCGTCACCGCTCCTGCAACGTCATCGTCCAGTCGTGCGGCGGCGGCCTCCCCCGGTCGCGCTCAACGGGCGATCGCGTCCCCACCTCCCACCCCTTTCCCAAACGCCTCTGCTTCTGGCGGACAGACGATCCCAACCCTCGACCAACCCGCCACCTACCTCAAAGGCGTCGGCCCCAAAAATGCCGAGCGGCTGGCCAAGCTCGGCATTCTCACCGTTGCTGACGCGCTGCACTACTATCCCCGCGACTACCTCAACTACGCTCAACAGCGCCCCATCCGCGACCTCACCCCTGGCGAAACGGTGACGCTGGTGGGCACCGTGAAGCGCACGGGCTGCTTTAGCAGCCCCAAAAACGCGAATTTGACGATTCAAGAACTGGTGTTAGCCGACGGGACGGGTCAAATTCGCCTCATCAAGTTTTGGCCGGGGAAACGCTTTCGCAATGCGGCCTGGCAACAGCAGCAAAAGCGGCAGTATCCCGTTGGGGCAGTGGTGGCGGCCTCCGGGTTGGTGAAAAAGAATCAGTACGGCATCACCCTCGACAGCCCTGAACTGGAGCTGTTGGACAGCGACGGCACTGATCCCGAGTCGCCTGTGGTGGGTCGCATTGTGCCCGTTTATCCCCTGACGGAAGGCGTCGGCGCAAATGTAGTGCGGCGGGCGATCGCCGCTGCCCTGCCCGCCGCGATCGCCCTGGCCGATCCGCTGCCGACGCCGCTTCGTGCCCAATATGGCCTGGTGGAGTTGCCCGTCGCGATCGCCCACATCCACTTCCCCCCCGATGATGAAAGCCTCGCGGCGGCCCGCCAGCGCCTCGTCTTCGATGAGTTTTTCTACTTGCAGTTGGGGCTGCTGCGTCGTCGCCAGGCCCAGCGGCAGCAGGCCACGTCCGTTGTGCTGCCCGCCACCGGAGCGCTCATCGATCAGTTCTACGACACCCTGCCCTTTGCGCTGACGGGAGCGCAGCAGCGTGTGGTGAACGAAATTTTGGAGGACTTGCAGCAGGCGACGCCCATGAACCGCCTGGTGCAGGGGGATGTGGGTTCCGGGAAAACGGTGGTGGCCGTGGTGGCCATTCTGGCGGCGATTCAGGCGGGCTACCAGGCGGCGCTGATGGCTCCGACGGAGGTGTTGGCTGAGCAGCACTACCGCAAGCTGGTGAGCTGGTTTAATGTGCTGAGCCTGCCCGTAGAACTGCTCACAGGCTCAACCCGCACTGCCAAGCGCCGCGAGATTTTGAGTCAATTGGTGACGGGGCAACTGCCGTTGGTGGTGGGCACCCACGCCCTGATCGAAGACCCAGTGCAGTTTCAGCGGTTGGGGCTGGTAGCGATCGATGAGCAGCATCGGTTTGGGGTTCACCAGCGGGCTCGGCTTCAGCGCAAGGGCGACAACCCCCACGTCCTAACGCTGACGGCGACGCCCATTCCCCGGACGCTGGCGCTCACGCTCCACGGTGATTTGGATGTCAGCCAAATTGATGAGCTGCCGCCGGGGCGCAAGGCGATTCAGACGACGCTGTTAACCAGCCGCGATCGCACCCATGCCTACGACCTGATTCGTCGCGAAATTGTGCAAGGTCGGCAAGTCTACATCGTGCTGCCCCTGGTGGAAGAGTCCGAGAAACTCGACCTCAAATCTGCGATCGATGAACACCAGCATCTTCAAGATGCGGTCTTCCCGGACTTTCACGTCGGGCTGCTGCATGGCCGCATGACCTCCGCCGAAAAAGATACGGCCATTACTGAATTTCGTCAGGGCCACACCCACATTCTGGTGTCCACAACCGTCGTTGAGGTCGGCGTTGATGTGCCCAATGCCACCGTGATGCTGATCGAACACGCCGAACGTTTTGGACTCTCGCAGCTCCATCAGTTGCGCGGGCGGGTGGGGCGGGGCGGCGAGCAGTCCTACTGTTTGCTGATGAGCTCGACCCGCAGCGATGTGGCGCTCCAGCGCTTGCGGGTGCTCGAAGAATCCCAAGACGGCTTCTTCATCTCCGAAATGGACTTGCGCTTTCGGGGGCCGGGAGAAGTGCTGGGCACGCGCCAGTCGGGCCTGCCGGATTTGGCGCTCGCCAGCCTCGTGGCTGACCAAGCCGTGCTGACCCAAGCCCGCGATGCGGCGGAGTCTCTGATGCAAACGGATCCAGACTTGGGCCAGTGGCCGCTGCTGCGCCAAGAACTTAAGGTTCGCTATGACAAGCTGATGGGCGGCGCAATTTTGACCTAAGACACGGCCAACAGAGCCTTGGTACAGGATGGTGAGAAATCCCGGTTTCTTCCCGGTTTGATTCACGCAATGGGACGAATGACCAAGGAGGAACCGGGGTTCTGTGCAGTAATCTCGTCTGGGCAAGTGTTGCACCATCAATTGATGGTGCGCCCTAGGGGTGTCATATTAATTCTCTGAAGCAGGACGACAAAATCGGTCTCTTCAAAGCCCCTCTCCTAGTCGTCTATCCTTCAGGCAGAGATCGAGAAAAGCTACGCTAGCAGGGGCTTCTTGGCTCTGCTTGGGCGCTTAAACCCTCACCGCCTGCGGCACCTCTCCTTAGTTAAGGAGAGGTTTATTCACAAGTTGGTGAAAAATTTGCCTCGACTCTGACAGGGGTTCCGGTTCCTCTCCTTG
>JACYME010000167.1 GCA_015272155.1 Leptolyngbyaceae cyanobacterium T60_A2020_046
TATTGAAGATATGGGAGATGAGGAGAATTTTATGATTGTGCTAGGGTCGGCTTATTCATTTATAGATTCTATTTATTGCGGTCCCTAATATAGCTCCAAACTCAGTACCTCACCGCGATTAGAAGATGTTAAAGCATCAGTTTTAGCCCGTCATACTTGGCTGCATGGAGCTTTGGAAGCTGCGAATAATGATGACATAAGAAACGCGAAATACTGGATTGATGCCGTCAGGCATCGTCTTCTACCTTATCAAAAATAGACGATCGATGAGATAGATGACTTTAGAGATTTTCTTTCTTGGGTGTCCAATTAATAGTCCTTGCTAGAGTCATTGCCGTTTTAGCTGGCTTGCATCCAAAATCGGTCAATGTCTGATATGGAGATGTCGAATAATGCCTTGCTGACCTTAGCTAGTGATGGTCTCTAGCCGGATTTGTTGCCAGGAATTGTGACTGCGCTGGCTGACATAAAGCACTTCGATGTCGATGACCTTGCCTTCAGCGTTACAGTCCGGAATGATGCCATCGCTGAACTCTTCCAATTCAACAATAGGCGTCTCGTCCAAACGGAGATATAACGCATCATCTTCCTTGTGGACCACTAGTTTCATTTCACTCTCCGATCAAAAAAGACTGTGATGACTCGTTTCGGGGTGACGTTTGGGTTAACGATAGCCTGGAAGCCATCGATTCCCAAAAGCAGGAATTTGCTTGAGATATTGGGTGTTGCCATGCACATCCGCTAGCGGGAGTAATCTTTGAGGATTGAAGAGGGTAGTTTCTATCCAGACAAGTTGAATAGCCCGATCTTGAATCTGATAGTGAGCATGTTCCGTCAACTCGAATCCGTCGCAACTGTGAGGAGGATCCTATGAAGCGCCCATCCTTATTGAGTTCTGTTCTGGCGTTGAGCTTGGCTGTGAGTGCCCCCGCTGCCCTAGCCTACGTGGGTCACGGCGATGAGTTTCAGGCGGAAGAGGGCGTCGATCGCGTTGAGGTGAATGCCGAAACCGATCCCCTACTCGGCATTCAGGCCGCTCCCATTGAGGCTGCCGCCGATGGCAGCGGTGCGGTCATGATTCCTGTGGGGGCATTGGTAGAGGATGGCGATCGCGAGCGGCGCGGGCAACAAAATCCTGCAATCGCTCGCGTCCCAAGCTTGGGGGCAGATCTTGAGAGAAGGAAAGCATAGCGTGAAAACAGATAATTGATGTAGATGTAGTTTTCTGGCGGGCATCATTACGGCATCACCGTAATGATGCCTGCTAGGACAATTTCCCCTGCCGCGATGTGGCACTGACTGAGGGCCACCGCTGACCCTAGATTCACCTCAAAGCCTTCGAGGTTGGGCAGAGCGAGGTCGGTGGAGCCAGAAACTTCCCAGCGCAGCTGGGTCAGGCGCAGGCGCTGCCCGTTTTGGACACTGAGCCCGGTAGAGAGCGCGATCGCAGGGAGGGCCTGCCCTGCTTTGGGAATTAGGCGCAGGGTCACGATATCGCCCGCGATCGTCGCTTCGCGATCGTAGTGGGGCTCCACTGTCTTATCCGGAAATTGCTGGAGTAGGGTCTGCAACCCGGTTGCATCGGGGTTTGCCGTGGCTAAGCGCTCAAAGAAATCATAGAGCCCTTCTCCCAAGAGTGCCGATTGCAGGGTGGCATTGAGATCTGCTTCTGTCAGGCGCAGATCCCCCTCCACTGGGAAGGGAGCCATCAGCCGCAGGGGCTTCCGCCGTATTACCTGACTGAGGTTGATGTGAATTGCGCTGGCTTTAACTGCAACTTGGCTGAGGTGAATGCCGTCGTAAATCGCCTTTTGAGCCGACAGCACGATCGCAGGAATGTGACCCGACAGCAATTCGCGATCGCGCCCTTCGATTTGAAACACTAAAGCTTCCACATGCTCTAGCCGCGAGAGCAGCCACAGCCGCACCGCTGGCGGTAAAAGGCGGCTAATCAGTCGGCTCCCCTGGCCTGCTGAAGTGGCGGAATCGGTTGCAGAATCGGGGCTTTCGAGGTCGGGCATGGGCGCGTCGGGCTCGGTCACGGGCTGTCCTCAGGGCGGGTCTTCTGGGGTTATTCAACCATGATCTGTGGGACGCGATCGCGTCTACACAGGAGCCCAACCCTTCTGCGCGATCGCCCGCCAGACAGCCCACCTCACCGCCACCCCGTAAAATGTCAGGAACTCATGACTTTTCTGAGATCGATGATTTCATGAAAGTCAAGATTCTCTGACATAGTGATCCCTGATTTACAAGGGTTTGAGCAAAATGCCCGCGAAATCGTCACTTTCAGCGCTTGATCCCTCAGGAAGTTTTTGTAATAGTGAACTCAACTTGCGATCCCGCGATCGCAGAGTCGTGATCCCCAAACCGCGTTGATGTCGTTTCGCAGTTCAGGAGAAACGCCCATGTCTCAATCGCGTCCCGATTTAGAAGAACTCACTTTGCGCCAATTGCGCAAAATTGCCAGTGAGTATGAAGTGTCGCGCTATAGCCGGATGCGCAAAGAAGAGTTGATCGAAGCCATTCAGTCGGCTCAAATGCGTCGGGTGCAAACTGCCCCTGCCCCTGCTGCAATGGTCGATGGTCAAACCGAAGTCGAAGCGGCCAAGTTTGCACCCGTGACCGAGCCTCTACCCGTCGAAGAACTTGCCTCTGTGGATGAGAGCTTGGCTGATCTGCCCATCGGCTACGGCGAGAGCCGCATTGTCCTGATGCCTCGCGACCCCCAGTGGGCCTACGCCTATTGGGATGTGCCTAACGAGCATAAGGAAGATTTGCGGCGGCAGGGCGGAGCCCGGCTAGCCCTACGCTTCTACGATGTGACGGATATTGACCTCGGCTACCAAGCGCCCCACAGCTTGCAGCAGTATGAATGCGATGAGCTGGCGCGGGAATGGTACTTGCCGATTCCGGTGAGCGATCGCGACTACGTGGTCGAGATTGGCTATGTCTGCAACGATGGTCGCTGGTTAGTGCTGGCCCGGTCTGCTCCCGCCCATATTCCGCCCGTCTACCCCTCTGACTGGGTTGAAGATCACTTCATGACCGTCACCTGGGATCAAGACCTGCGCGGCAAGACCCTTATGACCCTGGTGCCGCCGAGTCGTCGCGCCGCCGAAACCAGCAACCCCATCTACGACGAAATCTTTGGCATGGCCCAAGGAGCGGAAGCCCAGCGCGTTGCGGGTTCGCTGTTTGGCTCCATGCAGCAGGTGCCCGAGCAAGCCGTCAGCTCCTTTGTCTTTCCCTCTGGGGTAGGCATGTGGGCACTGCCGACGGTGTCTGGCCTCACCATGTCTGGGGTGGGTTTCTCCGCTTCGGCACCGCCCATCCGTCCGCGCAAGTTCTGGCTGATTGCCGATGCGGAGCTGATCGTCTATGGTGCAACGGAGCCGGATGCTACGGTCACCATTGGCGGCAAGCCCATCAAGCTCAACTCCGATGGCACCTTCCGCTTCCAGATGTCGTTCCAAGATGGGTTGATCGATTTCCCCATCTTGGCCGTCGCGTCCGATGGCGAGCAAAACCGCGCCATCCACATGAAGTTCACCCGCGAAACTCCCCACCGCCGCACCAATACCAAGGAAGAAGCGGTGGAAGAGTGGCTTGCGTAAGTGGCTAACCCTCTGACCTAACCTCTCAGGCGCGACTTTTAAGCCGCGCCTTTTTTTGTGCCTGGAAAATGTGGCCGATGCAGAAACGGGGAATTGCACGGTGGCATACGCGGACATGGGGCTGTGGTCTTGCCTAGCCTCACGCTTTGCATGGGCTGTTTTCATGGGTCGTTTTGCGGGGGCATGGGGCGTGAGGGCGGCCAGGAAAAATGAGTTAGGCTCTAAGAAATGACGATTTTCCTTAAAAAATGTCAATTTCGGTACAAAATGGCGCGAGCCCCCCATCGGACGCGATCGCGTTTTCATCTTGCGTCTAAAGGGCTCTGGTGGCGGGGGATTGTGCTGATTGTCGCAAAGGGGCAATTGGCGCGAGTCAATTTAGGAAAACCGAACGTTTACATTTGCAGAACTTAAGCAAAATTGTTAACTTGGTTAATAAGTCCTCGTAAGTTATTCATCTTTTGGAACTTTTTCATGCAACTCACCGCTCGCGCTGCTTATCTGTTCAAGCCAAATGTCAACCCAAACCTTTGGTCACAGACCACCTTGACGATTTTGCGGGTTGTCATCGGCGTCATGATGATTCACAACGGCCAAGACAAACTAGCCGACATTGAAAACTTTGCCCGAGCCTATGTGGAGTATCTGGGGCTGCCGTTCCCTATCTTTTTGAGCTATGTCGCGGCCTACACTGAGCTGATTGGCGCGCCATTGGTGGCGATTGGCCTGTTGACGCGCCCCGCTGCCTTAGGGCTCTTTGGCACCATGTGCGTCGCCATGTATCACCACATTTCCGTTGCGGGTCTGAGCCTGCCTTACCTGGAGCTGTCGGCAATTTATGCCGGGGCGTTTCTGTATTTCACCGTGAATGGGGCGGGTCTGTTTTCTCTGGATGCGCTGATTGCAAACCGTCTCGACACCGCGTCGCTGTCGCTGAAGGCCAAGCAAGTCATGCGCCTGGAAAAGTCCTACCAGTTTGAGAATGCCGTGTCTGAGAAGAATTCCTCAGTCTAGGCCGATGGCGATGTGGGCGATCGGGTTTGCCCACCACACACGTTGTGTTCAAGTTGGATGATGCGGGTCGTTTTGGGGCGGCGGGTCACGGGAGTCTATCCTCCTGGGGCTCGCCGCCTTCGCTTTGGGGCAAAAGAACAGCGCCCAGATCCAAGCAGGGCCGATCTGTCGGAGTGGAGAGGGGCGATCGCACAAAACTCTGACAATCGGCAGTCGAACAATGCCGCAAGGTTATGTCACGCTGATTTAAGAAATGTGATCGAAATTCAAGATTGCATTGACAATCATTTGCTCCATTGAAGAGTTTTGTCATGTCCACCACTCCAGCGTTTTTAGATGTTGCCACTGCTGTTCGTGAGCGACGGGCGATCAAGCACTTCAAAGCAGATCCCATCGCGCCGGAGGTGTTGAGTACTCTGGTTGAGCTGACGGTGGCAGCCCCCAGCAGCTATAACCTACAAGACTGGCACATTGTCCTGGTGCAAGAGGAGGCGCAGCGGCAAGCCCTAGCCGAGGCGGCTTTTGGGCAGGCGCAGGTGTCACAAGCGCCAGTGACGGCGGTGTTTGCGGCGGATGCTGCCGCCTGGAAGGACGAAGATCGCATGGCTAAGATCTACGAAACGGGTCTGCAATCGAGAGCGTGGACGCCGAAAACCGTGGACTATTTCAAAACGGCAATTCCGCAGTTTATGAGGAGCCTTGGCCCTAAAACGCGGGAATATGCTATCAAAAACGCCATGATTGCGGCCACGCATATGGCGCTGGTGGCCCAGGCGATGGGGCTGTCGAGCTGTTTTCTGAATGGTTGGGATGAGGACAAGGTGAAGGCGGTAATTGGGGCTGAGAATCAGCCTGCACTCGCGATCGCGGTGCTATTACCCATTGGCTATGCCGCTGAACCTCGCCAAAATCCCGGACGCTTGCCCTTTGAGGTCAATGTGTCGGTCGATCGCCTTGCGACGCCCTATCACGGATGACTCATCCCGGGACTGAGGTGACCATTCGGGCCGCGATCGTAGCCGATGCTGGTGCGATCGCGGCCTTTAACTGCGCCCTGGCCCTGGAAACCGAGGCCAAGGCTTTGGAGCCTAATACTGTCCTCGCGGGAGTGCAGACTCTCCTAACACGAGACGGATTGGGCTTCTATCTGGTGGCAGGAGGTGGCAGCGGAGCCCGTGGCCTGTTTGCTGGTCACCTACGAATGGAGTGACTGGCGTAATGGCCTATTCTGGTGGATTCAGAGCGTGTATGTGAAGCCTGAGTTTCGGCGACGGGGTATCTTTCGGCAGTTGTACCGCCAGGTTCAGACCCTGGCCGCAGCCGATGGCGGCGTCTGTGGTCCGTGCCTCTATGTGGAGCAGCACAACCACGCTGCCCAAGCCACCTATGAAACCCTCCAAATGACGCCGACGGGCTATCTGGTGTTTGAGGCTCCGGTGCAGTAAACGCTAGGCTGGGTTGCTGTATTCAGCTAAAACCGTAGTTCCATTTTTTTCCAAGAAACGGGGGCAACGTTGCTTGTCCTCTCCTAGTGACAAGCCCAGGATCTATCTTTTGTCCTAGGGCGACAGTTCGGGCGATCGCCCTAAACTCTAACTAGAGGAAGGTTGCAAGTCGTAGTCGTAACGGCTATGATTTAGGAGTCGATGTTTCATCCCTTCACTTGATTCGGCTTGAGGCTGGCTCGATGCTTCCTAGCGAATAATCGAGTCAGCGGTTGGCTTTTGGGTCAGCCATTTTCATAGGTTTTTGACGACACGCTCATCCAAGGAGGCAACTTATGGTTGCAACGATTTCCAAGGCTACTGCCCGGTTTTATCCCACGCGCAACGATCTTGACGCCAGCGTGCGCGAGGCTGTTATTGCAATTTTGAATCAAACCCTGGCGGCGAGCATCGACCTCAAAACCCAAACGAAGCAAGCCCACTGGAACGTCAAAGGGAAGGACTTCCTGCAATTGCACGAGCTCTTTGACGAAATGGCGGGCGAGATTGAGGAATACGTCGATATGGTCGCCGAGCGCGTGACGGCGCTGGGGGGCACGGCCCTCGGAACGGCGCGCATGGCTGCTGATGGATCTATCCTGCCGGAATACCCCATCGATGCGGTGGATGGTGAAGAGCATGTTACGGCGCTGGCAGAACGCTATGCGGCCTATGGTAAGCACGTTCGTGAGGCCATTGACCAGACGGATGAACTGGGAGATGCCGATACGGCGGATCTTTATACCGAAATCTCTCGCACGATTGACAAGCGCCTGTGGTTCCTGGAAGCTCACCTGATTACCAAGGCTGATCTGTAGGCTTCGGCATTGCAGGATGGCGGCAATTTTACGGTGATGGGGGGGAATCTGCGATCGCAGGTTCCCCCCGCGCTTTTGGGGAATGGCGTTGCCGCAGGGCGCAATCCCCGCACAATAGATGAGACAAGGCGCGCAGGAGAGAACGGATGGGCGGATTAGCTGCCAAGGCGATCGCGCATGTGCAGCGATATCGACAGCAGGCGATGGCGTTGTTGCTGTATCAGTCTGTGCTAGAAACGCCTACAGGGCAGGCGCTGCTGGCGTTGCTGGAGGCAATTTGTGTAGAGGACAGCGATCGCTGCCTCACCGCCTATGGTCACTGGTTTCGCACTCTGGCGACCCATCAGCACACCTGGCAAAGTCACCTGATCGAGCAAATTTTGCAGTCTGAAAATCCCTTTTCGATGCAGGCCCAGCGCTGGCCGATCCAAGACCTGCCCCCGGCGCTGATCGAAGCCGCCAGCCACGATTTACGATTGCTCCAAGCCTTGTACACCTGCGAGGGCCAGCAGTTGAGCCAGTGGGTGCAAACGGTGTGCCAAATTCCCGATGCGCCGGTGGTGTGGGCGATCGCAACGCCCCCGGCTCCGGTGTCCTTTCCCACCCTGCCCGACTGGGCCGCAGGCTCGGCAGAACTTGCCACCTACTACCGCCAGCGGGGGGTTGGGGTGCTAGGGCAATATGCGGCCTTCCGGTGGTCGGGGCACGATTTGGTCGGCATTCCCCACCCCGACCCGATTCGTCTCAGCCAACTTGCTGCCTACGATCATCCTCGGCGGCAGCTTTTGCAAAATACGGAATTTTTGCTGGCGGGCTATCCGGCGCTGCATGTCTTGCTCTACGGCAGTCGCGGGTCGGGGAAGTCGTCGTTGGTGAAGGCATTGGTGAATGAGTACCGCGATCGCGGCCTGCGCCTGATCGAAGTGCCCAAGGCTGACCTGGCGCACCTGCCGACCATTGTGGAGCGCGTGCGCGACCTGCCCCAAAAGTTCATCATCTTTGTCGATGATCTGTCCTTTGAGGAAGATGATGACGCCTTTAAGGCGCTCAAGGTTGTGCTAGAGGGCAGCATCACCGCCCGCCCGCAAAATGTGGTGGTCTATGCTACCTCCAACCGCCGCCATCTGATTCGCGAATATTTTGCCGATCGCCCCCGCCCCAGCGACCAAGACGAAGTTCAAGCCTGGGATACGGTGCAAGAAAAGCTGTCCTTCAGCGATCGCTTTGGCCTGACGCTCACCTTCACCGCCGCCGACCAGCCCACCTATTTGGCAATTGTTCATCACTTGGCGACCCAAGCAAACCTCGCGATCGAGCCCGCCGAACTGGATCGACGCGCCCTGCAATGGGCCACCCGCCACAATGGGCGATCGGGACGCACCGCCCGCCAGTTCATCGACTTTCTCACCGCTGAGCTGGAGATCGGCCATCAGCCTTAATCCGCAACCCCGGATCTAAGTCACTCCGACCTTGCAACACACGGGCGCTATTCCCTGCGGCGGTGCGGCGGTTTCGGAATTTCAAAGGAAATGGAGGGCGATCGCGGGGAGGGAGCGACAGGTCTTGCATTCGGTTGCGCGGCGGCGGCGGAAGGGCTCGGCGGTGGAGCTTTTGCCGGTTTTGGGGGCGGTGTTGGGGATGGATCAACCGGAGAAATGGGCGGCGGGGCTATCGAGGTGAGCGATCGCGGCTTCCGATTTGAGGCGATCGCCAGGCCAACGCCCCCCAGCAGCACCCACGGCCAGGCCAAATCAACCTGAGTCCATCCGTGGCTATCTAGCCATTGATAGCCCTGCACCGCTATAAACAACACCCCGCAACACACCAGCCATAGCCACATGATGTCGCCACTCCGCGATCGACAGTTCCAAAGGTGTCTGTAGAATAGCCAATTCCCCCGAGGTTTCAACACTTTGGCCCCAACCGGAGAAATTCTGAGCCGAACCAGGCGTTCCACAGTTACGTTAGACTAAGCAATACAGAAATTCAGAGTTGGGCACCGTGGAACAGCAAGAAGTCATTACGCTGCTATCGAGCCGAGAGCTAGAAAAAATGCGTCGGGTCGGACGGCTCGCAGCGGAACTTCTCGACTATTTAGAACCCCTCGTACAGCCGGGAGTCAGCACGCAAGCACTGAACGATGCCGCAGAGGAATGGACTCAGGCCCGTGGCGCAGTGAGTGCCCCCCTGGGCTACAAGGGCTCGGTGATCGACTTCCCGCGCTCGATCTGCACCAGCGTCAACGAGGTCATTTGCCACGGCATTCCCAGCCCCGATCAAATCCTGCGGGATGGCGACATCATCAACATTGATGTCACCCCAATTTTGGATGGCTACCACGGGGATACCTCGCGTACCTTTTTTGTTGGTACACCGTCACCCCTCGCGCGAAAGCTTGTAGAAGTCACGGAAGAAGCGATGTGGCGTGGCATTCGCGCCGTGAAACCCGGTGCGCGCATTGGTGATATTGGAGCCGCGATTCAAGACTATGCCGAGGCCCACGGGTTCTCAGTGGTGCGCGATTTTGTCGGCCACGGGGTTCACCGCATTTTCCACACCGCTCCCCAAATTCCCCACTATGGCACGGCGGGCAAGGGCAAAAAGCTCCGTAAGGGCATGGTGTTTACCATTGAGCCGATGATCAACGTAGGCACCTATGAGGCGGAGATCTTGGCCGATGGCTGGACAGCCCTGACTGCCGATCGCAAGCTTTCGGCTCAGTTTGAGCACACTGTCGCAGTGACAGATGACGGCGTTGAGGTGTTGACCTTAGCAGAAGCGAAGGTGCGCGCCTGATCCCTGGCTCGGTTCAATCGTGAACGGTGGGATGAGCTGAGCAGCGCGGATCGAGCCCGCATGGAGGGGGGTGTAAACAACTGACCCTCGACGATGCTGAGTATCGCTCGGCGTAAATTTGTCACCCATTGGCTCTCATCCTAAATGCGTCTCCCAGCCTTGGGAGACGCATTTCGTCGAGACTGATATTGTCAATGACTAGGGCCATCTCTAAGTTATGGCGAGAAACCTAGTTTCTTCCAGCGCTAACCTGTGGAATGGGGCAAATGGCTAAGGAGAAACCGGGTTTCTGTACCGACGTTCTAGATCAACGTCAGCAAATAAATCAGGCTAAACAGCACAATCCACACAATATCGACGAAGTGCCAGTAAATTTCAGCCATTTCCACACCGGTGTGCTTTTCTGCGCCATAGTGGCCTTCACGGCGCGATCGCCACAGCACGCCCAAAATTAGCAGTAGCCCGATGAACACATGCAGGCCATGAAAGCCTGTCATCAGATAAAAGCAGTTGCTAAATAGGTTTGTTGTGAGGCCATAGCCCAGGGTGGCATATTCATAAATCTGACCGCACAAAAACACAGCCCCCATTGCCGCAGTGATGAGATACCACTTGCGTAAACCACCAACATCCCCTTTCTTAATCGCTACATCGCCATAGTGAATGACGAAGCTGCTAGACACCAGAATGACGGTGTTGATGGCGGGCAAGAGCAGCTCGACCTCTGTGCCCTCTGGCGGCCACGCGGCAGCCTCGGCGCGATAGACCAAAAACAGCACAAAAAAGCCTGCAAACATCAAAAACTCTGAGCACAAAAAGATGAGTAACCCAAGCACGCGCAGGTCTTGATGTTCCTCATGGGCGATCGCGGCATCGCCCGCCGATTGAGAATTCGAGTCAACAGTACCTTGCATAGGGCAATCCCAAGACAACAGATCAACAAAGCTGGGGGAGTGAGCCACGCCCACCCACCCCAACGGCATTACTCAACGGTCAAGTGCTCTTCGCCATAGGCATAGGGGCCTTGGGTCACCACTGGCAGTACCTCCCAGTTCTCAATCGCAGGGGGAGAATCTGTGGTCCATTCCAGCGTTTTGGCATCCCACGGATTACCGCCCGCCTTTGCGCCTCGGCTCCAGCTCCAAATGGCGTTGATTAAAAAGGGCAACACCGAAACGCCGAGCAAAAACGCCCCAAAGGTACAGATCTGGTTAATGGTTTGAAACTGCGGGTCATACATTGCCACCCGACGCGGCATGCCCTGCAAGCCCAACTGGTGCATGGGCAAAAAAGTCAGGTTGGTGCCAATAAAGGTGAGCACAAAATGCAGCTTGCCCAGCCCTTCATTGAGGTAGTGGCCCGTTATTTTGGGAAACCAGTGATAAAACCCGGCGTAAATGCCAAAGACCGAGCCGCCAAACAGCACGTAGTGGAAGTGTGCAACGACGTAGTAGGTGTCGTGAACGTGGATATCTACCGGGGCGGTGCCCAGGGTGACGCCACTCAGCCCGCCCAGCACAAACATGACCAGCAGGCCGATCGCGAACAACATGGCGCTGGTGTAGCGAATTTTGCCGCCCCACAGGGTCGCCACCCAGCTAAAGATTTTGACGCCCGTTGGCACGGCCACAATCAGCGTAGACACGGTGAAAAACATCCGCATCCACGGCGGAGTGCCGCTGGTAAACATATGGTGAACCCACACAAAGAGACCGACGAGGCAAATGGTGAGGGAGGAGTAGGCGATCGCTTTGTAGCCAAAAATCGGCTTCCGCGCATGAACCGGGATCACCTCTGACATAATGCCGAAAATCGGCAAAATCATCAGATATACCGCCGGGTGCGAGTAGAACCAAAACAAGTGCTGATACATCACCACGTCGCCGCCCGCATCGGGCTTAAAGAACGACGTGCCAAAGTTGATGTCAAACAGCAAGAGAACCAGCCCTGCGGCCAACACTGGTGTTGAGAAGAGCGCCAGGATAGAGGTCGCTAAAATCGCCCAACAAAAGAGTGGCAGTTGATCCCAATCCATGCTGGGAACCCGCATCTTCCAAATGGTGATGATGAAGTTGACCGCCCCCAAAATGGACGAGGTGCCTGCAAACACGATCGCCAAAATCCACATCGACTGGGCCGTATTTGCCGTAATCAAGCTCAAGGGCGGATAGGAGGTCCACCCGGCTTGGGCTCCGCCAAAAAAGAAGCTGCCCAAGAGCAGCGCCCCGGCGGGAATCGTGACCCAAAAGGCCAGCGCATTCAGCTTGGGGAAGGCCATGTCGCGCGCGCCAATCATCAGCGGCACGAGGTAGTTGCCAAAGCCCCCGATCGCACCTGGCACAATCCACAAAAAAATCATGATTGTGCCGTGGTTGGTCAAAAAGGCGTTGTACAGATTGGGATCCAGCAGGTCAGAATTGGGCGTTGCCAGCTCTGCCCGCATTGCCAGGGCCATAAGCCCGCCAATGAGATAAAAGGCAAAGGAGGTGACCAGGTACTGAATCCCAATCACCTTGTGATCGACATTAAAAGTGAAGTAGTCGTACCACTTCCATTTCTCGGGATGATGGTGAACAGAGAAGTTTCCTGCTCCCCGATCCGTGAGGTTTGCTTGAGCCATAGGTTTGGGATAATTCGGATTTAAGGATTACGGATTGATGATGTCGTCGGCAGAAGCCTGGGACAGTTGAGCCACTAGGCGAGCATCTACCCCCAGCGCTGTCTCATAGGGCGCGAGATAGTCGGAATCGCTCAGGTCGGCTGGATTTTGCGCGATCGCATCCACTGACATCGGCGCTTGGGCAACGCGCTGATCTACCCAAGCCTGGAAGTCTTCGGGCGTGTGGACGATGACCTGAGTGCGCATGGCTCCGTGATAGCCACCACAGAGTTCGGCACAGACGACGGGATAGGTGCCGGGCTTCGTGGCTACAAATCGCAGTTCCGTATCTTTGCCAGGAATCGCGTCCTGCTTTAGGCGAAACTGCGGCACCCAGAAGGAATGAATGACATCCTGGGCGGAAATGTTGAGCTGCACGTCCGCATCCACGGGAACATGCAATTCTCCATCTACAATCCCCGTATCGGGATAGGTAAAGATCCAGGCATACTGCATCCCAGACACATTCACCTCGAGGTCGGCGCTGCGCCCCTCGTTATCGATCGAGGCTCCAAAACCGTAGACCGCCTTGGCGAGCTGTTGCCTAGCTTCGGGCGTATCTGGTGTGTCTTCGGACACCCCACCCATCGCGCCAGTGTGGGCTTGGGCAATCATCATGCCGTGGTCGTGCTCAAGACCGCCCGGGCTAAAGCCGCCCATTTCTTGAAAGACTTGAACACTGTAAATGCCAAGACCAATCACGATTACGGCGGGAATGGCCGTCCAGAATGCTTCTAGGGGGAGGTTGCCTTCAATGGGCAGACCGTCGCTGTCATCGCCCTTGCGGCGGCGGAACTGGATCATGCAATACACGATCGCGCCTTCCACGACAAGAAAGAGCGCCGTGCCAATCACCATCATGATGTTAAAAAAGTCGTCCACAAGGGGAGCTTGGGCGGACGCCTGTTCGGGCAGGAAGCCGTGGTTGTAACCAACCCAAAAACTGATTACGGTGACGACGACACCCACGGTCAGCGTCCAGAGCGGCGCGGGAATCTGTTTCATGGCGAATACTCCCACAGTGGGGAGGTTGTGCGACGCAAAACCGCTGCCGCGATTGCCCGCAGGCAACAGCAACGGCCTTTAGAGTCATGCTAAGCAGGATCCCCAGAAAGCCGGGACAAACTTTTGATTTGCTTCAACTAAGAGAAAACTTGCGCCCAGAAAGCCGTTATATTTCGCAACAATTGGTCGAAATGTAACGGCTTTCAGAGGCCAAACGTCACAACTCAACATCCCGGCTGTCCTGTGCGCTGGGGCTTGTCTGGGCTGATTTAGTCGGTGTTGCTGTAGATGTTGCCGCTGACGAGGTTTTCGGTTTTGCCCATGATGTCTTTGATGAGGCGCTCGCTGAAGCCTGCGACAAAGGGAACGGCGATGTAGAAGTAAATTTTGCGATCGCGCTCCACTGCATCAACGGAAATGATGCCAGAAATGACCCCCGACTCCAGCACCGCCATCAAGAAAATGGCAAAGGCCATCCCAACGACGGGGCGGAAGAAGCCGACGAGGAATAAATCGAGGTGATTTTGCTCTTGGTGTTCGATGAAGTCGTTGGCGCGCACGATGACGCTCACAAAGCTGCCCACTGCGCCTGCGGACACGACGGCCAAAATCAGCGGCACGTCCACATTTTTCATGCCCAGCAAAAAGCTTTCGATCAAACGAATGACTTGATCGCGCCACCAAGTATCGGAGTTTGTCGAGGCGGGGGACAACGTCTCACCCAAGCTACGGTGCTGAAAACTGTCGGGATCGCGCAGTTCGCGCTGAGCGATCGCTGGGGCAGAGGTCACCGTTGGTGGCTGCATCGCAGCTGCTTGGGGCGTTCCGGTGCCGCCGGAGGTGCTCGGCGTTGAGTCAGAAGACTCGGGCACCAGCGCATCGCCGATAATTTGACGCGCCCGGCTGAGGTGATCGCGCTGGCGCAACAGTTCCCCTTCTAGGCCACGATTCAGGGCATCAATTTCGTCCGCGAGCTCCAGGGCAGCTTGGTTGGTTTCGCTCAGTCGAGTTAGGGTTGGGGTCGAGGCGGCAATACTCGGGGTGTTTGGGGTCGGGGCGGCGAGATCGGCCTCAAGGCGCGCGGCTTCTTGGTTTTCCAACTCGCGCAAAAGGGCTTGCAGCTCTCGCACGGCGGCCTGTTGGGCGAGTAAATCGGCCTTGAGGGTATTGAGCAGGGCCGTTTGCTGGGCGATCGAGGGCGTCGCCTCCTCCGCGCCAGACTCTGAACCGCCGATCAGCGGTTGCAATTGGAGGCTGGCTAGGGCTTGGCTGGCGCTACCAACCCGTTCGGTCAAAAAGCCGGTACGGGTCTGGGCCTGTTCGAGGCGGCTTTCATAGTTGGAAATGGTGCTTCGCATCTCACCGATTTCTTCATACTGCTGGCGGACACCGCTGAAGAAAAAGAGAACCGAGAGCGTGGCGGGCAACCCAGCAAACAGCATCAGAAACCAAGTCAGCCCTGATATTAGGCGATGGTGGGGGGAGCCCGATGCCCGAAAGATCAGCGCCCCGAGCGGATTAGAATTTTGTCGCAGCTTGATGGCGAGTTCGCTGCGTAGGCGGCGCGCCAGTTGCAGGTTGCGGCTGCCGCGATCGGCTACGGGGTGAAGCAATGCCGAGGCGGCGAGGTCAAATTCTGCAAGGGCTTCGGGCGATCGCTTGATGGCGGGCAACAAGGTCAGCAGGCGCGACAGTTCTGCCTGGATTGGCCCTGGCAGTGCTTGGCTGCGCATCGCTTGGTGAATACGATCCACCGTGCTGTGGAGCTTTTGTGCGGTGTTGGTGGTGGATAGCAGATCCAGTAATCGCATTCGGGTCGGTTCATCAAGGGCCTCGGCCTCTAGCGCTGCCTGCAAGAGCCCCATGACAAGCTGGGGCTGGGTCGTGAGATCCAGCTCTTGCACTAGGTTGCCGATTTCAGCTTCGACCTCTGGGGCAAGCTGCTTGCGCTGAAGCACGCTATGAATTTGCTGCACCAGTGCCTTGACCTTGCGCTGCATTGCGGGCGGCAGGGGTTCCCCAGCGGTGGGGTTGGCTAAGGGTTGGATGGGATGGCCCGATCGCGAGGGTGATGTCATGGCAATTTCCCTGATGGTTGCGTTGCAGTCATAGACGGATTTTGAATCGGTCTGCGTCTGTCCCAAGGGCGCTTCCTCAAGTGGCCCAATTGCTAGAAAATCTTGATGCGCTATTTTCTGGGCTGGTCAGCCCTGGGAATTAGCGCCACTGAAGGGCGGCGATCGCGAGGCATCCCCACCCCACGAGCAACGCCAACCCGCCAATGGGCGTCACCGGCCCCAGTACCTTGAGTCCGGCTAGGCTAATGAGGTACAGGCTGCCAGAAAAGAGTCCAATGCCAACCACGAAGGCCCAGCCCGCCGCCGTGAGCCACGGGGTCGGCGGTTCCGCGATCGCCCACAACAGCCCCACCACCAACAGCGCGATCGCGTGATACATCTGATAACGCACCCCGGTTTGAAACACCTCAATGGCGCGCTCAGAAAGGCGCGACTGTAGGGCATGGCTGGCAAAGGCTCCACCCGCTACCGAAAGCCCGCCCAGCACCGCTGCGATCGCAAGAAAAATCCGCACTATCTTACCCCCCTTCCCGACAACTGCCGCCTATCCTATCGTCTTGGATCGCTTTGGATGCAGCCCCATTACAGATGCCACCCTGACAGTTAGAACCTAAGCGGTGCAACGTGAGCGATGCCCGTGACTCAACCGAAGCAGGCATATCCCAGCCTTAGCCATCCGGCGTTTTGAACAATCAGACACAGGGTAGCCCTCCAGCCCAGCGCCACTTGTCGCGCAAAGTTTCCACAAACCGACACGCAATGTTACAGATTCGCGATCAAGCCCACAACCTAGGGTGATGGGCTTTAGCCAGCGGTCGAGTCAGACTGCAACACCACCGCCATCTGTGCCCCCACGGCTTCCAATTCGCGCTTAAATTCCTCCGCAGTTTGCTGCGACGCCCCGGTTTGAATCGACTGAGGTAGGTCGCGCACCAAAGCTTTCACCGCCTTCCAGTCGAGTCCCGTGAGTTTCTGCACCGTGCGGATGATCTCGCGCTGTTTGGCCGGGGGCACCGCCTCTAAAATCACGTCAAAGCTCAGGGGTGGCCCAGGCCGCAAAAGCCGACTATCGACCTCTCCCAGGGTGAAGCAGTAAATCAGACCGCCTTCTACGTCTACCTGAAAGGTGGCGTCAAATTCGCGGGCGCGATCGCTCAGGTAGGCATTGGCCTTGACGCCATCCAGGTTAGCCTCGATCGCGAAACGCAGGGGCGCAACCTTACCGCGCCCCGCCCTCACCAGCTTGAAAAAAATTTCTTGCAGACGCTGCTGCTCCGCGAGTCGCCGATGACGGCGATCGTGCACCAACAACCACCCGCCCCCCGCCGTCATCGGCCCACCCAGCAACACTCCTGCGGTGATGGTTTCGCGCTTACCTAAACGATTGGGATTATTATCCATGGCGGTTTCCAGCGCCCGCCCCAGACACAAAATGCCAATCACCAAAAGAACGCCTGCCGCTCCTCGACTGAATGCTCGCATCGCGATTGATCTCAGCACGCATCCACAGCGCACAGGTTAATAAAGCAACACTATTCTAGCCCTCAAAAGTTGACTTCATGACCCACCTCATACAACCCATCTCATACAAGAGAGGGCGTTGCTAATTCCCAGGATGAATGACCCACCCTGTGGGAAGCTGCAAAGCGGCTACATCCTAACCCCTCCTCCCCAAGGAGAAGGGCTGAAAAGGCAGCTTTCCTCTGCCCTCGGGAGAGGGCTAGGGTGGGGGGATTGGGATCGTTTATCCCCAGATGCAGCAAGGCCCAAGAGATTTGAAGATTAACAAAGTTATCTACATCACATTGCCCGAACTATTTTCATCGCAACAGCCCTATGCCCAATCGTGTAGGGTAAGCAACATAAAAATATTGGAAGCTGGAAAAATTAGACCCGTGAATCAAGTCACGTTAAAAAGGGATTCACGATAACTCCATTTCTCCAAATGATGAGATCAGCGCAAATTCATGCAGGCATTTACCTTGTTGGATAAGTATTAGGCTCCTGTTCAGCTTTCTCTACACTTGGCGCTTCCACTTTCCCGTATTCTGTAAGCGTAGGATAGTCTCTTCAACCCAGCTTCAGTCTATGGTTTCTATGCCATAGATTCTATCTTTTAGGTGCTTGGTAGGTATAAAAAGCGACACAGGTTCTGAAAATAAGAGGCAAGCTGGATCTCGTTAGGTGAAAGAATGCTGGCTTGCTGGTTCGGGTGAATGCGATCGCTATCATGGGGTAAGCTTGATGATAAAGTGAGCGTTGTATTTCTCAGAAACCCTAGCGGTTCACTCAATTCTCTGATGCACCAATTCTCTGATGCACACTGACTTTGGAGCTTTGGGCCTTACCAAGTCAACCAATTTTTAGAGATCTCAAAGTCCACCAAGATTATGTCTGAATTGGTGTGATCTGCAAAACGGCTCACTGCTTTTGACTGTGTAGTTTGAATGATTCGCTCTCAAGGTCTCAATGTTGCCCGATTAGCTATTGTTGAGACTGAATCGAACCTCAGGAAGAGCTGTAAAACGTCTAGTCAAGATGACCGAGGATCCATTATGCCATTTACGATTGATTCAGCACGAGGAATTTTTCCCGATACCGTTTCCGCAGATGTTGTTCCTGCAACGATCGCGAGATTTGCCCAACTTAAGGCTGAAGATCAGCTCGCTTTAATTTGGTTTGCCTATTTAGAAATGGGGAAGTCAATTACGATTGCCGCACCTGGTGCTGCTAACATGCAGTTTGCGGAAAGAACGCTCGAAGAAATTCGGCAGATGTCTTTTACAGAGCAATCCCAAGTTATGTGCGATTTGGCCAATCGTGCAGATACACCCATTGCTCGGACTTATGCCATCTGGTCTCCCAATATCAAACTCGGTTTTTGGTACCGCTTAGGACAGTGGATGGAGGAGGGAGTCGTTGCTCCGATTCCAGAGGGCTATCGACTTTCTGCAAACGCCTCTGCGGTTCTAAAAGCTATTCAAGCCCTGGAACCTGGAAAGCAAATTACGGTCCTGAGAAATGCCGTTGTTGATATGGGGTATGATCCCAGTAAATTGGGTAACTATACGCCAATTTCTGAGCCCGTAGTTCCCCCGACTGAAGTCTCCAAGCGGACTAATGTCACCATTCAAGGTGTTACTAATCAAACTGTTCTTGCTTATATGAACAATTTGAATGCGAATGACTTTGATGCCTTGATTGAGTTGTTCCTTCCCGATGGGGCGTTACAACCTCCTTTCCGCAGACCGATTGTGGGCAAGGAATCTATTCTTCGCTTTTTTAGAGAAGAATGCCAAAATTTAAGGCTAATTCCTGCTGAAGGAGTCGTTGAACCGGCGGAAGATGGGTACACGCAGATCAAAGTAACTGGCAAAGTGCAAACCCCCTGGTTTGGTGCAGCAGTGGGCATGAATATCGCCTGGAGATTCCTCCTGACACCCGAAGACAAGATATTTTTTGTTGCCGTTGATCTCCTGGCGTCTCCTAAAGAACTTATGGATTTAGTTCGCTAGAGTTTCAACTGCTGGGTTAGCGGACTGCCATTTTCAGATGCCTACTCGTTGGCCTAGGTTACATCACAATCTTGTCACGATGTTTGGGAGGACCAACCGTGTCGGCAAGGTTGTTTATGTAGAGAACAGCGCTCTCTGTTTGGGAGCGCTTTTTAATTCAAAAAATATCCAAAAAAGTCAGCATGTTGTCATTCTGATGAAACAAGATAGTTCTTTCCTGATCAAGCCCTCAATTGTAGTGCACTGGTATCGAGATGATTCAATGATTGGGTTTTGGCTAGCGATCGCAATTATTATTTCTTGGTTCGCAAGTCTAACTTTTCTGTTACTTGAAAATAGTTTTTCGATGTCCTGGCTTGAAATCTCAGTGGGCATTGGGATAAGGGTTTTTCTTCATACTGGACTTTTTATTATTGCTCATGACGCGATGCACAATAGCTTGCTCCCGCGATATCCTCGCGTCAACAATCTGATAGGTCGTTTTGCGGTGAGCTTATACGCATCATTGTCCTACAGGCACTGCCAAATCAATCACTCTAGACACCATCGCTATCCCTATCAAAAACAGGATCCTGACTTCCATCATGGGTATCCTCACCCCATTTGTTGGTATGTAAGGTTTATTTATACTTATTTGCCAAGTTCTGAATTCCCCCGTTTTTTTATCTCGGGGGGAATGACCTTCTTTGTGTTGTCTACCGTTGCACAGGTTTCTCCGATCAATCTTTTGTTGTTCTGGATATTTCCATTGCTGCTCAGCTCTATTCAGCTTTTTTTCTTCGGCACCTATCTACCCCACCGCGATCGCGAATTAATTCGCAGCAGTCGCTATCCAGTGTGTTGGTCTCTGCTCACGTGCTACCACTTTGGCTATCACGAAGAACACCACTGCTTCCCTCAGATTCCTTGGTATAGGCTGCCTGCTTTGTATCGAAGTTCTCAGAAAAAAATTCAGGAAGACAGGCAAATCACGAAGCACACTGCCTGATATCGCGTTGAAAATCCTTGATCTCTCGTCGAGGGTTTTGCCCAGGTGCGAATTCGACTTGGCATTCCAAGCGTTGCTGGTAAGGTCTAGAATTCAGTGAAGCCAAGGCTTCTCAAGTCTTGGGGGACTTGTGATAGGCCCATAGATCTCCCATTTGACCTTCCTGTGCGGGGGGGCTCGACCCAGAGAGGCATCTATGAGTGATATATTAAACAATGTATACAAACTGATAATTTCGGAGAGATGCAGATAGCGAGTGCTGAGTGGTCAGGGATTGAGCAAGAGATTGCCCAGTCTGCTTTCGAGAAGGCTTATCGCCGGGAAGTCGAGGCTGTTGTGGCAGCGGTTCGTACTCGGGCTGCCCATGTCACTGAATTAGAGGATGTTTGGCGTTTGAACGATTTTTTGAGCGCCAGACGCCACGAAATTGATGGCAAGTACGATTATCAATATCCAGTGCTAATCTTTGTCTTTGCCCAATTGATCAAAGAAGGGTGGCTTCAGTTGGATGATCTCAAGGGGCTGGCGGATGAAAAGCTCGTTAAGATCTCAGCCCTAGTGCGGATGTGATAGGCCTTCCCAAAGAGTGCTTCTATTGGGCACGTCAATGAATTGAATGGTTGCGACTTCTTGGGGCTCAGAACTACCAGGATCTTGTTCTTATTCTTAATCAGGTTTGTAGTTTTCGAGGTGTTCCCGTGTGATTGAAGTGGTTCATTGGTTAACGACATTCTCACAAAATGTCCTTAGAGGGCACCTCGAGTTATCACCTTTGGGGTAGACGCATCCGCATATGGGATCCTCATTGGCTGACGGAACTCAGATAGCTCTCATGCCTATCCATTTCCTAAAGTAGGGAAAAAGATTTGTGGATCAAGCAGCATGAAATAGCGCGATATTTTTCCAGCCTGTAGGTCAACTCAGAATTGCAGTGCATTCTGAACAATCTTAACCTCAAGTTGCGATGTTCTTCTATCCGGGTCGGAAGATTAGGGGGAAGTTCAGGCGGTCATGGCTATGCCCCAATGAGGGGCGCTTCGAGGACACGGGCAACTCGATCGCGCACGTCCTCTAGGTGGGCTCGGGTGGTCAGTTCCAGGCGATCGCTATGTCGCCGCAAGGTATCCGACGCCTCTTGCTGAATTTGACGAAGCTGATATCGCGCCAAAACCCGTGCATCCTCAGGCGCACCCAGGGTTGTGGCCAGGGCGATAAAATCCGCAAAGCTCTGGGCTGACAGCGCATCCCAGAAGTTTCGGCGCAGTACTAAGTTCGACAAAATGTTGAGGTGATGCCGCTGTAGCCCTCGCCGTAGGCTCGAAATTGCCGGGGGCGCATCCGCTGCGGTTGTCACCTCAGTCCAGACACTCTCGTGCAGCGAGGTGTACAGCTCAGCTATGGTTAACACGTCCTCATCGCGAGTTTTGAACTCTAAATCTCGAATGCGGGCCAGGCGATCGGCATACATTAGCTCGCTGAGAATCTGACTTTGGATCCCGAGGATTTGGTCATAAATGGGGTAATCCAGCGGATATGCCGTCAGTGAAACCCCCCAATGTCGCCAGCGATCAGGGGCAAGCTGGTTCAACAACTGAGGCGAAAACTGAAACGCATCCTTGGCAAACACGTCATGGCTCAGGGCCGCTAGGGCTGCCCGCTGGGTCTGGGCCGGAATTGGCGTGAGCGGGAGTTGCCCCCCTGCACTCCAAGGATTCAGTCGCCGAAAACTCTGCCCCCCAACGTAATTTGTTAGGGTCAGGGCATTGCCACGAAAGTAACTGAAGACCAAATCGACACGGCGGCGCAGGCTGCCATAGCCTTCCCCAGGAGCAACGGAAAACCCGTTGAGGCGATCCCACACGGCGCGGGCATTTTTTAACTGCCAGATCGAAAACTGAAGAGGATTATTGCTGAGGTCCCAGGCATCCACCTCGGGATCGATGAAGTCAAAGATGTCTTCATCTGTAGCATAGGCCAGTTCTGGGGCGGTGCTCCGAGCAGCGATGCGATCAAGGGCGGCCTGGGCTTCCCGATGAAGTGGCGTTTGCGGCACGGGCCGATACCCATACTCAATGGCCCATTGGTCATAGGGGCCAAGCCGTTTTGGGAAGAAGTCGCCCTGTTCGACTTCCGGCGGTGCAACGTTCGGTGGAAAGTAGTCCATCACGGAACTGACCATTCCCACATCGCCAGTCACGCTGGGATCGTTGAGTTGGTCAGGATCAAGCCAGCGACTGCCCGCAAAGTTGTGGCGTAGCCCTAGGGTATGGCCGACTTCGTGGGCGGTGAGGGCGGCAAGGTAGTCGTTGATGTACGTCTTGAGGGGGCCGGTGGTGAGATCGGTCTGGGGCAAGACGGATAGGGCCAGGGCTCCAAAGGCGGTGCGCTGGGCTCCGGCATAGCCCGCGCAGTGATCGTCGGTGAGCAGTGGTGAGGAGGTTTGGGGCGGGGTTTGGG
>JACYME010000237.1 GCA_015272155.1 Leptolyngbyaceae cyanobacterium T60_A2020_046
TATAGAATGCCCTAGAAGCGAGGTCAGCATTTCGAGAATCACAGAATATTCAGTAATTTATCCTAGTTCCCTGAATGACAGGGACTCATCCACACATCTGCTTATCCACTCTATTAACAAGATCGGTAGCGTGCTCTCCAATCACAGAGAGTATTCCCTTGGCAGAGTGCAAGGACGAGGCGCGATCGCGCGGATGTGTCCAATCACGCGATCGCGATCGGCGGCAGTCAGACTCGACCCCGAGGGCAGGCATAGCCCTTGCAGGAAAAGCGACTCCGCGACTTCACCACCAACACACTCACATCCCGAAAAGGTGGGCTGTAGGTGCAGCGGTTTCCACACCGGGCGCGACTCAATATTATCGGCAGCCAGCGCCAGACGAAGCGCCTCGCGATTGCAGCCAAAAACCTCGGGATCTATCGTCAAGCAGGTCAACCAGCGCGTCGATTTCCCATAGGGTGCTTCGGGCATCAAGGTGAGCCCTGGCAGGTCAGAAAGGGCTTGAAAATAGTGGTCAAAGTTTTTCCGACGGGCCTCAACGCGATCGCCCAAAACCTCCAATTGTCCCCGACCAATGCCCGCTAAAACATTACTCAATCGATAGTTATAGCCAATGTGAGAGTGTTGATAATGGGGGGCCGGATCACGCGCTTGAGTCGCTAGGAAGCGAGCCTTTTCAATTAATTTAGGCTGATTAGAAACCAGCATGCCGCCGCCTGAAGTCGTGATGATTTTGTTGCCATTGAATGAGAAAATTCCCAGGCTACCAAAGGTGCCTGGCGATCGCCCTCGATAGGTTGCACTGAGGGATTCCGCCGCATCCTCAATCAGTGGAATTTCATAGCGATCGCACACCGCCAAAATGGGATCAATATCTGCGCCTATTTGCAGTGCACGAATACCGCTTTACCGCTTTTAGGATAGGCGAATGATTCTCTCTGTCGGTGCCATTTCGCCTATCTTTGTGAGCGCATTACGTTGAGTGCATCGCAATGGGTTGCGTTCTTCCTCAAATGCACTCCTGAGAACCGGTTTTTACTTGTCAGCGGGGACGTTGCTGATTTCCAGGATGAATTCCCTCATCCCAAACCCTTCTCCTTGGGGAGAAGGGTTTAAAAGGCAGTTTCCTTCTCCCCTCGGGCTATCCTTCAGGCAGAGATCGAGCAAAGCTACGCCAGCAGAGGCTTCTTGGCTCCGCTTAGGCGCTTAAACCCTCACTGCCTGCGGCATCTTTCTTGAACTGAAGTTTATTCACAAGCGGGTGAAAAATTTGGCTCGCCTCTGACAGGGGTTCCGGTTCCTCTCCTCGGCAAGGAGTTTATTGGCTGTTTGATTCGCCGGGAGAGTAATGTGGTGACTGACAGGGGTTCCGGTTCCTCTCCTTGGCAAGGTCAGGTGAGGTTCTACAGCCTGTAAAACTGCCACAACCGTTTTGCTAAAACTGTAGACTGACAAGCGATACAGCAACCTTTGTGTAATGGATAGCCCCTCGGGAGAGGGCTCGGGAGCGTTCATCCCCAGATGCAGCAACGCCCCCGGTCAATTTCTCTGAGTTTTTTTAAGATTTGCAGTGTTTCAGGCGCAAATTCTGAAGGATCTGCACAATTTCGGGTGGATCAGGGCACTTGAGGCGCTGAGATGAAGCGTTGACGGCATGTGGCTTCAGTTCTTCGCCATGATGATTGACGCCATGATGCCATCAGCGATCGCGACCTTCTGCCAGCATCAGCATGGTTCAAACACCGTATCTTAGGCAATTGTCGGCATCCTGTTCGCTCCCAATCTAACCTCAAGGCTCCGTATTGATGGACACTGCACTGAAACTTGCGGCCCGGCCAAGGTCATCCCTTTACTGCCGTTTTTTGCCTTTAGACGCCCCCGCCTACGCCTCAGCCTGCGGTGATCAGACGCATGATTTTGCCAAGAAAGCAAGTCTTAGCAAGACTCGTAGGCCATCTGAAAGATAACTGGTATGATATCGCCTGATATTGGTGTGGTGTGGTGTTTGAGGAGTGTAGGATGCTGAATCCTGTGGATTTCAGCGGTAGACCTTTCCATTTTATCGGAATTGGTGGAATTGGAATGTCTGCGCTGGCATACGTCTTAAGGCAGCGTCAACTGCCTGTTTCTGGGTCAGATGTGCGCCTCAGCCACATTACCCAACGCCTGCAAGAAGCCGGAGCCCACATTTTTTGGAAACAAGACGCCGACAATCTGCTGTTTTTTCAGGCCGATCGCGCTGAGCAATCTCCCAAGCCCTCACCAAACGGAAACAGGCACATCAAGCCGCAGATGGTGTTGCCAACGACGATGGCAGGCCCGCAAACGCTGCCCCAGGTCGTCTGTTCAACGGCGATTAACGACAACAATTCTGAGTATCGGGCAGCACGAAACCTCGGCTGCCCAATTTTTCATCGGTCGGATATTTTGGCGGCACTGATGCAGCAATATCGCAGCATCGCGATCGCAGGCACCCACGGCAAAACCACCACCAGCAGCATGATGGGCTACGCTCTACTGGAAGCGGGCCTCGACCCCACGGTAGTGATTGGTGGAGAAGTGGGCGCATGGAAAGGGAACGCACGGCTCGGAGATGGCGAGTGGCTGGTGGCAGAGGCCGATGAATCTGACGGATCTTTGGTGAAACTCGTGCCCGAAATTGGGGTGATTACCAACATCGAACTCGACCACCCCGATCATTACCAAGATCTTGACCAAGTCATCGACATCTTTCAAGAGTTTGCCCAACAGACAAAGGTGACCGTTGCCTCAGCGGATTGCCCCACCATTCGCGCCGCCCTGACCCCAACGCTGACCTACAGCCTCCACCGCGATCGCGACGCCGATATCTGGGTCGATCGCATCGACGCCCAGCCCGCCTACACCGAAGCTGACGTGTGGGAACGGGGCACACGCCTCGGACGGCTGCGCCTATCAGTACCGGGGCAACACAACCTGAGTAATGCCCTTGCCGTGATTGCCGTAGGGCGTCACCTCGGCGTCGAGTTTAGCCACCTAGCCGCAGGGCTTGCCCAGTTTGAAGGCGCACGGCGGCGGTTTGAGCTACGGGGCTACCACAGCGGCATCCAATTCATCGACGACTACGCCCACCACCCCAGCGAAATTCAGGCCACCCTCTCTGTCGCCGCTTTGCAGCGGGCTGGGAGCAGTACTGGAAGCTTGACCCAGCGCATTGTCGCTGTGTTTCAACCCCATCGCTACAGTCGCACGGCGGCCTTCCTCAGCGAATTTAGCCAGGCCTTTGGGCAAGCTGACGTGGTACTCGTGACCGATATCTACAGCGCTGGGGAAACCAACACCCACGGCATCACGGGAGAAACGCTGCACACCGCGATCGCGGCCCACCATCCCCAGGTGCATTACTGTCCATCCCTAGAAGCGGTCAACACAACCCTTGCAGACCTGTTGCAACCGGGAGATATGGCTTTATTCTTGGGTGCTGGCAACCTCAACCGGATTATTCCGGACGTAATGGCCCCCTTCGTGGAGGCTGAAGCCAGAACAGTTCAGCGTGCATAACTCCTCCGCTTGATCCCGACCACGTCAGTCACGGCTGAGAACTTGATTTATGGTGCTTTCCCTAGACTTAAATACCCTTGATGTCGTTCCGGGAACGACGTGTCCCTTACAGCCACAGGTGTCTCTCGCAGGGTTTACCTCCTACCGGGTCGGTGGCAAGGCAGAATGGTTCGCCTTACCCCGCACCATTGATCAATTTGCCGCCTGCATCGCTTGGGCCGGCGATCAAGAGATGCCCATTACCTTTCTAGGAGCGGGCTCGAATACCTTAGTGAGCGATCTTGGGCTCCCGGGCCTCGTCCTATGCAGTCGGCACCTGCGTTACGTTTCCTTTGACGACGAAGCCGCACAAATCACCGCAGCAGCGGGGGAGCCACTCCCCAACCTCGCCTGGAAAGCAGCACGGCGCGGTTGGCGGGGGCTAGAGTGGGCAGTCGGCATTCCGGGCACCGTGGGCGGAGCAATTTTCATGAATGCCGGAGCCCACGGCACCTGCGCCGCAGACAGTTTGGTCGCTGCTCAGGGATACACCGTAGCGGGTCAGCCCGTGGCTCTCACCCCAAAGAACTTGAATTTCAGCTATCGCACCTCTAGCCTGCAACAGAAACTGCGCTTTGTGAGCCAGGCCACCTTTCAACTCCAGCCGGGGCATGATCCCCGTGAGGTGATGGCAGATACCCAGGCCGCCTTGGCCCAACGGCGCGCAACTCAGCCCTACCATCTCCCGAGCTGTGGCAGTGTCTTTCGGAACCCCCTACCCCGGACAGCAGGTTGGTTGATCGAGCAAACTGGGCTCAAGGGGTTTCAAATCGGGCAGGCGCAGGTTTCGACACTCCATGCCAATTTCATTGTCAACCAAGGTGGAGCAAAGGCCACTGAAGTGCTTAACCTGATTCACTACGTACAATCGGAGGTTGAGCATCGGTGGGGTGTCAAGCTGCACCCAGAGGTGCGGTTGATGGGTGAGTTCCCAGGGCGATAGGCGGGACAGAGGGGTGCTGGCGAGGGGGCGCGCCGTCGCAGCTCCGCAAACCACAGTAGAATCGGATAGCTGATACCGGATTGAATTGATTACAGAGTTTTAGGTTCGACTATGACAAAAGGGCAAGGGTTTGGCTTCGGCCTCGGCAAGATGAAGGAACTGACCGAAGCCTTCAAAAAAGCGCAGCAGATTCAAGAGGGCGCAAAGCAGCTTCAGGTCGATCTGGAGCAGATGGAAATTGAAGGCCAGGCTGGGGGCGGTTTGGTGAAGGTTGTGGTGAGTGGCAACCAAGAGCCTCGCCGGGTGGTGATTGCTCCCGAAGCCTTGAACGAAGGCGCGGAGCTGCTGTCTGAGCTGGTCACAACAGCGATGAAAGATGCTTACCAGAAATCAACGGACACCATGCGCGAACGGATGGAGGAACTCACTGGCGGGCTTGACTTACCGAGTCTGTAGGGAGGCTCGTCGGGCTAGGGGCGGTTGATGGTGCGACCGCCCTAGCCGATGGACATCATACGCGTTCTGAGACCCATGACGACATCACTCCTATTTGTTTGCCTTGGCAATATCTGCCGCTCCCCTGCTGCTGAAAATATTATGGTGCATTTGCTGGAGTCGCGTCGGTTGCGCGATCGCGTCACCTGTGACTCCGCTGGAACGTCGAGCTATCACATCGGGAGCCCGCCCGATCGCCGGATGACCGCCGCCGCCCAGCACCAAGGCATTGCAATGCAGGGCTGTGCCCGCCAGTTCCACGTTGAAGACTTTGAGCGCTTTGACTGGATTTTGGCGATGGATGAGGATAACTATCGCACCCTGCTGCGCCTTGACCCCGAGGGTCGCTACCGCCATAAAGTGCGAAAAATGTGTGAGTTTTGTCGTCACTATACCGACAACGACGTGCCTGACCCCTACTATGGCGGTGCAGATGGGTTTCGGTATGTCATTGACCTGTTGATGGATGCCTGCGAAGGGCTGTTAGATTTTCTCGAAACAGAGGCGGTTTTGGTCTAGCCCGATCGCGGCGAAGCCAGGGCTGACGATCATGGGTTGCACCACCAAACAACGCAGCATTTGCGACGCGCCATCACAGCGTCTGACTCTGCGCCAGAGGGCTGAAAACAAGTTTCAGGCAGGTGACGGGGTGGCTGCATCAAAGGGGCGTTAGCTTCGATTTGTCAGGACTCAACTCAGCCAGGAGTGTGGTCGATGCGGTGGTTGTCCAGCATCCTCAGTCGCTTACACAGGCCGATCGCGGTTCGTCTGGTACGACGGGGCGATCGCTGGGTCTGGCAGTTTGTGCTGGGCGGAATGTTGGCAGTGGCGGGCGGGGCGATCGTGGCGCTGCCCGTTTTCTCGGCTGAGGAGATCATCATCACCTATGGCTTTATCGAGCGATCGATTTCCGTGCGCGAACTGGCGGACTTTGCCGCAGGGCAGGGGCTGAGTAACCAGCTTAAGCAATATGCCAAAACCCTAAACCTGTCTGATCAGGATTTAGAAGATATTCGACAGGTGTTGGGGCAGCCCGTTGGCCTCCCAGGGGAGCATCCCCAAGTGGCGATCGCCCAGTTTCTGTACACCGTTCAGGGCGAAACCCTGCTCAACATTTTGGGGGAGGTGATTCAAACACCCTCACGCAAGCCCGCGTTTGCCGCCATGCGAGCCGCGTTGATTCTGGCTGCATCGGATCCTGAGGCGGGCCTCACGCCCCTCAATGTGATTCAAAAATTTCCAAACCCGAGTATTCGCATTGATGTGCGGCGGGGGGTTGCGATCGCCCAGGCAGTTACCGATACCGTCAACCGGGCCAACCGTGCGATCTTCCTTGTGCAAAACCGCGCCAATCCCGAAGACACCCCCTCCGAGGCAATTTATTCTGCGCGACAGCTCATCAACGATGCGCCCCCCTATCAATTCACGACCCAAGAATTTACATTTTCGCCGCGCCGCATTCGAGCAACCCTCTATTTACCCCAGTCCCCTTCCCCCCAGCGGCTGTTGCCCGATCGGGTGCCCGTCATCGTCATTTCCCACGGGCTCGGGGATGATCGCAACAGCTATCGCGACCTCAGCGAATACCTGGTTCAGCGGGGGTTTGCCGTGGCGGCGTTGGATCATCCCGGCAGTAATAGTCAACAAATCCAGTCCCTCCTTGAGGGGCGATCGCCGACCCTGATTGACGCCCAGGAGTTTCTCCATCGGCCCCAGGATGTTTCAGCCCTGATTGATGAGCTTCAGCGGTTTGCCGTCAGCGATCGCATCTGGCGCAGACGCCTGGATCTACAGAATGTTGGGGTGATTGGGCAGTCCTTTGGAGGCTACACGGCCCTAGCCTTGGCGGGGGCACAACCCAACCCTGCCAATCTCGCTGCGGCCTGCCGCTCCTCCTTCCTGTATCTGAATCCATCGCTGTTGCTCCAATGTCAGGCACGGCTTACCTCAGGCGCAATGTCGCGGCTACGGGACGACCGGGTAAAAGCGGTCTTTGCCGTTAACCCCATCGGCAGCGCCGTGTTTGGGCCAGAGGGCTATGGGCAAATCCAAATCCCTACGGCGGTCATGGCCGGGGTTGCGGATACCATTGCCCCCGCTTTGCCCGAGCAAATTCAGCCCTTTAGCTGGCTCAGTGCCCCAGAGCGCTATTTGATTTTGGTGGGAGATGCCACCCATTTCTCCGTGATTGGGCTGCCCTCCAATGGGGAACAGTCGATCCCGGTGCCTTCGACGATGATTGGGCCAGATCCGGCAGTCGCCCAAGATTATTTGCAGGTGTTGAGTTACGCCTTCTTCCAGCGGTATTTACGGGATGATTTGGACTATGCAGCGGTGTTGAGCAATCGCTACACGACGGAGATTCTGGCGCGATCGCCCTTCGTTCCCCTCGACATCATCCGCAGCCTTTCCCCCGCAGCCCTAGACCGCGCCCTCACCGGGGCGACACCCTAGAAGAATTGACAAGATGCCGAAAAAAACGGACAGCAAATCCCCATCGCATACTGACCAGGGAATTTACTATCCGCCCTTGCTAGCCGGAGCAAGCTTGCTTAGAGCCGGTGACTCAATGAAGGGGAAAAAAGAGGGACGCGATCGCATCCCTCTTTCAGGCGTCACTACTTCGACTCAGGTTCCGTAAACTCAGCATCGATGACATCATCGCCACCGCCCGTACTGCCATCACCCGGATCACTGGCTGCGGCCTCAGCACCACCAGCCTGTTGATATAGATTGGCGCTGACCGAATAGAGCGTCTGCTGAAGTTCCGTCATCAAGGTCTTGATCTGGTCATAATTCTCAGCGGCAACGGCATCCTTCAGGCTCTGGATTTGGCCCTCCAGCTTCGCCTTGTCATCCGCCGAAACCTTATCACCCAGTTCACCAATCTGCTTTTCAGCCTGGTACGCCAAGGTATCGGCCTGGTTCTTCAGGTCAATCTTCTCGCGGCGCTCCCTGTCTGCGGCAGCGTTCCTTTCCGCATCCTTCACCATCCGCTCAACTTCGCGCTCATCCAACGTCGAAGCCCCAGTGATGCTGATGGACTGCTCCTTACCCGTGCCCTTGTCCTTCGCAGTAACGTTCAGAATCCCGTTCGCGTCTATGTCAAAAATGACCTCGATCTGAGGTACACCACGGGGAGCGGGAGGAATACCATCCAGCCGGAAGGTTCCTAGGCTCTTGTTGTCGCTCGACATTTCGCGCTCGCCCTGCAAAACGTGGATTTCCACGTTGGTTTGACCATCCACCGCCGTCGAGAAGGTTTCCGACTTCTTGGTGGGAATGGTGGTGTTGCGGGGGATCAGCTTGGTCATGACGCCGCCCAGGGTTTCCACCCCCAGGGATAGCGGTGTCACATCCAGCAACAGAATGTCCTTCACTTCCCCAGCCAGGACGCCGCCCTGAATGGCTGCACCCACGGCGACCACTTCGTCAGGGTTGACGGTTTGGTTGGGCGTTTTGCCCAGCACCTTTTCAACCAGGGCTTGCACGGCGGGGATGCGGGTCGAACCGCCCACCAGCACGACTTCGTCGATCGCGCTCTTATCGAGCTTGGCATCCTTCAGCGCTTGCTCAACGGGAATGCGGCAGCGATCAATCAGGTCAGCGGTCAACTCCTCAAACTTCGCCCGCGTCAACACCATTTCTAGGTGCTTCGGCCCATCCTGGGTCGCGGTGATAAAGGGCAGGTTGATTTCTGCTTGAGTGGTGCTCGACAGCTCGATCTTGGCTTTCTCAGCCGCCTCAGTGAGACGCTGGAGGGCTTGCTTGTCTTTGCGGAGGTCGATGCCCTCGTTGCGCTGAAACTCAGCTGCAAGGTAGTCCACAATCTTTTTGTCGAAGTCGTCACCGCCGAGGTGGGTATCCCCGGAGGTCGCCAGCACCTCAAACACGCCATCGCCGACTTCGAGGATCGACACGTCGAAGGTGCCGCCCCCTAGGTCAAAGACTAGGATGGTTTCGTTGCTCTTCTTGTCCAAACCGTAGGCTAGGGATGCAGCGGTGGGCTCGTTGATGATGCGCAGCACTTCAAGCCCTGCAATTTTGCCCGCGTCCTTCGTGGCTTGGCGCTGGGAGTCATTGAAATATGCGGGGACGGTGATCACCGCCTGGGTTACGGGCTCGCCCAGATACTTGCTGGCGTCATCGGCAAGCTTGCGCAATACCTGAGCCGAAATTTCTTCAGGGGCGAATTGTTTGCCCGCCTGAGGACAGTCCAACTTCACGTTGTTGCCGACGTTGAGCACTTTGTAGGCAACTTCGGTCGATTCATTACTGACTTCGTCAAAGCGGCGACCAATGAAGCGCTTGACGGAATAGAAGGTGTTTTCAGGGTTCATCACCGCGCCGCGCTTGGCGATTTGTCCGACGAGGCGATCGCCATTCTTGGCGTAGGACACCACCGACGGCGTGGTCCGAAATCCTTCAGCATTCGCAATGACGGTGGGCTTTCCCCCCTCCATCACAGCAACCACAGAGTTCGTGGTTCCTAGGTCAATCCCAACTACTTTTCCCATAGAGGTTTGCTCCGGCTTAACAGCTATCTCTAGTGTGCGTGGAGCCTTCCATTCTCTGAAGGGGGGGATACCGAACCTATTGGGGTTGAGAAACGCACGGGGTGAGGGGGTAAGGGGTGAGAGGGCAAGAGGTTAAGAAAGGGGCGAGGGTTAAGAGGTGAGAACCCCAGTTTCTTCGAGGGCTATTGACGAAATAGGGCGAATTGCCAAGGAAAAACCGGGGTTCTATGCTGACGTTCTAGGGCAGGGCGACGGCGGCTTGAGGCGCGCGCTCGGGGACGCGATCGCCCATGCAAATCCCCATCGCGCGGGCAGTTCTGACTAGGGTGCCGTGGGGATCCACGGCCTGGTAATGGGCGATCGCGCGCTCAATGGGCACACTCACCACCCGGCGGTGTTGCCAGCTCACCATGGGATCGAACTGCCCCTCGGCAATCAGATCCACCGCCGCCACCCCAAAGGCTGTGGCAATGAGCCGATCTAGCGGGGAGGGAGTGCCGCCGCGCTGCACATGCCCCAAAACCGTGACCCGTGTCTCCGCCTCGGTCTTTGCCGAAATGTGATCCGCCAGATATTGCCCGACCCCGCCCAGACGACACTGGCTGAGGGCATGAGTGCGCGTTACTTTTTCACCCGTCTCAGTGCAGACCGCCTCCGCCACCACCATCAGCGCAAAGTTACGCCCCCGTGCTTTCAAGGCTTCGATTTGGCCACAGACAGCATCAAGGGAGTAAGGAATTTCAGGAATCAGGATGATATCGGCCCCGCCCGCAATGCCAGCGCTCACGGCAATGTGCCCGGCATCGCGCCCCATGACCTCTAAAATCATGACGCGGGAGTGGCTGGCGGCGGTGAAATGGAGGCGATCGAGGGCTTCTGTCGCAATATTGACCGCCGTATCAAACCCGATGGAGCGCTCGGTGCTGCCGAGATCGTTGTCGATGGTTTTGGGAATCGCCACCAGGTTGAAGCCCCCCTGCACGGCCAACTTGCGCAAAATCGCGAGGCTGCCGTCGCCGCCAATGCCAATCAGGGCGTCTAGGCCAAGCTGCCGATAGCCGTCGATAATTTCCTCCGAACAATCGCCGACCGTGCCATCTGCCTTGGGAAATGCGAAGGGATTCCCTTTGTTGGTCGTACCAAGGATAGTGCCCCCGGTGGTGAGTAGGGAGTAGGTGTCGGTGAGTTCTAGCGGGCGGGCATCGATGGGGCGCTGCAAGAGCCCTTGGGTCGATCGCAAAATGCCAATCATCTCCCATCCATAGGTGCTGATCGCGCGATGCACCACAGCGCGAATCGCAGCATTGAGCCCGGCACAATCGCCCCCGCTGGTCAAAATTCCAATGCGCTTATTTGACCCATAACCCCATCCCTCAACGATGAAACGCCGTGCTGAATGACTTGAATATCCTGCCCAGAATGACCTTTGCGAAGCAGCGACAGGTTTTTTCAGAATTGCAGAATCACAATTGCAAAGTTCTTTATTTTTTGCCGGGGTCAATCCTGCAAAATTCAAACATATTCAAACAAAGTTGAAGGGAGTGTAAGTTCAGCGACAGTTTGAACTTACTTTTTTACAGCTAGATGATGAATTTTTCTTGCGATCGCGGGGTGCGATTCGGGCTTCATCCGACATTTCCTTTACCTAAAGACAATACTTCTTTAGCTGATCTAAAGAGTCACCCCATTTCAAATTCAAGCTTTCTACCATAGGGAACAAAGCGCAGAGTCCTTCCGACCGAATCTGCCCCTTGCACCAAAGCGGGATGACCCTGACCGCGAAGCCACGGCCTACGGGCCAGGAGGAACGCATGGTTGACGACTATCAACCCGCCCAAACCCACGCCCTTGATCGCGACTGCACCACCCTGTCGCGCCACGTTTTGCAACAGCTCCAGAGCTTTGGCCCCGAGGCCCAAGACCTCAGCGCCCTGATGTCGCGCATTGCCCTCGCCGGGAAACTGATTGCTCGCCGCCTGTCGCGATCGGGCCTTGTTGAGGACGCCCTTGGCTTTACTGGGCGCACCAACGTCCAGGGCGAAGAAGTCAAAAAAATGGACGTTTTTGCCAACGATGTCTTCATTTCTGTTTTTCAGCAGAGCGGCTTGGTGTGTCGCCTCGCCTCCGAAGAAATGGAGAAACCCTACTACATTCCTGAGAACTGCCCCATCGGGCGCTATACCCTGCTCTATGACCCCATTGACGGTTCCTCAAACGTTGATATCAACCTCAATGTGGGATCGATTTTTGCCATCCGTCGCCAGACCGGAGAAGACCTCGACCAGGCTGCCAGCGATCTGCTGCAAAACGGCCACGAGCAACTCGCCGCGGGCTACATTCTCTACGGCCCTACCACGGTGCTGGTCTACTCCCTGGGGCGCGGCGTCCATTCCTTTACCCTCGACCCCAGCTTAGGGGAATTCATCCTCGCCGCTGAGAACATTCGTATGCCCGAGCACGGCCCCAATTACAGCGTCAACGAAGGAAATTTCTGGCAATGGGAGGAGTCCATTCGCGATTACATTCGCTATGTTCACAGACATGAGGGCTATTCCCTGCGCTACAGCGGTGCCTTAGTTGGCGATTTTCACCGCATTTTGATGCAGGGGGGCGTGTTCTTGTATCCCGGCACGGTCAAAAAGCCCGAGGGCAAGCTACGCCTGCTGTATGAGTCGGCTCCTCTCGCCTTTTTGATGGAGCAAGCGGGGGGGCGCGCCAGCACGGGCACGGAGCGCTTGCTCGATGTTGTGCCCGGTGAACTGCACCAGCGTACGCCGCTGATCATTGGCAGTTCAGAAGATGTTGAGCTGGTGGAATCGTTTATTCAAGAGCGCATCCGCGAACAGACAGATTTGGTTGCGCCAGGGCGTTAGCTCACGCACGTCAAAACGGCTCTAGCCGTTGATTTTGTCGCCCCATTGCCCACTGAAACACTGGAGAGTTTTTATGACTTCGATCGCTGACAACCCCATCCTGCATTTAAAAGATTATGGCCAGAGCGTGTGGATGGATAACCTGAGCCGCGACATTTTGCAGTCGGGCGAACTGGCTCAACTGATTGAGAGTCGCGATGTCCACGGCATTACGTCCAACCCAGCGATTTTTGAAAAGGCGATCGCGGGCAATGCCATTTACGATGCCGACATTGAAGCCGGGATTCGGGCGGGCAAATCCGTCGAGGAAATCTACGAATCCCTAGTATTTGACGACATTCGCAACGCCTGCGACATCCTGCTGCCCATCCATAACGCCAGCAGCGGCGTGGATGGCTACGTCAGCCTAGAGGTGCCCCCCAGCCTCGCCCGCGATCCCGACAGCACCCTGCGCGAGGCCCGACGCTATGCCGAGGCCATCCAACGCCCCAACCTGATGATCAAAATTCCGAGCACGCCGGAAGGGTTGCCCGCCGTGGAAGCTGCCATCCGCGATGGCATCAATGTGAATGTGACGCTGCTGTTTTCGGTGCAGAGCTACATCGACACGGCCTGGGCTTACATTCGTGGGCTGGAGGCGCGGGCTGCGGCTGGTCAGGATGTGCGCAACTTGGCGTCGGTGGCGAGCTTTTTCCTGAGCCGCATTGATAGCAAGGTGGACGATCGCCTGGATGCAGAAATTGCGGCCACGACGGATGCCGATCGCCAAGCTCGCCTTGCCAACCTCAAGGGCAAAATCGCGATCGCCAACGCCAAGCTGGCCTATCAGGAATACAAAAAGATTATTAGCAGCGATCGCTGGCAAGCCCTCGCCGCCAAAGGAGCTCGTGTCCAGCGCCTGCTGTGGGCCAGCACCAGCACCAAAAACCCCGCCTACAGCGATGTCATGTACGTGGATGAGCTGATCGGCCCCGACACCGTCAACACCCTGCCCCCTAACACCATCGAGGCCTGTGCTGACCATTGCGATGTGGCTAGCCGCATTGAGCAAGATGTCGAAGCCGCCCAAGCCGCGATCGCCAGCCTGGCAGAACTCGGCATCGACCTCGACCAGATCATGGCCGAACTCCTCGAAGAAGGCATCGACAAATTCATCCAGCCCTTCGACGCGCTGATGGATGCCCTCGTCACCAAAGTCAAGCAACTCTCCCCCGCATAACGGTATCCGGTAGGGAATCTCCAACGCCCCAGCCCGCATTTGAGATTCCCCCCTTCATCCGCCACCGCCGCTGGGAAACGGACACCTCCTTCCCACCCACTCACTCCCCCACCCTTTCCTCCTCCGTCTATGGTCAGCCTCCTCGAAAACCCCTTCCGCGTCGGCCTCCAACAAGACCGCATCCCCGAACCTCAGATCCTGGTCATCTTCGGCGCATCCGGCGACCTCACCCAGCGCAAACTTGTGCCCGCGCTGTATCAGATGAAACGCGAACGTCGCCTGCCGCCAGAACTCACCATCGTCGGCGTCTCCCGCAGCGACTGGAGCCACGACTTCTTCCGCGACCACATGCGCGAGGGCGTTGAGGAATTTGGCGGTGGCATCGGCAACGAGGCTGTCTGGCAAGACTTCGCCCGTAGCCTGTTCTACTGCCCCGGCAACATCGACCAGACTGAGAGCTACCACAAGCTCAAGGCCTTTTTGTCAGAGCTAGACGAACAGCGCGGCACCCGAGGCAACCGCGTCTTCTATCTCTCCGTTGCGCCGCGATTTTTTGGCGAAGCCACTCAACAGCTCGGCAATGCGGGCATGTTGCTCGAGCCCACCAAGCAGCGCCTCGTCATTGAAAAGCCCTTTGGCAAAGACCTCGCCACGGCGCGCGTCCTCAACCGCGTGGTGCAAGCGGTCTGCCGCGAAGACCAGATCTATCGTATCGACCACTACCTCGGCAAAGAGACGGTGCAAAACCTGATGGTTTTTCGATTTGCGAATGCCATCTTTGAGCCCCTGTGGAACCGTCAGTTTGTCGATCATGTGCAGATCACGGTGTCTGAAACGGTCGGCCTAGAGGGGCGCGCGGGCTATTACGAAACGGCGGGTGCCCTGCGCGACATGGTGCAAAATCACCTGATGCAGCTCTTTTGCCTGACGGCGATGGAAGCGCCCAACTCCCTGGAAGCAGACAGCATTCGCAATGAGAAGGTAAAGGTGCTGCAAGCGACCCGCTTAGCCCATTTGGACGATATTGCTCAAAGTGCGGTGCGCGGACAGTATGCGCCGGGCTGGATGAAGGGCCATCAGGTGCCGGGCTATCGCGATGAGGAGGGGGCGAGCGCGACCTCAACGACGCCGACCTATGCAGCGCTGAAACTGGCGGTGGATAACTGGCGCTGGAAAGGGGTGCCGTTTTACATGCGCACGGGCAAGCGGATGCCGAAGAAAGTGTCGGAGATTTCGATTCACTTTAAGGAAGTGCCGTTCATGATGTTTCAGTCGGCGGCGAAGCAGTTGAACCACAACGTGTTGGCGTTGCGGATTCAGCCCGATGAGGGCATCTCGATGCGCTTTGAGGTGAAGACGCCGGGGAACTCGCTGCGGACGCGATCGGTGGAGATGGATTTTCGCTATGACGCGGCTTTTGGTGCCCAAAATACAGACGCCTATGGCCGCCTGTTGGTGGACTGTATGTTGGGTGATCAAACCCTGTTTACGCGGGGGGATGAGGTGGAAGCCTCGTGGCGGTTGTTGACGCCATTGCTGGAGGTGTGGGATGCGCCCGCTGACCCGGCGGCGATTCCGCTGTATGAGGCGGGTACGTGGGGGCCGGTGGAGGCGGAGCTACTGCTCAACCGGGACGATCGCCGCTGGCGACGCCTTTGATCCCCTGATCAAGCCGCGATCGCTCTCAATTCCTCAATTCTGAGGATCCGCTGAGTTGTCATGGAGTTCGATAGCATGGAGGCGATCGCGCCTAACCGTTGACCCCGCACCCCGAACAAACTTTCCTCGCCCCGCTTTTCCCAGGCCATTGTTGACTGCGTGACCCTGTGCTTCCGGTATCGATTCCTGCCCCTCATTTCTCTAAACAGCCATGACGATGACCCCTGTTGTTGCGCTCCAAAAACCCATCGACATCTCCATTGAGGAGATTGAGAGCGAGCTGCGAAATATCTGGCGGAGCCAAGACTCGGGCATGACGGCCCCTGTCGCAACTCGCGCCAGCACCTTTAGCATCGTGGTCTACGAGCCCGAAGAGTTTCAACAACTTCTCGGCGCGCTGGGATTTTACAAGGGCGAAATCGACGGATTTCATGGCCCCCAAACGCGCGAAGCCGTGCGTCAAGCCCAGATGGCCTATGGCCTGCGGGTGACGGGCCGCGTTGGGGAGCATACCCTCGCTAAGCTGCGCGAAGAATATGCCAAGCTGTCCGACACCCAGAAGGTCATCAAAAATCCCGATGTGCGGGGCTTTAACCTGAGTGAAGCGATCGCGGGCCATAACCCCGGCCGCGTCATCACCCTCTGCCCCACCCTGGGCTACGACGGCGACGGCATCACCACCCAAGTCTCGGCCTACTGCCCCGTCCAAAAGCGCAACGCCAGCAACCTGATCTGCTGCGAGTACATCACCCTGCGCGGCACCAAAGCCGCCCTCGAACGCGCCGCCAACGTCATTTCTGCCCTGATGATTGGCGAGCTACCCAAATTTGTCTGGTGGAAAGCCACCCCCAACCCCGAGCAGGGCATTTTCCGCGAGCTTGCCCAAGCCAGCAATTGTCTGATCGTCGATTCCAGCTATTTCAGCGAAGCTGAGCCAGAAATCCTCAAAATTCAGTCAATTACTGAGTCTGGCACCTATATTGCAGATCTCAACTGGCACCGCCTATCGCCCTGGCAAGAACTCACCGCCGAAGCCTTTGATCCCCCCGAGCGGCGGGAAGCCCTGGTGGAAATCGACAACATCAGCATCGACCACGAACAAGGCAATACCGCCCAAGCCCTGATGTTTTTGGGCTGGTTTGCCAGCCGCCTCAACTGGGTTCCCAAGCGCTACGTCCACGAAGGTGGTGACTATGACATCCGCAAGGTCTACTTTGAAGGCTCCAACGGTCGCGAAGTGGAGGCTGAACTCGCCGCGACCCCCGTCGCTGATGCCGGTGAGGTGATTGGTGACTTGATCGGACTGCGGATTACCTCCAGCAACCTCAGCGCCAACTGCTGCACCATTCTCTGTTCTGAAACCACAGGCTGTATGCGGATGGAAGCAGGGGGCGGCGCGCAATCGTGCCGGGTGGAGCAGGTGAGCGCCTTGTCTGACCAGCGGGCCGATCTGATTTTGGGGCAACAACTCCAGCGCTGGGGCGAGGATGTTTTGTACCAAGACAGTCTGGCGATGGCGGCCCAAATTTTGCAACTGCGCTCGTAGCGGTTCGCGCTGGGGTGCGATGTCCGTTTTTTCTGGCTTGGGGTATTACGTGGGCAACATGGGCAGCACGGGGGAGCCCCAATTGACCCATCCCCCACCCTTGCGGTTCTAATGCCAATTTCTGTTAACAATTCTGTACTTTGCCGCTACACTTGGCCCTCACCCTCGCCCCTTTCCCAATTGTGGAAGAGGAGTTTTGAAGAGATCGGTTTTGTAGCCCTGCTTCAGAGAATGGGGATAAACCTTTCTCCCCAACTCGGATCCCCGGGTAGGGGGTGAGTTGGGGTACGAGCCGACGGTGATGGCGTTGCTGCGGAAATGGGCTAGCGCGATCGCTCCTGTACTTCTTCAGCCGCCTCACCCGAATCGGCCGTGGCCCATTCGGCGCTGAGGTCAAAGGGCTGGTTAAAGAGCACCATCGTCGTGGTTGGGTTTTCTTGAAACCCGATGCGCTCGTAAAAGCGTTGCTGATTCGTCGTCATTAAATAGACCCGCTCGACCCGGCTCATGTGCGGATGACCCAACACGGTTTGCACCAGCTTGCGCCCGAGTCCGGCTCCTTGGTAGTGAGGGTGAATCACCACGTCCCAAATGGTGGCGCGATACACGCCATCGGAGGTGGCGCGGGCAAACCCGATTAGCGCTGCCCCATCCCACGCCACCACGACGGGGTGGCTATGGGCGATCGCGATCGCAAGATCTTCAGCGGGGCGATCGCAGGCCCAAAAAGCGGCAACATCAAACAGCGATCGCAGCTGAGCCAGCTCAGCAGGGGTCAACGTTTCAACGTACTGAAATTGAATATGGCGACAATCCATGACAGCGAGGGGAATGAAGTGGATTCGACAACACAAGGCACAATGCACAATGCCCCTGGGGTCTAAAGACAAACAACCTCGGCCCACACGGAACGCTAAGCCGCACCCTACGGATGCTCAACCGTACAGACAGCCTTTAGACCCCGCCTCGTCGTCGATGCCACGCTGGGGAATGTTCTCGGGATAAATCGTCACGGCAAAACCAGAGCTGAGGAGTTAGCCCCTGTAAGCGCATCTGTAGGCGACGGCGACTCTTCTGCCGTTTCCTCAGCCCTGCACAAACTGTCAACGTTGCTTCAAGCGCCATGTCACCGATGACCCAGGGCTGAACTCGCCCGTGCTGACGAAATACACCCAGCCGAAGACTTATAACTTTCAAAAGTTTCGAGTTTTCACCATAGCACTAAGCTCAGGCTATCTGGCGGGCGATCGCGAAAATTGCCGCCCCCCGCCTCCATCGCAGCCCAGCCCAACCCAGACTCAGGTGGTAGGATCGAAAAGCTTCAACGCCCGATTTTTCACGCCCGATTTTTCAACCTCAGCGAGTGAGGGAATTGCCCCTTGTCAGCGTGGGGTGTCATCCGATTGACTAAGATCTCTAGTAACTCTTCGTTTTCAGCCCAATGCTAAAAGCCCTTCTTGGTGACCCCAACGCCCGCAAGCTCAAGCGCTATAAGCCCGATGTTGTCGAGATCAACCTCCTGGAAGAAGAAATCCAGCCGTTGTCCGACGAGGCGTTAGCCGCCAAAACAGGCGAATTCAAGCAGCGCTTGGAAAAGGGAGAATCGCTGGACGACTTACTGCCAGAGGCTTTCGCCGTGGTGCGCGAGGCCTCCAAGCGGGTGCTGGGGATGCGCCACTTTGACGTGCAGCTTGTGGGCGGCATGGTGCTCCACGATGGGCAAATCGCGGAAATGAAGACCGGGGAAGGAAAAACCCTCGTGGCTACCCTCCCCTCCTACCTCAACGCTTTGACGGGCAAAGGCGTCCACATCGTCACCGTGAATGACTACCTCGCCCGCCGCGACGCGGAATGGATGGGGCAAATTCACCGATTTTTAGGGCTAGAGGTGGGCTTGATTCAACAGGGCATGAGCCCTAACGAACGGAAGAAAAACTACGCCTGCGACATCACCTACGGCACCAACAGCGAATTTGGCTTTGACTACCTGCGCGACAACATGGCTACTGCGATCGCCGATGTGGTGCAGCGCCCCTTCAACTTCTGCATCATCGACGAAGTGGACTCGATCCTCATCGACGAAGCGCGGACGCCGCTGATCATCTCTGGACAGGTGGAGCGGCCTAGCGAAAAGTACACCCGCGCTGCCGATGTGGCCCGCCAGCTCAACAGTGACGAGCACTACGAAGTGGATGAAAAAGCCCGCAACGTTTTGCTCACTGACGAAGGCTTCATCCGCGCAGAAGAGTTGCTCGGGGTTCAAGATCTGTTTGATCCCAAGGATCCTTGGGCGCACTACATCTTCAATGCCATCAAGGGTAAGGAACTGTTTATCAAAGACGTGAACTACATCGTGCGCAATGGCGAAGTGGTCATTGTGGATGAGTTCACCGGGCGCGTGATGCCGGGTCGGCGGTGGAGCGACGGCCTGCACCAGGCGATCGAGGCAAAGGAGCACGTCGAAATTCAGCCCGAAACCCAAACCCTCGCTAGCATTACCTACCAGAATTTCTTCCTGCTCTATCCCAAACTCTCGGGCATGACGGGCACCGCCAAAACCGAAGAGCCGGAATTCGAGAAAATCTACGACCTGGAAGTCACCGTCATCGACACCAACAAGCCCTCGCGCCGTCGGGATTTGGCCGATGTGGTCTACAAAACCGAAGAAGCGAAGTGGAAGGCCGTCGCCCAGGAATGTGCGGAAATGCACCAGACCGGACGCCCGGTGCTGGTGGGGACGACCAGCGTAGAAAAGTCAGAACTCCTCTCAACCCTGTTGTCAGAGTTGAACATTCCCCACAATCTGCTGAACGCCAAGCCCGAGAATGTGGAGCGCGAGGCGGAAATTGTCGCCCAGGCCGGACGCAGCGGAGCGGTGACCATCGCCACCAACATGGCCGGTCGCGGCACCGACATCATCCTCGGCGGCAACGCCGACTACATGGCGCGCCTCAAAATCCGTGAATACCTGATGCCGCGCATTGTGATGCCGGAGGATGAGGAGGGTTTTGCGATCGCCACCGTCCCTGCTATCAAGGGGCGCAGCAAGGCCCAGGGCTTTACCCCCGGCAAAAAGGTCAAGACCTGGAAAGCCTCGCCCGACATCTTCCCGACGGAGTTGTCGAAGGACGCGGAGAACGCCCTGAAGGCAGCGGTGGATTTTGCAGTGGCAACCCACGGCGAGCAAAGCCTGCCGGAACTGGAGGCCGAGGAAAAGGTGGCGATCGCGGCGGAAAAAGCGCCCACCGATGATCCTGTCATCGCAAAACTGCGGGAAGTTTATACCCAAATTCGCGGCGAGTACGAAGCCTTTACAGGGGCAGAGCACGATCGCGTGATTGAGCTAGGTGGCCTCCACGTCATCGGCACCGAGCGCCACGAATCGCGTCGGGTGGACAACCAACTGCGAGGCCGGGCTGGCCGCCAGGGCGACCCCGGTTCCACCAAATTCTTCCTGAGTTTGCAGGATAACCTACTGCGGATTTTTGGCGGCGATCGCGTCGCGGGCCTCATGAACGCCTTCCGCGTTGAAGAAGACATGCCCATTGAATCGGGGATGCTGACCCGATCCCTCGAAGGCGCACAGAAGAAGGTTGAAACCTACTACTACGACATTCGGAAGCAGGTCTTTGAATACGACGAGGTGATGAACAACCAGCGGCGGGCCATTTATGCCGAGCGGCGGCGTGTGCTCGAAGGGCTGGCACTGAAGGAACTGGTGATGAAGTACGCCGAGCAAACGATGGATGACATCGTGGAGGCCTACATCAACCCAGAACTGCCCTCGGAGGAGTGGAAGCTCCCCGAAATGCTCGACAAGGTGAAGGAGTTTGTGTACCTGCTCCAAGATCTGGAGCCTGCTCAGCTCGAAGCCCTCTCCATTGGCGAGATTAAGACCTTTCTGCACGAACAGGTACGCATTGCCTACGACATGAAGGAAGCCCAGGTGGATCAGATGAAGCCTGGCCTGATGCGCGAGGCAGAGCGCTTCTTCATCCTTCAGCAGATTGATACCCTCTGGCGCGAGCACCTCCAGCAGATGGATGCCCTGCGCGAAACAGTAGGCCTGCGCGGCTATGGCCAGAAGGATCCGCTGATTGAGTACAAGAGCGAAGGCTACGAGCTCTTCCTCGACATGATGACGGGGATTCGCCGGAACGTTGTTTACACCCTCTTCCAGTTCCAACCCCAGGCCCAGCCTCAGGTGAAGACTTCCCAGGAAGTGGGGTAAGCGACCTCGTCCGCGATCGCGGGCGAGGTCATGTTCACCTTCAGCCACCGAGGTTCGTGGGGGGATGGCAATGGCCCAGTATTTTGCAACGGTCGCGCGGGGCCTTGAGGCGATCGCGGCCCAAGAACTCATTGACCTCGGAGCCCAGGATGTTGAACTGGGCTTCTGTGGGGTTCACTTTGCGGGCGATCGCGCGCTGCTCTATCGCGTCAATCTCTGGGCCAGGATTCCCTTCCGCATTTTGCTCAAGCTGCGAGAGTTTTCCTGCCGCGATGCGGATGATCTCTACGGCGGCGTCCGCAAGCTCGACTGGCAGCCCTACCTCAGCCCAGAACACACCCTGGCCGTCACCGCCACGGGCAAAACGCCCCAGCTCAACCACAGCCACTTCACCGCCCTGCAAGTCAAAAACGCCATTGTGGATCAGCAGCGCGATCGCTTTCAGGCGCGCTCCACGGTCGATACCCAAACCCCCGACGTGCGCGTCAACGTACATCTCGATCGCGGGCGTGCCACCCTCAGCCTAGATAGCTCCGGCAGCAGCCTCCATCGCCGGGGTTATCGTCCCGCTGTCGGCGCAGCACCGCTGAAGGAATCCCTCGCCGCTGCCCTGATCCAGATGACGGGCTGGCAGCTCTCCCAGGCCTTCTACGATCCCCTCTGTGGGTCAGGCACCTTGCCCCTAGAGGCGGCGTTGGTGGGCCTCAACCGTGCGCCGGGGCTATTTCGCGATCGCTTTGGCTTTGAAACCTGGCCGGATTTCGACGCTGTGCTGTGGGGGCGGCTCCAGCGCGATGCCCAAGCGGCCCAACGAGACACCCTGCCCGCCCCAATTGTGGGGTGCGATCGCGATCCCGCCATTATCGTCCAAGCCCGCACCAACGCCCACAACTGCGAGGTGCCCAGCGCCGTCCAGTTCTACCAGCGCGACCTACAGGACTCAGAACCACCCGCCCGCAGCGGCATTCTGCTCTGTAACCCGCCCTATGGAGAACGTCTTGGCAAAGGGGAAGATCTGGGCGCACTCTACAAGCAACTGGGCGATGTTCTGAAACAGCGCTTTAAAGGCTGGACGGCTTTCATCCTCAGCGGCAATAAGGAACTGGCCCAATCCATTGGCCTTAAATCCTCCCAGCGTTTTCCGGTGTGTAACGGCACGCTGCCCTGCCAGCTCATGAAATACGAACTCTATTAGCACTTAT